>JAFUVU010000020.1 GCA_017477465.1 Bacteroidales bacterium
AATGCTTACATGCTTGACCGATTTATTTCCATTTCCGGGAAATCCCCGAAACTGCGAAAAAATGACACTGATTTCAAAGAACTATTATTCCTGGGCGTCCGTGACGCCGCTTGAACTTTTATAAAATTAACGTACTATTGAAATTAAGGGTTGGTGATAATAGGGAATGCCAAATTGCGAGAACAGTGACGCTGCCGATGCCATAGGCAGGTAAAAGCCTTCCTGCCCTGTTTGAGCCCATAGGTCGATGGCGCAGAATGATGGATATTCTCCATACTGCAAGATGCCCATGACGCTGATGCAACTGAGAGAGGGGAGCATAGATTCAAGCAAATTGAATATGGCGCAGAGACCGGACTGATAATAATCCGGCAGGGAGTGCGAGCCTGGCCATTCGGGAACGCCGTCGGCCTGGACTGTGTTGCCGTCTGCGGTTATGCGGACGTGCGCTTCGTGAGTAGGGTAGAGATAGTTTTTCAGTTTCTGCATGGCTCCTGTCTTTTTTGCAAATCTAAGACAGAAAGCACTCGCTGCAGCAATTTTGGCAAGCCTTGCCAAAATTTGGTAAAGTCAAAAAGAATACTATATGATCGTCAGTACATCATAGGGCCGATTAAAAAGAGATTCTTCAGTAGGTCCCACCGCCTCAGAATGAGACCGATTTGATTTAGGCCTGAGCTTGAGCGAAGGTTTTATCCATCATTGGGTTTTTCTAACCCTGTTGGAATATTTTCCGGGATTTCTGATTCATATCAAGGATGGTTCAATCCAAGGCGCAGAAGGTCACCGGCCACGCCTCCCCGAAGATGCTTAAGAAATACATCAAGGCCGACTCCCTGGAAGTGGTGGAGAAACTCACCGACAAGTACGAGTACTTCCGCTAATAACAAACATTTTGAGATTCTATACATAATTTGTGAAAAACATTTTGAGATTCCGTCGAAATGGCCTATTTTTGCATCTGAACAGTAATTAAAATGTGAGGAAAATGGAATATCCAGAACGCATATTCAAACGCAAGATATACGAAAAGCTTCAGGAATGGAAGCGGACCAAGGACGGAAGCACCGCCCTTCTTATCAAAGGTGCTCGCCGTGTTGGAAAGTCAACTATCGCAGAGGAATTCGCAAAGAATGAATACTCCTCATACATTAAAGTTGACTTTGCCGATGCCCCCGACGCCCTTTGGGAAGCCGTCGCACACATAAGTGATCGCGACCGTTTCTTCCTTCAACTACAGTTCATCTATAATGTCCGTCTGGAGGAGCGCAAATCTGTCATCATCTTCGATGAGATCCAGAAAGCCCCCAAAGTCCGTGAGGCAATTAAGTATCTGGTAAAAGACCACCGCTACGACTATATTGAGACGGGTTCTCTCCTTTCAATCAAAAAGAACACTCAAGGAATTGTCATTCCCAGCGAAGAAACCCGTATCGAGATGTATCCGATGGATTATGAGGAATTCCGTTGGGCTTTGGGTGATGACGTCACCGTTCCGCTCATGAAGGAGACCTTTGAAAAACGCCAGGGCGTCGGTGATGCTACCTGTCGCAAACTGATGAGGGATTTCCGCCTTTATATGTTGGTTGGAGGAATGCCCCAGGCGGTTAACGCTTATCTTGATACACATAATCTAAGTGACGTTGATGCAAAGAAGCGTGAAATTATTGAGCTTTACGCCGATGATTTCCGGAAACTAGATCCCACCGGACGCGCCACACGCATGTTTATGGCTGCTCCATCCCAACTCACGGGCAATGCATCACGTTATCAGGTTACCAGTGTATTGGGCCGGAGTCAGGATGAAGAAGACATGGACGAACTTATTCAGGATATGGAAGACAGTATGGCCGTCAATTTCTCCTACCACGCCAACGACCCGTCCGTAGGCTTGTCCCAGCACAGGAACATCGAACAGTACAAAATGTACGTTGGAGACACCGGACTCTTCGTCACCATGGCCTTTTGGGATAATGCTGTCACGGATAATATCATCTACCAGAAGCTTCTTAGCGATAAACTGGCTACGGACCTCGGTTACGTATATGAGAATGTTGTTGCCCAGATGCTTCGAGCCCGTGGAGAGAAACTCTATTACCATACTTGGCCAACTCCCAGTGGCAAACACAATTATGAGATTGATTTCTTGCTCTCTCGTGGATTTAAGATTTGCCCCGTTGAAGTCAAGTCTTCTGGCTACAAGACACACAAATCAATGGATGAGTTTTGCAAGAAGTTCTCACAGCATGTCGGGCCCAGATATCTGGTTTACACGAAGGACTCCCGGAAGGACGGCGAATTAACAATGATTCCGGTTTATCATTGTATGTTCATTTAGCCCGGTCAATATTCACAAGCGCACAACGCCGGATACCTGGAGAAACTGACTCCGGTATCCGGTTTTCGTATCCAGAAGGATGCAGCGGGCGTGAATCTGGTAGGACTGGAGGTCAAGGCCCCAAATGGAAGTGTAGCCAGGTATGCACGTGGAAAGGGTATTTATAAACGCAACCGCCTGGAGACGCCTTTCAAACGCGCCTCCAGGCATTTTTTAGGTACATGAGAAAATTAAATTTTATACCAACCCCCAAAAACAAAAAGATGCCTCACAATTGCTTGTAAGGCATCTTTGAGCGGTGCGGACGAGGCTCGAACTCGCGACCCCCGGCGTGACAGGCCGGTATTCTAAACCGACTGAACTACCGCACCAAGTTTTCAGTGAACTTCCCTTTCGGGATTGCAAAGGTACAACCTTTTTTTGATTCTGCAAGGGGTTACTGAAACTTTTTTCAAAAAATTTACTCGACGGTAATCTGCTTCTTTGTGTTTTCGGGTTCTACCTTCTTGATTTTCGGAAGATTAACTGTTAAAACGCCGTTTTCTACCTTTGCGCTGATTGCTTCGCGGTCGGTGTCGTCAGGCAGGAGCATGGTCTGCTGGAATTTGGTGTATGAGAATTCGCGGCGGACGTAGTGGCCTTTTTCATGTTCCTTCTTGTTGTCGGATTTCTTCTCCATGTTGATGACCAGGTCGCCCTGCTCGTCCAGGTGCACGTCAAAGTCGGATTTTGTCATGCCCGGTGCGGCGAGTTCCAGCTGGTAGGCTTCAGGAGTTTCTAAAACGTTGATGGCCGGAGCTGTGGCCTTAGGCCTTTCCATCCAGGTGTTGTCAAAGAAATCGTTGAAGATGTCGGGCATCCAAGTCTGGTTGTAATTTCTTCTTACGGGTAACATAACTAAATCTCCTATATTAAATGTTTAACTTCTGTTTTTCTGGACGCTGTATCAAACTGCGTTCGCCAGTAGTTATGGCAAAGCTGGGGCCAATGCCTGTTTATGCTCAAAAGGTTGACAAACAGTCATATAATAGTGCCAAAATGGCATATATTACTGTCAAAATGGCGCTTTTGGGGCTAGTTCTTGTGTAATCGGCCAAAAAATAGTATTTTTGCCACCCTTTCAAATAGTTATGGATAAGGAGCAGCTAAACTGGTATGCAGTAAAGGTTTTCTACAACAAAGTTTTCGAAATGGAAACCTTGTTGCACGACCATGGCCTTACAACCTACCTCGCAGCAGAAAAACGTCGGCTCAAAGGCCCCGCTCACACGGCTGCAAGGCGTAAGCTGGCTCTTTTGCAGGAGGAGCACAAAACCAGTCCTCGCTATATCCAGGAAGGCCCTTTCATCTACGAAAGAGTGCCGATGGTAAGCTCGCTCATTTTCTTCCAAGCCACAGAATCGGACCTCTCCGCATTGGAGAAGGAGTTGAAGGATCCGAGCGGCGGTTCTCCCAAGGGCTTCATCTATAAGACCCCGGACTGGAAGTCCTATGCCGTAATCCCGCAGCGCCAGATGGAAATATTCCGCCTGGTGACCGATTCGGGCGCAAGCGGACTGGACTTCTTCTCGCCCGACGATATCGCCCTTTATAAAGAAGGCGGCAAGGTAAGAGTTACCGAAGGCCCGCTGCAAGGCGTCGAGGGCTATGTCAAGCGCATACGGAAAGACCGCCGCCTGCTGGTATGCCTGGATGGCATCATAGGCGTCGCCACTTCCTATATTCCAATGCAATTCCTGGAACCGGTTGAAGAATAGATTTGCCGGAGCGCGGTAGTTTTTGTATCTTTGCACTCTATGCCGGCAGAAGGTAATATCATCATTAAAAACGCCCGGGTAAACAACCTGAAGGGCATTACGCTTGAAATTCCCCGCAATAAACTGGTAGTAATAACCGGAGTGAGCGGCAGCGGAAAAAGTTCACTTGCTTTCGACACCCTCTTCGCGGAAGGGCAGCGTCGCTTCGCGGAAAGCCTGTCCTCATACGCCCGCCAATTTCTGGGCCGAATGGCCAAGCCGGACGTGGACATCATCGAAGGCATCCCTCCCGCAATAGCCATAGAGCAGAAGGTGAATATCCGCAACCCCCGCTCCACCGTTGCAACGACAACGGAGATATACGATTACCTTCGTCTCCTTTTCGCCCGCATCGGCCGCACATATTCGCCTGTCAGCGGGGAGGAGGTCAAAGCCCAAGGCGTCAAAGACGTCATGGATTATATTGCCGACGGTAACCCCCATGCCTTTTACATCCTGTCGGACATTCACTGGAATACCAGGGCCGACAAGGTGGAGTTCCTCCTCTCCCTGAAGGAAGAAGGCTACGGCAGAATGTTCAACGAGGCCGACGGCAGCGTCCTTCCCATCGAAGACGTGCTCAAGATGGACGGCAATTACCCTGAGGGACTATGGCTCCTTGTCGATCGCGTCAAGACGACAGGCAGCCTGTCCGCCGATCTGAGAACCCGTCTCAACGCCTCCATCCAGGCCGCGTTTGACAAAGGCGGGGGAGACATGGCCCTTTGGGAGCTCTCAGAAGGCATGAAGCACTTTTGCTCCCGCTTTGAAAAGGACGGCTTGACCTTCCGCCATCCCGACGAGTACCTTTTCAGCTTCAACAGCCCCCTTGGCGCCTGCCCAGTCTGCGGCGGCCTAGGAAAAATAGTAGGAGTGAGCGAAGACCTGGTGGTCCCGGACAAGACCAAAAGCATCTACGAAGGCGCAATAGCTTGCTGGCGGGGCGAAAAGATGAGCTGGTTCAAAGACCAGGTCGTTAAGAATTCAGACAAATACGGCATTCCCATCTTCACCCCATACTGCAAACTGACGGAGGAACAAAAGCGAACCCTCTGGGAATCAAGGGCCGATATGAACGACGACACAACCATAGTCGGCATAAACGAATTCTTCGAATGGGTCGAAGCCAACCGCTATAAAATCCAGTACAAGTACATGCTCAGCCGATACTCGGGCCGCACTACCTGCCACGCATGTGGCGGCAGCCGCCTGCGCAAGGAAGCGCTTTGGGTAAAGGTCGCCGGCAAGACGATTCACGATCTTCTGAGCATGACGGTGGAAGAGCTGCTGGGCTGGTTCGACTCGCTGATGAACGGAGAATCAGCTGTTTCACTGACCGAAACCGAAAGGGAAGTGGCCGGCAAGGCAATCGACGAAATTCGCTACAGGCTACAATGCATAGAGGATGTCGGCCTTGGATACCTTACGCTTTCGCGAACCATGAATACTCTCTCAGGCGGTGAAAGCCAGCGAGTCAATCTCGTAACCGCACTCGGCAGTTCTCTGGTAGGCTCACTTTATATCCTGGACGAGCCTTCAATCGGCCTGCATCCAAGGGATACGGACAGGCTCATCGCAGTGCTTAAACGCCTCAGGGACATAGGGAACACTGTGGTAGTAGTGGAGCACGACCAGGAAATAATCCAATCGGCCGACTGGCTGATAGACCTTGGCCCCATGGCCGGCGTAAACGGCGGCGAAGTGGTATTCCAAGGAAGTCCGGCGCGCTTGAAGATCCCCGGTCAAGCCGGGGATGACGTCATGGCCAGCTCGACTGGGGGTGCCGTCAAGGCCGGCTCGACTGGGGATGATGCCGTCATGGCCGGCTCCGACCGGCCATCTCTCACCCTTCAGTACTTGGCCGGCATCCGCAAGCCGTACGTGCGGGAAAAGAATCCCTGGCGGTACTCCATCACCGTGGAGGGAGCCATGCAAAACAACCTCAAGGACATCGACGTCCGCTTCCCGCTAAATGCCTTCACCGTGGTGAGCGGCGTTTCCGGCAGCGGAAAAAGCTCCCTTGTGGGCGATATCCTGTATCCGGCGCTGCATCGCAGACTCAACGAGACAGGCGACCAGCCGGGCACGTTCAAAGGCCTGTCGGGAGATATCAGCCGCATAACGCGGGTGGAGTATGTGGACCAGAATCCAATCGGCAAGAGCAGCCGCTCCAACGCCGTCACGTACCTTAAAATCTACGACGACATCCGCAAGCTCCTAAGCGACCAGCAGTACGCCCGCATCAACGGCTTCACGCCCTCCTATTTCTCCTTCAATCAGGATGGCGGCCGATGCCCGGAGTGTCAGGGAGACGGCTTCGTAAAGATAGGCATGCAATTCATGGCCGATGTCACAATGGTCTGCGAATCCTGCGGAGGAAAACGCTTCAAGCCGGAAATCCTGGAAGTGAAGTATCAGGGCAAGAATGTTGACGACATCCTGAATATGAGCGTCGAGGAGGCAATCGCTTTCTTCGGGGCGCAGAAAGAGGAAGCCGCGCACACCATTGCCGCCAAATTACAGCCTCTGGTCGATGTCGGCCTGGGTTACATCAAGCTTGGGCAACCTTCCAGCACCCTCTCCGGAGGCGAAAGCCAGCGTATAAAACTGGCCTACTTCCTCTCCCTTGCAGGCGGCGGACGTGAGAAGATACTCTTCATCTTCGACGAGCCCACCACCGGCCTGCATTTCTACGACGTTGAAAAACTGCTCAAAGCCTTCGACGTGCTCCTGGCAAAAGGCCACACGGTGATAGTGGTGGAGCACAACCTTGACGTAATCCGCAGTGCCGACTGGGTGATAGACCTTGGCCCCGACGCCGGCGACAGAGGCGGCGAAGTGGTCTTTGCAGGAACGCCGGAAGAACTGGCCAAGCAAGGCGGCAGCTTCACGGCGCAATATCTTTAATCAGTCAAATAGAATATGCATTATGGCGTCGGTGGCGCCTGCGTTGGCGCGGCAATAGGCGCCGGCCTTTTCCGATGCCTCCGGAAGCATTGTCGGAAGCTTGTCAAACCAAGCTACGGCTTCATCGGGTGTTGAAACTGACGTTCCGGCACCCAGTTCCAGCAAATCGACAAAATGCGTTTCGCGTAAATAATTGGGACCCACCAGCACGGGCAGTCCGTAAACTGCCGGTTCGATGACGCTGTGTGGCATATAGGCAAAAGCGCCTCCTACCACTGCGGCATATCCGTAACGGTACAGATGGGCGAGCATCCCCACTTTATCCACGATAAGCACCTGAACCTTTTCTATTCCGGCAGGGTCTTTCTCGAAATCGGAATACAAGGCGCTGCGGCCCTTCACGGCAGCAATCATTCTGCGCATGGGGCCAGGGTCCATTTCCTTGGGGACGACCATGATTTTTTTATCCGGATGGGAGTTGGCAATGGCTATGATGAGGTCGTCGTCACGTAAGGAAGAGGTGCAACCGCCGATCAGAACTTTTTCCCCGTTGCACCATTTCTCGGTCAGGGCGTCGCTCCAGGGTTGGGCTGCGATTTTGAGCACGCGGTCCACACGTGCGTCGCCTACCTTCTCCACGTTGGGAGCGCCGATGGATTGCAGTAACTCCTTGCTCCTTTCGTTCTGGACTAAAATATGCCGATAGCAGGTCCTGAAAATCTGTCGGCGACCTCTTCCCAGCCATCCGAAGAGGCTGGAGCCCGGTTCTGTCCTGACAGACATGATGGAAGCCTCAATCCCTCTTCTTCGAATCTCCCTCATCATATTGGGCCACAGTTCCCCTATGGTGAAAATCGCTTTGGAAGGGCGTACGATGTCCAGGAAACGGCGCATATTGCGGCGGGTGTCGAAGGGCAGGTAGAAAACCCAGTTCGCTATCGGCCAGTCCTTTCTGGCTTCATATCCGTTGGGGGAGAAGAAGGTAAGCAGAATACCGGCCTCCGGAAAGCGCTGGCGGGTGGCTTCAATCACCGGCCGCGCCTCTTCGAATTCTCCCAAGGAGGCTACGTGGAACCAGATGGTGCCTTCGGCCTTTCCGCAGGCATCGGCCAATTTTTTCAGCAGTCCTATCCTTCCGGCGACGGCCTTGTATATTTTCCCTGGCTTCATCGAATTAGTCCCTGACTGTGAGTTCGCAGGCCTTCTGATACTCCTCGAAACTGCCGATGTCGATCCAGATACCGTTGATGGGGAAGTGTACCACCTTGCCGCCGTTCTCGGAAAGAGTGTTGACAAGGTCCGTGGCATGGAACACTTTGCCTTCAGGGATGAGATCGAGGACGGATTTCCGTATCAGGTATATGCCTGCATTGATGTAATAGTTGAATACGGGCTTTTCCTTTATGGCTTTTACCTGTCCGTTGCGAAGTTCTATGATGCCGTAAGGAATGGAAACGTCGTAGGGAGTCGTCGCTATGCACATATCAGCCCCGGTTTGACGGAAATGCAGATAAAATGCTTCCAGGTCGATCTGGGTGTAAATGTCCGAATTCATGACAAGAATCTCATCCTTAAGATTCTCGATGAAGCGGAGCGAGCCGATGGTTCCCAAAAACTCCTGCTCCCGTACGCACTGAACTCCGGAAACGTCCTTGAAATGATCGATGATCTGTTCGGCCAGATAGTTCACTGTGACATAGGTATTGCTTACGCCATAGCGATGCAGGCGCTGGACCAAATGGTCGATGATGGCCTTTCCGCCCACTTTCAGAAGCGGTTTTGGGATATTGTCGGTAAGGGGACGGAGGCGCTTTCCAAGACCGCCTGCCATGAGCACGGCGTCAACGGGAAGGATGCTTTTCTTCTCCTTGAGGTTGATGGTGTCCTTCAGCCTGCCTTCGCCGTCAAGCACGGGGATTATGAAAATATGCTTTTCCCTGCAGTTTTTGAGGAATTCCACATCAATTTCGGACTCCTTTACCGAGCGGAAGGAACGGTACATGAAATCTTCTACGGTGCGGTCCAATCCCTTGCCGGCCATGATGCCGCGGCGGATATCCCCGTCGGTGAGGGTACCCTGCACGCGTCCGTCTTCGGAGAGGACAAAAAGCGTCTGAAAATCAAGTTCTTCCAGCCTGGCCAGGGCTTCCTGGACGGAGGAATGTACGGAAATTGTATTGTTCATATTAAATCGCTGTCCAACCGCCGTCGGCGGCAATATTCTGTCCGCTTACGTAGCGAGCCATGTCGGAGGCGAGGAAGATGGCTACTGGAGCTATGTCTTCGGGTTCGGCCATGCGCTTCATCGGACATTTGTGTGTATAATTGCGGATAAATATTTCGTTCTGCTCCGGGCTGTTCTTGTCGAAAACGCCGCCGGGAGATACGCAGTTCACGCGTATGTTCCACTTGCCAAGATATGAAGCCAGGTAACGCGTGAAATTGATTATGCCACCTTTGATGGCGCAGTAGGCGCCGGTGGAGGTGCCGCCGTATTCTTCGTAAATGGTAAAATCGTTGCCCACGATGCCGTAAATGGAGCCGAAGTTGACGATTGAACCACCTTTCTGCTCCATCATCACCTTCGCCACTTGCTGGTCAAGATAGAAAACGCTGTCAAGCTGCAGCTCGACATTGCGTTTGAAATGCTCGAAGGGCTCTTCTTCGAAGAAATAGTCGCTCCAATCCTTTGTATGAGGATATGCGGCATTGATAAGGGCGTCTATGCGGCCGAAGTGCTCCCGGACAAATGCCACCAGCGAATCTATGGAGGCATTGTCGGAGAGGTCCAGTCGGAAGGTTCCGGCCTCGGCGTCGGTGTCCAGGGCTATGTCGGCATTGATTACACGGGCCCCGACTTCCTTGAGTTCTTTCACTATTTCCTTGCCGATGAGGCCGCAGCCCCCGGTAACAATGACTGTCTTGTCTTTTATCCCAAGCATAATTTCAAAACTTCGTAAGCTTCAAATACATCGTTGTCAGATGATACGGCATTCTTCTGCACAAGTTCCACGAAACTGCGCATCTGTGCCATATAGTCTGCGTCCGGCTCCTGACTGCTCCGGAAGAGCACTTCGCCGGTATCGTCTGTGACTGTTCCGGCGGCGAAATCGGCCGTCCAGGTGCTTCCTTCGGCTACTATTTCAAGTGTGCGTTTATAGTCCTTTCTGTAATAATTGAGGACTACGGAGGCCGTGAATCCGGTATATTCCCAAAGATAATGTGCGTAGTCCACGGCCGGGATTCCCAGCGTTGAGGAATTGCGCAGCAGTTTGTGCGTACGCAGTGGCCGTCCGAAGAGCCACCACAGGTAGTCGAGTTCGTGGATAAGGTCCAGATGGACGCCGCCGCCCATTTCCGGCCGGGCGCTGTAGCCGTTTTTCCAGTCGGTCCCGGGACGCCAGGAAGGCAGCCAGGAGCCGCAGTACACGTTCACCTCGTTAACTTTCAGATCATTGACATGCTCCCGAATGAACTGCATTGTATCCAGATAGCGCATGTCGCAGGCTACGTGGGTGAGAATGCCCGTCCGGCGGATTTCTTCCAGCAGCCCCTCTTGGCCGAGGGTGGAAAATACGGGCTTTTCGATATAGAGAGGAATCCTCAAGGCAAGAAGTTTCCTGACTGTATCTGCGTGGCAGGAGGTGGGGTTGGAAACGATGGCAAAGTCAAAGCCTCCGTCCAGGGGCAGGTCGAAGACATCGGCCACTCCTTCCACGGGAGCCGCTCCGCGGGAACTGCGCCACGCCGTGAATTGGACGCAAGGGTCCAGACGTCTGAGGGTGGCAATATGTTTCCGGGCTATCGAGCCCAGTCCTACCAGCAGTACTTTCATAATTCAAAATCCAGTTTACCTTTTTCCAGAAGGTATTCCATGTACTCGAAGTCGGCAGGTTCGTCCAGGTCGAAGCAGCGGTGCGGCATTACATAGACCAGCGACAGGGGAGTGTTAGGATCCCTCCGGCCTTCTTCGAAGAATTTGCGCCGATAAATGTAGTAGGAGGCATTCATGTCGTAAACCTTCGGGGCGCTCTGCCGGCTGGTGTAGGCGCTGCCGTCGCAGACCAGGTCGTAATAGCCGCCGGGCTTTTCCTCCACCATGTTGAAGTACGGATTGCGGCCGGCCGGGCTCACCGAGAAAAGATCCAGGGCTACAGGGTCCGCTTCCAGGATGCGGAAGCCTTCCAGGACATCCTCAAGTGTACGTAAGGGCGACGTGCAGTCCATGTCCAGCACATAGTCATATCGGGTGTTCCAATGCTCTTCGGCCCAGCGCCAGGCGTGATCAATGGCGTCCAGCTTGCCGCAGGTGTCGTTGGCCAGTTCAGCGGGCCGATGGTAGGGGGTCTCCAACCCCAGGGAGGCCGCCACGGCCGTGATTTCCGCGGAGTCGGTGGACAGGATGATGTCGGCGCCGACGGCCGCCTGCACCTTACGGGCGCAGTCTATGGTATAGCCCATCAGCGGTTTTCCGGCGATGGCCTTGATATTCTTCCCCGGGATGCCTTTGGAGCCGCCGCGGGCGCAGATTGTGATGAGCGTTTTCATAGCTGAATGGCTTGATTCTCTTTATAGTCCCGCTTTGCAGCAGTTCCGCATACTTCATCCCAATGCTCTGGGCTCAGGCCTTCAGGAGCCCGTTTCAGGGCAAGGTTGTCGGCCGCCAGTATTTCGCCTTTTTTAATGTCCCGCGCTGCTACGATGCGTTTGAGCACAACGCCGGAGATGGCTTTTTCACTGGCATTTGGCTCCTTTACGCCGCTGCCGAGAGCCTTTTCCACGGCGCGTATCTGGCGGCACATCTCGCCGAAGGCGGTTGGTTCCATGGAGGCGGCGTGATCCGGCCCTTCCATGTTCCTGTCAAGCGTCAGGTGTTTTTCAATTACGCTGGCACCGAGAGCTACGGCGGCAACCGGAACCTCTGTTCCCAGCGTGTGGTCAGAATATCCTACGGGGCAGCCCAGTTCCTCTTTTATGGTGAGCATGGCCCGCAGGTTAACTTCTTCCGCAGGGCATGGATAATTGGTGGTGCAGTGAAGGACGGTGATGTCTTTTGCCCCCGCATCCTTCAGAGTGCCGAAGGCGCGGCGCACCATCTCCATATCGGCCATTCCGGTGGAGAGGATGACAGGTTTCCCGCAGGCCCCGATGTGGCGGAGCAGGGGAATGTTGGTGATGTCTCCGGAGCCTATCTTTACCATCGGCATGCCAAGTCCCAGCAAGAAATCCACGTCTTCGGGATTGTCTCCTGTGGAGAGGAAGGTTATGCCGATTGAGTCGCAGTAAGCCTTGATTTTGGCGAATTGGTCGTAGCCCAGCTCCAGGGCCTTGAGCATTTGGAACTGAGATTCTCCGGCTCCGCTGTTGGCTTTTTGATAATCGGCCTTCTGCGTGTGAGGAGCTATGATTTTTTCCGTCACCCAGGTCTGAAACTTTACGGCATCGGCCCCGGCGGCCTTGGCGGCATCACAGAGCTTGAGCGCCAGTTCCGGACGGCCGTTGTGGTTAACGCCGGCTTCTGCTATTATGAAGGTCCTAGTCATGGTAGTCTCTCAGTAAATCGGACTCGCGGGCAATGACGACATCGTCATACATGAGCATCAGGATTCCCTCGTCATATTGGCCGATTTCTCTCTCGCAGGCCTTTCCGTCCATGTTCTGCATGATGTACTTGACGAAGTCAACCCCGGCTCCATAGGCGTGGAGATACGCTCCGCCGAAGCGCGGGTTGATTTCCGACAGGTAATACTGACCGTCCTTGAAGAAGAAATCCATGTCGCAGGGGCCGCTGAGTTCCAGGACGGAAACCACTTCTTCCACAAAGTCGAAGAGTGCGGGGTCCTTGAAGCTGATGGTCTTGGATGCGCCGCCGATGCGGGTCTCAATCTTTCTTTTGCTGAAGACCGATATCACCTTGTGGGAGATGCAATCGACGTAAACATCTGCGTCACAGTCTCCTCCGGTCATAAGTTCCTGGATGATGTAGTCGTAGGCGCCTTCGGCGAACAGGTCCTTGAGGGTTTCCATGTCGTTCACCTTTCTTGCTCCGACGCTGCCGCTGCCTCTCACCGGCTTGATGAAAACGGGGAAATCGATTTCACCGGCGCCCAAGCCTGCCTGGAAATCGGCCAGGGTCCTGTAGGTTAGTACGGTCCTTACGCCCTTTGAGCGAAGGTGCCTGAACATCAGGTATTTGTCCATACAAAGCCGTGCCGTCTGAAGGGAGGGGCAAAGAGGAAGTATGCCTTTTGCCTGGAATTCGTCCCTGTGGGCGGCCAGGACTTCGATTTCCGGATCGATGAAAGTGCCGACTGCGCGGATTTTCTCCTTCTCACAGATGGCAAAAACTTCATCCATATAGTGAGGATCCGTGATTTTCGGAGTCACGTACATTTTGTCGGCCAGGAAGAGGGCTGGCGCTACCGACCAGTTGTCGGTGCCTACGACAAGGCCCTTTCCGGAGAGAGATTTCCGAAAATCAAGCATCAGTCGGCCGCGTCGGCCTACATTGCAACATAGCAGGTTATAATCCATAAGCGTGTAAAAAGTCTTGGGCGCTCCATTGCTTGCTTGTCAGGCTGTAACAGCCGTCTTCAAGTACATAGACCCGAGGGAAATAACGGATGAACAGGGGAGAGAGCGCCATGGTGTAGGCTCCGGTATTGGCGAAGGCGATGCGGTCGCCATTGCGCAGGGCAGGAGCATTATCCAAGTGGAAGAGGCGGTCGTTTTCCAGACAGGTGCCACCGACGACCGTCTGGTTTTCGGCAAGCGGTCTGTCGGCTTCCACTGTGGGGAAGGATTTGAAATAGTCGGTTTTGCGGAAGAAGGGATCTACGTCGTTGCGGCTGCCGTCGCAGACGACTATCGTATCCCCATTTATCTTTTTCACGTCCAGAACACTGGTGAGGAAGGAAAAAACACCTGCGCAGAGGGCGTTGCCCGGTTCTACGATGATGCGGGCATTAGGGAATTCCTTAAGGCCTTGGGCCAGGGTGGCGGCATAGTCTTCGAATGTGGGCTTTCCGGGCATATCGCCGAAGTAACCTCCGCCGATGTCGATATAATCGGGGCTGATGCCAAGAGTCTTGAGTACATCGGAGGCCTTGGCCGCGATGGCGGAATACACTTCCAGGCTGCGGGAATGCGAGGTGCGGTGGAGGTGAAGACCTGCAATGCGCACGTTCGGAAGTGCCCGGATGCGGCCTGCCGCCTCTTTCAGTTCTTCCATGCCGAAGCCGAAGCGGGAAAAGGTCTCGTCCTCCGGCAGGGCCACGTTCACCCGCAGTCCCACTGAAGCCTGGCAGTCGGAAGGGAGCTCTTCCAGCCAGTCCAGTTCGCGCTTGCTGTCTATATTGACCACCTGGCCGTCCTCGACGGCTTTCAGAAAATGCTCTTTGCCTTTGACGGGACCGTTGAAAACCAGGCGTTTGAATCCAAGTGCCGAGGCAAGGTCGTATTCAGTGTCTGAAACCACCTCCGCTGTTGCGCCCTCTTCCATGAGGATGCTCAGCAGGGTTGGATGCGAATTCGTCTTTACTGAATAGGCTACTTCCGAGACGGGAAAATGCTTGGCCAGCGCATCACGGAATTCGCGGTACAGTCTTCTGAGTTCCGATGCGTCCAGGATGAAACAGGGGGTGCTGAGCTCTTTAAAGGTCATGGAAGTATTCTTTTAAGTGCTTGACTATGAGCTCGGAAGTGTGTCCCGCGCCGGGAAGGATATCGGGCATGAATCGGCCATTTACAGTTCCGATGGCGCGCCGGATGTCTTTTTGGGAAGCCTCGCAGTTTATTATGCAGGAGCTCATTTTCCTGCCTGTCTGGCGCTTGCCGATATTAATCACGGGCGTCCCGAAAAGCGGTGCCTCGATAACTCCGCTGCTGGAATTGCCGATCATAAAGGCTGCTTCCTTCATCATACCAAGGAAGCATTCCTCTCCAAGGGAATCGTAGAGATGGAATTCTTTTCTGCTGCTATACAGCGCATTCATCTTGTTCCCGCAAAGGTCGGCATTGGCTTTGGTAAGCACTACTTCGTATCCTGTCAGTCCGGATAAGGCTTCCAGCATTGCCTCTGCCATGGCGATGTTGTATTCTTCGCTTTCCTTGGTCTCCGGATGGAGGGCGGCAAGTGCCCATGGCTTGCCTGAATCAAGGCCCAGGCGGGCGGCCAGCTCTTCTCTTGCAGGGATCTTGGCCTTTAGGATATTCTCGGCCCCTGGTTCTCCAACTTCAAAGACGTTCTTTGAGCTGTTCCGGAGGCGGATTACTTCACTGGCGGCTTCGGGGTTGTTGGGGAAATGTACGGTTGCGAGCATGGTGACGGCATTGCGTACAGCGTCGTCAATGGCGCCTTCTGTGTGTTCTCCTCCTGCGATATGGGCGATTGGAATCCCCATCAGAAGCGCAGTGCCGCAGATTGGCAGAAGCTCGTAACGATCTCCAAGGACGAGAATCAGGTCCGGCTTGATGGCGGAAAAGGCATCGGCAAATTGCCGGGCGCAGCTGCCTGCCTCGCGGGCGATACCGGCAGGGGAACGGTCCTTGGAAATGTAGTCGATGCGGGCGTCTATGCGCAGGCCGTCGGCCTCAATCTGCTTCCAGGTTTCCCCGAAGGCGGGACTAAGGTGTGTGCCGGTCACAACAAGGCGGATGTCGAAGGCAGGCTCTTCCCGCAGGGCTTCAATGGTCCGGCGGAGAAGGCCATATTCGGCCCGGGTTGCGGTGATGACGGCTATTGTCTTCATAGCTTGGGGCTGCTTGGAATATTGACTATGCGGTCGGCCAGCCATGCTGTATTGGCCAGGCCGTCGGTTTCGCAGTTTTGGAACATGGGAAGGCGGTTGATCATCTCCCAGACGGGGCGCGTCATCACTCCGTTGTCGTTGCTGTAATTGAGGAATTCATCCCTTGCAGTGCGGTTTTCCAGAATGATGGCATTGAGCCAGTAATTGGAGCGGCAGCCTTCCGGTTCGGTGAAGAAACGCACGCCCGGCATGTCCTTGAAAAAGGCCTCGTAAGCTGCTGCAATCCGGCGTTTGCTTTCGATGAAACGGTCTAAATTCTCCAACTGGGCGCATCCGAGGGCCGCATTGATATTGGGCATGCGGTAATTATAGCCGATTTCGTCGTGCCTGAACTCCCAGCGGTGCGGAAGTTTTGCCTGGGTGGTAAGGTGCTTGGCATGGGCGCCAACTTGCTCGTCTTGGCAGAGAATCATGCCGCCGCCACCGGTGGTGATGGTCTTGTTGCCGTTGAAACTGAGCGCGCCGATAGGGGAAAAAGTGCCCGTATGCTGCCCGTGATAAAGACTGCCGATACTTTCTGCGGCGTCTTCCACCACCTCGATATGCCACTTGCGGCAGATGTCGATGATATCCTTTATGCGGACGGGATGGCCGAAGGTATGCATGGGAACGCAGGCTTTTACGCGGCGTCCGCTGTTACGGTTATAACAGCCGTCTTCCCGCAGCTCTGCGTTGTTTTCCAACCAGCCCCGTAAGGCGTCCGGGGACAGTCCCAAGGTTTCGCGGTCCACGTCCAGAAAGACAGGATGTGCGCCCAGGTAGCTGATGGCGTTGCATGTGGCAATGAAAGAGAGGGCCTGAGTTAGCACCTCGTCATCCCGTTTTACGCCGGAAAGGAGCAGGGACATGTGCAGGGCATTGGTGCCGCTTACGCAAACGACGGCCCGCACAGCCCCGGTATAAGCGGCTATTTCTTTTTCGAATCTATCTACAAACGGTCCTACGCTGGAAACGAAAGTACTGTCGATGCACTCCTCAAGGTATTTCTTCTCATTGCCGGCGAAAACCGGCACGCTGAGGGGAACAAAGTCCTTTGTGGCGTACAGTTCGTGTACAAAATCTGTTATTTGTTTGTATTCCATTTTACATTTTTTGATCCAGGTTCTTTCCCTTTTCCTCGTGGACGAAGTTGGGTACGAAGGCGTGGATGGCTTCCACCACTTCTTCCTTTGTGAAGGCGGGATCGGAAAAGATGCTTTCCAGGCTGTTCATGAAAGCGCGTACTTCCGGAAGCTTTTTCCGGGGGCTCTCAAGAATGACGCCCAGTGAACGGAAGCGATTCATGTCCAGTTTCTCCCCAGGGACGAAGAACTCTTCGAAGTCTTTTTCGCCGGTTGTGTCGCTTTTACTGTAAACGACAGGATAAACGCTACTGTCCGGCGACATGGTTGCCGCAAAGTCGCGGGCATCGGCATCTGAGGAAAACTCCTTCTTTACAAGGCCGTTGGCCTGCAGGAATGCGTCGCATATCTCCGAGAAGGTTTTCATCTGCTTTTCCTCCAGGCGAGGGAAAAAGATTTCTCCGCTTTGCCCCAGGATGCATGCCATCAGGCATATCTGGCCGCTTTCCGCCGGTGAGACGAAATATCGTTTGACGTCGCTTGGAGCAACGAGGGGCTGGTGTTTCCCGAGACGTTGGATCCATGAGTCGGGAAGGGAACCGTTGCTGAAAGCCACATTGGCAAAGCGGGCCGTGGTAACGTGGATGCGGTCCTTGTAAGCCATTATGAGGTCTTCCATTATGCGCTTGCTGGCACCCATGACGTTCACCGGATTGGCGGCCTTGTCCGTGCTTACACAGAAAAACCGCTGCGGGGGGAACTCGCACATCAGGTCCATAAGGCCTGCGGCTTTGATGACGTTGTTTTCCAGAAGGGCCTGTACGGCGTATTTGTCCTTTTCGCTGCGGACGTGCTTGTGTGCGCTGAAATTCGCTACGATGTCAAAACCTTTCTCTTCGCGGAAAATGCGTTTGAAGATAGGATCGGCATAGTTTAGGGCATAGGTTCTGTATGTTTCCGGCATGGTGAGGCCGGCGGTGGAACGGAGGTCTCTGGTGAGTTCGGCCAGGCCGTTTTCGCTCAGATCCACAACCGTAAGAGAAGAGGGGCCGAAGCGGACAATCTCTTTGATGAACGAGCTGCCGATGGAACCGGCGCCGCCTATCACGCAAACCTTCTTCCCTGCAATCTGAGCCCTGATTTGCGAGGCATGGGCCTGAAGGTCATCCTCGAAGAAACTTCTTGTTCTGCCGGTTACGTGTTCAGCGATGAATCTCTCTATATCTAACATCAATTCTCAGTCAAATTATAAAATACAAAATTAGAAAAAAAAAGGAATAATCCCAATGGCGAACTATCTGTAATAAATTCGTATATTTGTGCACTATGAAAGGAATTGTACTCGCCGGAGGCTCCGGCACCAGACTGTATCCGATAACCAAGGGCGTAAGCAAGCAGTTGCTGCCTATTTACGACAAACCGATGGTATATTATCCTGTGTCCGTGCTCATGCTGGCCGGCATACGGGATATTCTGATCATCTCCACTCCGGAGGACACGCCGGCTTTCCGGCGTCTTCTGGGTGACGGATCGGCTTTTGGTGTAAGCTTTTCGTATGCCGTTCAGCCTTCTCCGGACGGGCTGGCGCAGGCTTTCATCATCGGCAAGGAGTTTATAGGCGACGATTCCGTGTGCCTTGTTCTTGGCGACAACATCTTCCATGGCGCGGGATTTACGCCGCTTCTGAGGGATGCCGTAAAATCGGCAGAGGAAGATGACAAAGCCACGGTATTCGGCTATTGGGTAAGCGATCCGGAGCGCTACGGAGTGGCCGAATTCGACAAAGACGGCAACTGCCTTTCCATAGAGGAGAAGCCTGCCGTTCCAAAGAGCAATTATGCAGTGGTGGGGCTTTATTTTTATCCGAATAAAGTGGTGGACGTTGCCTCGAGTATCAAGCCAAGCGCCCGCGGAGAGCTGGAAATCACTTCAGTGAACCAGGAATTCCTCAAATGCGGCAAGCTGAAAGTGCAGACCCTTGGCCGCGGCTTCGCATGGCTCGACACCGGCACGCACGACTCCCTGGCCGAGGCATCCATCTACATAGAAACTATCGAAAAGCGGCAGGGCCTCAAGGTCGCCTGCCTTGAAGCCATCGGCCTGCAAAAGGGATGGATTTCGCCCGCCAGGCTGCGTGAAGTGGCTCAGCCGATGTCCAAAAACCAGTATGGCCAATATCTTCTGAAAATGGCCGATGAATTTGAAAAGCACGGCCCCGTAAACTATGATTAAAGTCATTGAAACGCAGATTCCCGGCGTCGTAATCATCGAACCGGCGGTGTTCGGTGATACGCGGGGCTATTTTCTCGAATCCTGGAATCAGCGGGACTTCGAGGAGGCCGTCGGGCCCGTAAATTTTGTCCAGGACAACGAGAGTAAAAGCCGGTACGGAGTGGTTCGCGGCCTGCATTTCCAGAAGGCTCCTTACTCGCAAAGCAAGCTGGTAAGGGTAGTGAGCGGCAAAGTGCTGGATGTGACGGTAGATATCAGGAAAGGCTCTCCAACTTTCGGCCGGCATGTAGCAGTGGAACTGAGCGGGGACAGCCACAGGCAAATCTTCATTCCAAGCGGTTTTGCTCATGGTTTTGCCGTTTTAAGCCCGGAGGCCGTCTTCCAGTACAAGTGCGACAAATTTTATAATCCAGATGCGGAAGGCGCAATCTCCTGGGACGATCCGGACCTGGGAATAGACTGGCATCTTCCTCTTGAGGATATAATTCTGTCGGAAAAGGATAAGCATCATCCTTTCCTTAAGGACATCAATCCGGAATGCCTATGAAAATCTTGGTGACGGGTGCCTGCGGGCAACTTGGCATGAGCCTTCGTGCAGTGCTGCCGGCCGGTACTGTCTTTACGGATGTAGTGGAAGCTCCGGAAACTACATATCTTGACATTACGGACAGGCAGGCCATAAAGCGGCTCGTGTCGGCAGAAAAGGTGGACTGCATCATAAATTGCGCCGCCTATACCAACGTGGAAGCGGCGGAAGACAATTACGACCTTGCGGAACTTCTGAACGCCAAAGCGGTGGAAAACCTTGCCGCAGTAATGAAAGAGGCCGACGGCATGCTCGTACACATCTCTACGGACTATGTCTTCGGGCTGGAGCCGTACAACACACCCTGCAGGGAGGACCAAAAAGGCACGCCCACAGGCGTTTACGGACTCACCAAGCTTCACGGAGAAGAGGCGATACTTTCAAGCGGCGTACGTCACATCATTATCCGTACATCTTGGCTATACAGCGAATATGGCAAGAACTTCGTAAAAACCATACTCCGTCTGATGGCCGAAAAACCCTCATTGAAGGTTGTATATGACCAGGTGGGCACTCCCACTTACGCCGGCGACCTTGCCCGGGCCATTTGGCAGATGCTCCTGCAGCCCAAGTTC
This sequence comes from Bacteroidales bacterium, assembly GCA_017477465.1. Lineage (GTDB taxonomy): Bacteria > Bacteroidota > Bacteroidia > Bacteroidales > UBA932 > Cryptobacteroides. Next base: position 20,306 of record JAFUVU010000020.1, read on the forward strand.
GGCATTTTCAATTATTCCAACGAGGGCGTGTGCTCCTGGTACGACTTTGCCAAAACCATTGCCGATTATTCCGGCCATCTGTCATGCGACATTCAGCCTTGCCGCAGCAGCGAATTCCCGTCCCGAGTGCATCGGCCGGCATATTCCGTGCTTGACAAGGCCAAAATCAAGGATGCTTTCGGCTTGCGGATACCTTATTGGAAAGATTCGTTGAAGGCCTGTCTCTCAAGGCTAAAAGAAGCCTAACGAACGTAGCGCATTACCAGTATGCGTACGCAGTCTGCCACGTGCTTTTCGGAGTCCGTGGCTTTTTCGAAAAGTTCCGCCAGGTTCTTGTATTTGGTCATTTCCCTAAGGTCGGGCTCTTCTGAAAAGATGTGGCCGATGTAGTCTTCGTAGGCTTCGTCGGCGTCGTGCTCCAGTTCCGTGATTCTGTCGGCCTGAAGCGTGATGGAGGTGGCTTGCTTGCGGATGTTGTCCAGCAGCGGGAGCAGGGCGTTCAGTGCAAGGGCTTCTTCTTCTATGATGCGTGCAAGCTCCAGGAGCTGGGTGTCGATTTTTGCAGGTTTGTAGATGATGAGGGCGTTGGATGCGTCCTTGATGACATCCAGAGCGTCATCCATTGACATGGCTACTGTCGTGAGTTCCCTGCGGGCGCCTGCCGACAGGAGGCTGCGGGAAATCTGGGCGCGGAATTCGTTGAGGATTGCGTCTCCCTGATGTTCGAGTGAACGGATATCCTTATAGGTGCTTTTCCATTTTACAGGATCCAGCGACTCCAGCATATTGCATAGCAGTTGGGAGCTTTGATGTAGAATCTGAGCCTGTCGTCCATAGATGGGCATCAGGTCTTTCATAGGATGAAAAATGCGCCAAGACTTCATATAAAAGATGTTTTTTTTGACCGATTTCCCGTTCAAAAGATAAAAATTTTTCAAAAAAGCTGCAAAACAGCTAAAATTACTGCATGTTGTTGGTTTTCTCCGATCTTCTTCTTTAGTTTTGCTGAGGGTCTTTCGGGGCTCAAGTTCGTTAAACCAGGAAAGAAAAAGGCCGGATGTATCACCAGTATTTTAACTTCTCTCTTCGCCTTGTTGCGCGCTACATGTCTGTAGTAATCATTGCTGCTGTCCTGCAGTGCCCGGCCTTTTTACTTTCCTGTACAAAAGCCGCAGTGACACCCCCAACTGTCGAGAGTGCGCAAATTTATATACAATGGACCAAAAATCCAACAATAGAGGCCGTAGATTTGTTCTTTTTTGATACCACAGGCGCCAAAAATCTGGATGCTTATCAGCAGATACTTGAAAAACAGGCCCCGGTTTACGGTGTTTCCGGGGCCGGCGCCAAAATCCTGGTCGCTTTGTCGGCCAAAGCCGGCGAAAGTGCGCAGTGGTATCGGATATGTACCTTCGGCCAGCTTTGCAAACACACTTTCTCCATGATGGAGGATAGCCCCGAGAGGCCGCTTCTCAGCGCCTGCATGCTCTTGGACGATGCCGCCTCCAGGCGTGTGAATCTTGTTCTGAAACCCATGCTGTCTCAAATCCGGATTCGTTCTGTCTCCTGCGATTTCAGCGGACGTCCTTACTCCGGGCTTTCCTTTCATAATAGTAAACTTTATCTTTCATACGCCGGTACAGAGTGCCGCCCGTTGGAAGCAGGAGACAGACAGCCGGTATCATGGATTAATTCCGGAGCTCTGGACAGCATTGCCGTCATGTCCTTTCCTCGGCCTCAATTGTTTATGAGGGAAGGACTGGGAAACATCGGCAGTGCCCGGAAAAACTCTGATGCGGAGTTTGCCTGTTATCCGCATCCGGATACGCGTCTTGTCCTTGAAGGAGACATAGGGGGGACTCGCTGCTTTTATCCGATTCCTCTTAAAATGCTGGCTCCCGGCAAAATAATAAGCATGGACATTACCCTGCGCCGCTTTGGCGTTCATGACCCGGATATCCCGGTGGAAAGCGACGCGGTTTCCCTGGATATAGTCACCGCTCCTTGGGATGAACGTGAAGCTCAATATGTAAATTTTTGATTATGAAGCGTTTGCTTATATTGTTTATTTTTATTCTGGCAGCCTGCACGCGTGAGGCATCCTCTCGTTATGTTTCATGTAATCTCATCCTGATCCCGCATGTAGCCTCTACGCGTGCAGGTGTGCCGGATGAAGGGCTGATAACGGATTATAACCTGTTTATATTTAACTCTTTAGGGATATTGGAGGAAAGTTGTTATGTGTCGGCCCGCCAGCTAAAGAAAGACCATGGCCTAGTAGTTCACAACAGCAGGCTGCTGCTGGACGCGCCATATACTGTACTGCTTGCCGCTAACTTAGGCTTCGAGCTCAAGATTTCGTCGCTGGAACAAGCCCGCAGCTACAGGTACTATCTGGCCTATCCGGACGAATATAGCCGGGGAATTCCGATGGCCTATTCCGGCGAAGGCGTCAGGATAGGGGAAGACGGACAGCTCGAACTCCCACTCGAAAGGCTAATGGCAAGGATAGACCTTCAGTTGGACCGGTCGGCGCTGGACCAGGATGTGCGCATAAAGGTCACTCAGGTGAGGGTAGCGGGCTGCCCGTCCTCGGTGCTGCTGTTCTCGCCCAGCAAGGCCCAAACTGCCGCTCAAGTGTTTCCCCTTGGCTTTACGCGGGAAGGTTCGGCGGTGAGTGCGCTCAACGAAGAAATCACCCTCGGCCATAGTAAAACGCTTAGCTTGTATCTTCTGGAGAACCTACAGGGCGATTTGCTGGATAACGTGCAGGCCGACAGTGACAAAGTCCTCACCGACGGCCTGTATAACCAAGTATGTTCCTACATAGAAATCCAGGCCGATTATCATTCATCGGCCTGGCATACGCAGGCAGGGGGAAAATTGGTGTATCGCTTCTATCTTGGTGAGAATCTGAATAACTTCGACGTGGTGCGAAACGGCCTGTATCGAATAACCGTGCGTCTGAAAGGGAACGGTTTGTCGGAGGAAAGCTGGCGCATTGATAAAAGCGCCCTTGTGCCCGGCGCATAAATAAAGCCCCGGTCTTGTGAGGCCGGAGCTGTAATAGAGAGGGGGTGATTAACCGCCGAAGTTGTCGTAGAGGATGCTCTCCGGTGCAACGCCGAGGGAATCCAGCAGTTCGTTCACGCACTTGACCATCATAGGCGGGCCGCACATGAAGTACTTGATGTCCTCGGGAGCCTCGTGGTTCTTGAGGTAGGTTTCGTACATCACGTTGTGCACGAAGCCGGGAGTGTACTTGACACCGGCGGCGTCGGCTGCGGGATCGGGACGGTCCAGGGCAAGGGTGAAGTGGAAGTTCGGGAATTCTTTCTCGATCTCGGCGAAGTCTTCAAGATAGAAGGCTTCCACGAGGGCGCGGGCGCCATAGAAGAAACGCACGGGCTTCTTGGTCTTCAGAGTCTTGAACAGGTGCATGATGTGGCTGCGAAGGGGAGCCATACCGGCACCGCCGCCGACGAAGATGTATTCCTGGGTGTCCGGGTCGTCCTTCGGGAGAAGGAACTCACCGTAAGGGCCGGAAATCATCACCTTGTCACCTTTCTTGCGGGAGAAGACATAGGTGGAGGCGATTCCCGGAGGAACGCCGGGGACAAACTTGAATACGCCCTTGGGCTGAGTGCGGTCGAACGGGGGAGTTGCGATACGCACGTTCAGTTTGATGAGGTCTTTTTCGGCAGGATACGAAGCCATGGAGTAGGCCCTGATGGTGGGTACGGTGTTTTTGAACTTCAGGGAAGTGATGCCGTACTTCTCCCAGTCGCCTTTGTAGATATCGGCAACGCCCATATCGGCAAAATCGGCCTCGTATTCAGGGATGTCGATCTGGATGTATTCACCGGACTTGAAGTCGATGTGCTCGCCTTCGGGGAGGCGGACGGTGAATTCCTTGATGAAGGTTGCCACGTTCTCGTTGGAGACTACCTCGCACTCAAGTTTCTTGACGCTGAGGGCGCTTTCGGGAACTGCTATCTGGATGTTGTCCTTTACCTTTACCTGGCAGCCAAGACGCCAGCCTTCCTTGATCTGCTTGCGGGAGAAGAAGCCCGTTTCGGTGGGAAGGATGGTTCCGCCGCCTTCCAGGACCTGCAGTTTGCACTGTCCGCAGTTGGCCTTGCCGCCGCAGGCTGAGGGAAGGAAGATGCCGTGGTCGGCAAGAGTGTGCATGACGTCGCCGCCGGGAGTCACCTCAAGTTCCTTGGTGCCGTTGTTGATGTTAATTTTGACGGTGCCGGAAGGAGTGACTGCGGCTTTGATGACCAGCAGAAGGGCCACGAGGAGGAGTGTCACCACTACGATGACTGCGATGGAAGCTAAAATTGTATTTCCCATAATCTTGTCCTCCTTACAGTGAAATGCCCATGAAGGTCATGAAGGCTATGCCCATCAGACCGACGGTAATGAAAGTGATGCCCAGGCCCTTGAGGGCTGCAGGGACGTTGGAGTAGCTCATCTTCTCGCGGATGGCTGCAAGCGACACGATTGCCAGGAACCAGCCGATACCGGAACCGAGGGCATATACTGTAGCTTCGCCGATGTTGAGGAAGTCTTTCTGCTGCATGAAGAGGGAACCGCCAAGGATGGCGCAGTTCACGGCGATCAGGGGCAGGAAGATACCCAGGGCGGAATAGAGTTCGGGTGAGAATTTTTCTACCAGCATTTCCACGATCTGCACAATGGCGGCGATGACGGCGATGAAGACGATGAAGCTGAGGAAGCTCAGATCCACGCCTTTGATGAGGGCATCGGGAGCCAGTACATAAGTGTTGAGGAGGTAGTTCACCGGCAGGGTGATGAGGAGCACGGCAATAACCGCGACACCCAGGCCAGCTGCCGTTTTTACACTCTTCGATACTGCCAGGAATGAGCACATTCCCAGAAAGTAAGCGAAGATCATGTTGTCCACAAAGATGGACTTGACGAATAAGCTAAGGTATTCCATAGGGCGCGATTATTTTTCCTGGAGATCTTTCTGGATACTGCGCTGCACCCATACGATGCATCCCAGGAGGATGAGGGCGAACGGAGGCAGAATCACCAGGTTGTTAGGTACATAGCCGAAGCGATTGAGGATATCGAAGCCGAAGAGGGTTCCGCTGCCTAAGAGCTCGCGGAAGAAGGCGACGATAATGAGGATGAGTCCGTAGCCGACGCCGTTGGCCACACCGTCAAGGAAGGAGGGCCAGGGCTTGTTGCCCAGGGCGAAAGCCTCGATGCGGCCCATCACGATACAGTGGGTAATGATGAGGCCGATGTACACGGAAAGCTGCTTGTCGATGGCGTAGGTGGCTTCGAAGGATTTGAGGATCTGGTCCACCAGGATAACCATCATGGCAACTACGACCAGCTGGACGATGATACGTACGCGGCCGGGAATAGTGTTGCGAAGCAGGGAGAGGATGAGGCTGGAAATGCCCGTAACCACGATTACGGAGAGAGCCATCACCAGGGCACCTTTCAGCGTGACGGTGACCGCCAGGGAGGAGCAAATGCCCAGTACCAGGACGGTAATAGGGTTCCCCTTGAAAATGGGGTTCAGAATGGTTTCTTTAAGTTTTGCATCCATGATTTATTCCTCCACATGTTTCATGTTTCCGCTGCATTCAGGGCATTCGCAGCCGGGGCAGTGGCAACCGTCCTGACCGGGGGTGCAGTGACAGTCGCAGGGGCACTCCTCGCAAGGACAGGAGGCGCACTGGCAGGGATTCTTTTCCGCTGCAGGGGCAGCTCCGATAAAGTATTTGGCGTAAGCGGCAAGCCAGGTGTCGATGGCCGCGTCAAGGCCCTGAGAGGTCATGGTGGCGCCGGTAATGGCGTCGATCTTGTTGTCGATCAGGGATTTTCCTTCGGCATCTTTTGGTGCGCCGCCCTTTACGATGTCAAATACGTTGGCATCGGCAAAGTTGGCTTTCTCGCCTACGAAAGAAGCCTGGAAGGACGGGTCGTCCTTGATTTTTGCGCCCAGGCCGGCCGTCTCGCTTTCGTGGTCGAAGTATGCACCGCCGATGGTGCAGGCATCCTGCTCGAAAGAGAGGTAGCCCCAGATGGGACCCCACAGGCCTGCGCCATAGATGGGCACTACCGTGCGTCCGTTCTTGAAGATGAAGACGGGAATCTCCGGCTCCGCGGTTTTGTTTGCGCCGCCTTTGATATTGTAATTCTGGCGTTTGAGATCTTTTGAACCGTACACCTTGTCAAGGGGAAGGTCGCCAAGCTTTTCACCGCTCAGGTTGATGATGAAAGCTTTGTCGATTTCCTGGGCATACTTGTCCAATTTTGCCACATTGCTCAGCTTGTCCAGGTCGGCCTTTGTTCCGTACTGGGCGGCGGTGAGCATCTGGGAGATGGTTTCGGCCTTTTCATTTGCGTCCTGCTTGCTCTTAAGGCTCTGGGACACAAATGCAAGGAGCGCTGCTACTACCACTACGATAACGGTGGTGTAGATGACTGTGTAAACATTGTTGTTTGTATTCATAGCGCTGATCCTTTAGGCGTTGATTGCTTTCTTGGCCCTGCGGCTTGTGTGAACCGATACGACGCAGTGGTCGATGAGCGGGGCCATGGTGTTCATGAGCAGGATGGCGAGCATCATGCCTTCCATGTAGCCGGGGTTCCACAGGCGTACGACAACTGCCAGGGCACCTACCAGGAAGCCATAGATCCACTTGCCTGTCTCAGTTTGGGCTGCAGTTACAGGGTCGGTGGCCATGAAGACGGATCCGAAGAGGAAGCCGCCCATCACAATCTGATAGTAGCAAGGCAGTGCGGTTGCACCTGCAAGCTGACCGAGCCAGCCGACGAGAAGACCGCCGGCGATGGAGCTGACCATGATCTTCCAGGAAGCTACGCCGGTCCATACCAGGAGGATGGCACCGAGAAGGATGGCCACTACGCTGGTTTCACCGGTGCTGCCGGGAATGAAGCCCCAGAACATATCCATGAAGGAATACTGGCCGACGGCGCCGGTTGCGGCGTCGAAAGCACCGTCATGGGCGATAGCCAGAGGTGTTGCGGCCGATATTGCATCCACGTCCTTGAGTGCAGGCACCCAGGTCTTTGATACCCAGACGCTTGAGCCGGACATGCTGGAAGGATATGAGAAGAAGAGGAAGGCGCGGGCTACGAGAGCCGGGTTCCAGATATTCATTCCGGTGCCGCCGAAGACTTCCTTTACGAAGATTACGGAGAAAGCGACGGCCAGTGCCAGCATCCACAGCGGAACGTCCACGGGGACGATGAGCGGGATGAGGAAACCGGTGACGAGATAGCCTTCGTTCACTTCTTCTCCACGGATTTGGGAGCTTGCGAACTCAATTGCAAGGCCTACGATGTACGAAACCACGAACAGCGGAAGCATCCGGAGCAGTCCGTACCAGAACATGTGCCAGAAATTCCAGTCGAGGCCATAGAGGGTGGAGGTCTGCAGACCTACGTTGTACATGCCGAACAAGGCAGCGGGAACAAGCGCAATCACAACCATGATCATGACGCGCTTCAGGTCGATACCGTCACGCACATGTGCGCCCTTTGCCGTTACGGTGCCGGGAACACGGAGGAAGGTGTCGAATGCGTCGAAGGTGGAATACCACCAGGGTTTTTTCTCTTCTGCCATAGTCTTATGCCATTTCTTTGATCATGAGGTCGATACCCTTTTGGATAATGGCCTGGATCTCGTTCTTGGAAGGATCTACATAGTCGCAGAGGGCCAGGTCTTCGGGGAGAACCTCGTAAATGCCGAACTGTTCCATCTTCTCAATGTTGCCGGCGAGGCAGGCTTTGATGAGGTAGATGGGGAAGATGTCCATAGGGGTTACATCTTCGAAGCATTTGGTCTGGACGAAGGCGCGGGGACCGCCGTGAAGATTGGTGTCCATGTCGTACTTCTTGCCGGGAGTGAGCCAGGAGAAGTAGCACCAGGAAGAGCTGTGCACTTTGGGACGGAAGGGCTTGGCCCAGCCGAACCATTCGCGCTCAGTGCCTTCCTTGAGGAGGGTGAGCTGGTTTTCAAAGAAACCGAGGTAGCCGTCTGCACCGAGGATTTCACCGGTGAGCACATCTCCGCCGATTACGCGTGCGCCGTCCGGGACAGCGGTCAGGGACTGTACGGGTGTGCCGGGGAGGGCGGTGACATAACCGGTCTTGGGAGCTGCGGGGCCTGTGACGGCCACCTTGCGGGTAAGATCCAGTTTGCCGGTGTTCACTACGTGGCCGATGGCGGCCAGGTGGAGCAGAGATACGGTCCATACGGTTTCACCTTTGCGGATGGGGGCGATGTGGCTGATCTGAACGCCTACATTGCCGGCCGGATGGGGACCGCTCACCACATGGATGACTGCGTTCTCCACTTTATGGAAAGGAGTGGAGGAGACGACATCCTTGCGGATGGAAAAATGCACTGGGGCGATTTTGGCGAGGGCATCTACGCCGGCCTGAATGTCGGCCAGGCTGTTGCCAAGGGCAAAATCGGTGTCCGCTGCAAGCGGAGCTGTGCTGAAAGAGGAAACGAAAATGGCTTTGGGCATCAGATCAGGGTTGGCTGTGACGCCATAGGGACGCTGCACCAGAGAGCCCCAGAGACCGCTGCGCAGGAGCAGGTCTTTAGCCTCTGCGGCGTTTCCGGGAGCTTTGGCGCCGAAGTCCACGTAGGACTGCTCAGCGTCGGCCTTGATGATGACTGCAAGCAATTTTCTCTTTTCGCCCCTTACGATTTGCTGCACGCTGCCGCTGACGGGAGATGTGAGCAGAATCTCGGGACGGTTTTTGTCGGCCATTACTGGGGAGCCTGCTTTTACCGTGTCGCCTTCTTTTACAAGAAGCCTGGGGACCAGGCCTTTGAAGTCTGTAGGCTTAACGGCAATGATGTCAGGACTCACGGTTTTGATGACCTCGGGGGCTGCGGCACCCTTTATGGGGATGTTCAGGCCCTTTTTCAAATCGAGATTGTTTGACATTATTGATACAGTTTTGTGTATTTGCAAAAAACTGGCGCGAAGTTACGAAAATTTTACTAATTTCGCGTCATAATTAAGGCCGATATGAGCGAGATTTTGAAAGAACTGAACGAGGAACAGAAAAAGGCCGTCACCTGCATCGCAGGGCCAATATTGATTGTGGCCGGCGCCGGTTCGGGAAAAACCCGCGTCCTAACCTCCAGAATAGCGTATTTAATTGAAAATGGGATTCCGCCGGAGCGAATTCTCTCCCTCACTTTTACCAAAAAGGCGGCGGGAGAGATGAAAGAGCGCATCGGCCTGATGATAGGGGAGCGCAAGGCCCGCCATATCTGGATGGGCACCTTCCACTCAGTGTTCATCCGCTTCCTCAGGGAATTTGCCGATGTCATCGGCTTTCCGCCCAATTTCACGATTTACGATACGGCCGATTCCGTAAGCGCTGTCAAGACCTGCATAAAGCAGCTGGAACTTGACGACAAGGTTTACAAGCCTAAGGAAGTGCTCTCGCGCATCTCCAAAGCCAAGAACGACCTTGTAACCCCAACCCCATACATGAACGGAACCGGCGGCTACAGGGAAGACGACAACCATCACAAGAAACCGGAGATTTACCGCATCTATGCACGCTACTGCCAGCTATGCCAAAGCTCAGGCGTAATGGATTTTGACGATATCCTCCTGTATATGAACATATTGCTGAAGCGAAGCCCCGATGCTCTCAAAACCATCTCCGAACGCTTCAGCCACATACTTGTGGACGAGTATCAGGACACCAACCTGGCCCAGTATTTCATCCTTAAGAAACTGGCGGCCGACCACAAAAACATCTGCGTAGTAGGGGACGACTCCCAGTCAATCTATGGCTTCCGCGGCGCTCAGATCCAGAATATCCTCAATTTCCGGAAGGATTTTCCCGGCGCGAGCACCTTCCGTCTGGAACGGAACTACCGTTCCACCCAGACTATCGTCAACGCCGCCAATACTCTCATCGCCCACAACGAAGGCCGCATCCCCAAAAACTGCGTCTCGATGGGCGAAAAAGGGGAGTTGATCCATCTGGTGCGCTCCTTCACCGAGCAGGAGGAAGCGATGCAGATAGCATCGGCCATACTTTATAGAATGAGAACGGAAAAGGCTCGGTATGAGGATTTTGCAATTCTATATCGAACCAATTCCCAATCACGTGCACTGGAGGAGCAACTGCGCCGCAGAAATATTCCATACATGATTTATTCCGGCAACTCTTTCTTTGAAAGGGCGGAAGTTAAAGACCTTATGGCTTACTTCAAGCTTGCCGTGAATCCATCCGATGACGAATCCTTCAAAAGAGTGGTGAACAAGCCGGCGCGCGGTATCGGCGACACGTCCCTGAATGCGCTTCAGGCAGCAGCCCTGGATGCTCGTACATCGCTTTTCAATGCGGCATCTCTGCCCGATTTGGAAAAATACGGGCTGAAGAGCGCCGCCATCGGCAAGATACGCGCATTCACTGCGATGATGGAAAAGGCTATGGCCGAAGCCGCGGAAGGCGATGCATACGATGTGGCTATGACCCTTGCCCAAGAAAGCGGCCTGTATCTGTTCTATAAGGCCGATAATTCAGTGGAAGGCCAATCCCGCTTCGCCAATGTCGAGGAACTTCTCAACAGCGTCAAGGCATACGTCGAAGAAAGAAATGGCGATTATCGCAATTCGATGGTGGAAGACGGCGCGGTTTCGGACGCTTCCCTTATCCCGGATGCCGACCTTCCCCGAGTGCCCCTCTCCGATTATCTGGAAAACGTGTCCCTCCTTTCGAATGTGGATGTTGCCGATGACCAGATTAATAACAAAGTAGCGCTGATGACTGTCCATACGGCCAAAGGCTTGGAGTTCCCATATGTTTTCGTGTCCGGAATGGAGGAAAATCTCTTTCCGTCCGGCGGCTGGATGCTCACTCCCCAAGAGCTGGAAGAGGAGCGCCGCCTTTTCTATGTTGCAATCACAAGGGCAGAGCGTGCCGTCTCCCTCAGTTTCGCACAAACTCGCATGCGCAACGGAAAGCACGAATCCAATGCGCCAAGCCGGTTCCTCAGGGAACTTGCTCCGCAGTACCTTGATCATCCGCTGCGCAAAGAGGATATGGTCGCGGCGGAAGATGACGGCCCCGCAGGCTTTTCATGGCGTGGTGGCGCCTCCGGTTTCGGCAGTGCTTCCCGCGAGAGGTCTTCGGCTTATGGCTCCTCCCGTCCCTCCTCCGTCATGCCCGGCCGTTCTTCAACTGTCATGCCCGGCCCCGACCGGGCATCCCGTCCCTCTTCCGTCATGCCCGGCCGTTCTTCAGCTGTCATGCCCGGCTCCGACCGGGCATCCCGTGTCCCCGAGATAGAACGTCCGCCCATCATTGACCAGAATTTTATCCCGGACCCCATGTCCTCTTTCCATGTGGGCGATCGAATTGAGCACAATCGTTTTGGGGGTGGAAAAGTCCTTGAAATAACAGGTCAGATTCCGGACTTAAAAGCCAAAATATCCTTTGACCGTTATGGTGAAAAGCTACTTTTGCTGAAATTTGCAAAAATTCGGCATATTTAATTGAAATATAGAAAATTATTCATATATTTGCATCGAAGTTTTTCATAGTTTAAGTTTAGGTTAAGTAACCGGCCCTTCGCAGTGATTGTGAGGGGCCGGTGAATTATTAGTCCTAATTGGACTATGGAAAATAGGCGTAAAATGTCCTAGCCGCAATAGAAATATTGGGCAACGAGCCGCCTCATAAGCTTTGTGTCATTATGCGCCATTTGGTGTAATTTTGCATCATTATGTGCACGTAGAGCCTTTAGAATACCGTCGATCATGCGGGGGCGGAACACATCGGCCTGTTCGTAAACCGACCGTACTTTTTCAAGGCATTCGGCCGATTCGGTGCAGCAAGTGGGAAGCTGAGCCAGCGTTGCCAACCGCTCTGCGTTCTCGCTCTTGTGAATATCCATATCTACGTAAGTCTCTTTCGCCAGAGCTAGGGCTTCATCCTTAGGCATCTCAAGGCCGATACGGGCGGCTACGCAAAGACCTGCCATGAGCTGGTAGATATCGGCTGAGCAGTCCGGGCTGCGCATTTCGAAGGTCTGTTTGGCCGTTGTGTCGTGATGGGCGGGCTTTTCCTGGGGATTGGCGCTGTGGCACATGTCGGTGCCTGCACTCCACCCGAGAGGCACGCGTACGAGGGCGCTGCGGTTGCAGTCTCCCCAGCAGACATTGGTGGGAGCCTCCTGATGGGGAACGAGGCGGAAGTAAGAAGTCGGATTTTTGTTGCCGAACGCAGTGATCGACGGAGCCATCTTCATCAGGCCTGCTATTGCGCGGAGGGCTTCTTCGGACAGTTTGCTGTCTTTGCCAAGAGTGACGTTCTTGCCGTCTTTCATGAGGCGCATGTGTATATGCATGCCGCTGCCGGCCTTCCCGGTTGTGATTTTGGGAGCAAAGCTTACGTCAAGATTGTATTTGTAAGCCAGGTTGCGGATAACCCATTTCGCAAGGAGAAGCTGGTCTGCCGCAGTTTCCACAGGGCAGGGGAGGAACTCGATTTCGTTCTGCTCGTAAACTTTGCCGTCCAGTGTGAAATTGCCGACCTCCGAGTGCCCGTACTTGATTTGTCCGCCGGTTTTGGCTACATGGTCCATGCATTCGCGGCGGAAGTCGTTCAATTTGGCGAAGGGCTCCGATTCGTGATAGCCTTTCTGGTCCGTTGCGGGGAAAAGCGGATCCTCATCGCAGATTACGTAGTATTCCAGCTCTCCCATGGCTTCGAACTGGAGGCCGGTGGAGGCTTCGAAGGCTTTTTCGGCCCTCATCAGCGTTGCGTGCGGGGCGCAGTCGAATGGTTCGCCGTCTTTGTTGAAAAAGCTGCAGAGGAAGCACAGGGTGGGTATTTCGTTGAAAGGATCCACGAAGGCGGTGCGGTAGCGGGGGACCACATAAAGGTCGCTGTTGCCTGCTTCGATGAAAGAAGGGAAGAGGCTGGAGCCGTCCACGCGTTCTCCTTCCGTGAGGATGGTTTCGGCGTATGCCAGGTTGTTGATAGTGAAGTTAAGGGTTTTTACACGACCGTCTTCGGCCGGGTACATGAAGTCTATCATGCGTATGTTCTTTTCACAGATGAAGCGTAGCATGTCTTCACGTGTGAAAGTTTCCGGTGCCTTTTCAAGGAAGGTCACCACTTCGTTCGGGTTCAGGGCAATTGTTTTATCCATGTCTTTGTGGTTAAGGATTGCAAAGATACCCAATCCCTGCCGATTTGTCAAGAGCCCCGCAAAAAGAAGATGAAGCTGACCGAATGGTCAACTTCATCTTTATAGTAGGCTAAACGCTGAAATCTCTAACATTTCTTTTTCATGGTTTGGCGAGGAGGTAATCAACATCTTCTATCCTGCATATCTAATCAAAGTGAGACAGAGATGGTATGTGATCGGCTATTATACAGATTACGCCCAAATTCAGATTGTCCCGTTTGGGTTATTATGGATGTCAAATGTTGTGATTGTTACTGACGCTATCAAAGCTCATCCGCCAAAAGATTTTCATGTAAATGAGTATTTGGAATTCCTGAAGGAAAAGGATGCCAACAAGAGTTTTGGAAAATACTATAACGATCCCCATCTCAAAGATTTATGCGAAGGCGCCAGTGGAGAGAAAGACTTGAAGAATGAACTGTTTGACACCTACTTCGTCTATCCTGGCACCATGGAATATCATTATGACATTCCCAGATAGACTGCACTAAGAGCTGCTGAAGCATACTATGAGAAGAAACTTCCGGATGATGATTGAATTATACATTTATTTGCAAATCCGGAATTATTCCTTACCTTTGCATTGGAATCGTCGCAGGGAATTCGGGTAGAAGGGATGACAACCCTCTCAAGGAAACTTGATTCGAGCCCTAAAGTCAGCGTCCCAGGCTGGCTTTATTTTTTTGCCGTTATACAGTACTGCACATACTCATCGGTGCTTTTCTGGTGACCAGCCAGAAGCCGGATTCCGTGATGATACAAAAAGACCATCTTGTCAAATGCCTTCTGATTCTTGTCATTGGTCTTGGCAGGCTTTGATTTGGCAAAAACGGCATTTTGTAGAATATCCGTAAGCTGCATCACAGCGCTGGTAGACTCATACGATATAGATGCCTGTCCGGCAGTTTCATTGATAGACTGGAACTTCACATGGATATACGCCTCCAGCGATTTGTTCCACACTTTCTTGTCCGGGTGTTCAGCACACCAGGCAGCATAGAAGTCTTTTATGATTTGACGCCGGGCTTTGATGTCTTCCCGGCTTGTTCCCCTCGGAATCTCCATAGTTTCAGTTCCTGCCCGTCCGGGGCAGTCGTACAAAAGTACGGTTTTTCCCTGACACGTCAAAAATAATCCAATGTTTCTGGACAAGATACAAAAAAAGGAAACTTCACTGGGAAATTTCCTTTTAGTAGAACAGCTGTTAAAAATTTCGAACGGATTTATAGAAGGGTTTAAGGCAGCAATAGGGTTTGAGGCCTTTCTCAAACAGAAACAAGTGCAATCTGAATGAAGTATGCCGCGGCATCTATCTTATCTTTGATTTCTTCTGAATATTGGTCCTTGGGGACTTGAAAGACAATGATACTGCTCTGATTTGTCAGAGTAACATACAGTTGGATGTCGGATAATCGTTTAGAATTGCCGCCGACAGAAACCTCACCACACTCCTCTTTCAATGCTTCTATTTCCGACAAAGGTTTCGGTTTATTAAAAAGCCACTTTCTCCATACGGCGATATGGTTCGCTCCTGCTATCGGAGACTTTGTGATTATTTCGACCTTGATATCATATTCCGTAATAAACTTATCAAGTAGAAGAAGCATTATCTCATATCCATACCGATACCGAATATCGTAGCCAATAGCAATCCATGAGCCATTCTCTCTCGTTCCAATGCTGTTTATGTCATCCAAACTCTCTCCTGTAAGAAGATGTCTTATCTCCTCTGCCGTAGAATAATAGACGGATGGTTTATCGTGTAAGTCGAAAGCCTTATTGAAGACATCAGTTATAACTTCCGCTATTTGTATGATGGAATCGCTTTCTGAAATACGGTCAGATATCTCCTTTGACTCGGAATCAAACTCATCGTCAGGGGCACCACCTTCCAATAACCCATAAACATCAAGTTTATCTATGGCCTTTTTAACAAGTTGATATTTAGACATCTCATCCATAAAGCATCATATCAATACTATCACAAAATTAGTATTTTTGGGGGGAACTACCAATCATTATGAACCAAGTCTTCAATAGATTTCGAACTCAAATTGAGGAATCTATGATAGTGTAGATACGAAAACAGGACACTTCCGAAGAAATGTCCTGTTTAGTAGCGGAGGCTGGACTCGAACCAACGACCTCCGGGTTATGAGCCCGACGAGCTACCAACTGCTCTACTCCGCGGTTTGGGATTGCAAAGATAGGAAGTTTTTATCAAAAAACAAAATTTATCTCAAAAAACCGGCTATTTCATCTATCTCGGATGCTTTGAAGGCTTTTTGTTCCCCGCTTTGGAGGTTCTTTACATTTACGCTTCCTGCCTCTATCTCGTTGCTGCCGTTGATGGAGATGAAGGGGATGTTGTGACGGTCGGCGTATTCGAACTGCTTCTTCAGTTTTGAAGGCTCGGGGTAGATTTCCACCGAGATGCCCTTGGAGCGGAGCGCTGCGGCGATGGGGATGACGTAGCAGAGTTCATCGGCCCCCATGACTGCGAAAAGAAGCGTTGTGCTCTGCTCAAGGGTAGGGGGGAAGAGTTCCAGGCCGGTGAGGACGTCGTAGATGCGGTCGGCCCCGAAGGAAATGCCGACGCCGGACAGGCCGGGTAGGCCGAAGATGCCGGTGAGGTTGTCGTATCGGCCACCTCCGCAGATGCTGCCGATTTCCCAGTCCAGGGCCTTGACTTCGAAGATGGCGCCGGTGTAGTAATTGAGGCCGCGGGCGAGGGAAAGGTCCAGATCTACCTGGGAAGATACCCCCGCGATGTCGATGAGGCCGAAGAGTTCTTCAAGCTCTGCAAGCCCTCGCAGACCCTCTTCGGATACGATGCCGGAAGAGCTGCCGCCTTCGAACAGGGCCTTCATCGAGGAGAATTTCTCGCGGAATGAGCCTCCGAGCGAAAGGATTTCGCGGATAACGTCAATGCCGGAGGCGGAAACGCCCTTCTCGGCCATTTCCTCCACCACTTTGTCCATGCCGATTTTGTCCAGCTTGTCGATGGCGACCGTGATGTCCACCACCTTGTCCGGTGCGCCGGCGATTTCTGCAAAGCCGGTGAGAACCTTGCGGTTGTTGATCTTCACTGCAACGCGGACGCCGAGTTTACGGAACACCGCATCCACCATCTGCACAAGTTCAAGCTCGTTAAGAAGGCTTGTGGAGCCGATGACATCCACGTCGCACTGGTAAAACTCCCTGTAGCGCCCTTTCTGGGGACGGTCGGCCCTCCAGACCGGCTGGATCTGGAAGCGCTTGAAGGGCATCGAGATTTCGCTCTGGTGCTGGACTACGAAGCGTGCAAAGGGGACTGTAAGGTCGTACCTCAGCCCTTTTTCGGGTGCCAGGGCCGCCTTTTCGCCGCTGTTCTGGATGCGGAAAAGGAGTTTGTCGCCTTCCTCGCCGTATTTACCGAGCAATGTCGAGAGATTCTCCTGAGCTGGGGTCTGTATCTCGGAATATCCGAAAGTTGCAAATACACTGCGGATTGTATCGAAGATATAGTTCCTTCTGGCCATTTCCTTTTGGCCGAAGTCCCTTGTGCCCTTGGGTATGGATGGTTTTTGTATAGACATATCCGAAAATTTTTACAAAAATACGAAAATTTGCTTATATTTGCAGTCCCGATGCGAGATTAGCTCAGTTGGTAGAGCGTTGGCTTCCCAAGCCGAAGGTCGCGAGTTCGAGCCTCGTATCTCGCTCAATTTCCCCAGCCTGTTTCAAGGGCTGGTTTTTTTATTGTCACGGAATAATTTTTATTTGTATATTTGTGCTATCGAAAACAAACAGTGCCATGAAAAAATTATTCTTAATCATCAGCATTCTCGCTCTGAGCGCATTCTCTGCCAAGGCACAGCTCTTCTATGGAGCCCAGTTCGGCATCTATACAGACGGTGCCGCCAAACTTTTTGACAGTGGAGACAAGGAAACGGGGCGTGCTCAATTCAACATAAGCATAAAGCCCAGTATCGGTTATTATTTTACACCCAAACTGGCGGCAGGACTCAAACTGAATTTTACCAGTTGCACCTTTTCGGAAGTTGACGAAAGTTTTTCGGCTTCCTCTATAAACAGTACTGTACTTAATGTCCTTATGGGCAACGGCTTCGGTGGCGACTACCTAGCTTGGAATGCTGCCCCCTATGTACGTTATCAGGTATTCTCCCTTTTTAACGAAAAAGTCAAACTCTGGGCAGAACTGGACGGCTACTTCGGCATGCGCTTCTCCAGAGACGCAGAACATAAGGTCGATCCCGACACCCGTTCCCTAACCTATGGCGTGGAACTCCATCCGCTGGTTAGCTACGATATCTACGATAACTACATGCTCTACACTTCTTTGGACTTCCTTTCCCTGAGCTGGGACGGATCGGCCAAACGTGAGACCTCAGTGGACGGGCCATACACCAAAACCACCAGTCAGTTCCTTTTCCAGGCAAATCCGCTCGTAGCCATCGCCCGTGCCTTCCTTAACATTGGCGTGATGAAAAAATTCTAAGGTTACATTGTAATTTGAGCTATGATAGTAAAATCTTTCGTGCTAAAGCAGCACTCCATTGAAGCGATTGCCGGTCTTTGCGGCTCCGGTACTGTAGCCGTAATCCGCCCCCAGAAGAAAATCGAGGCGGTCTTTCGTGACGCAATCCGCACGGTTCTGATAGAAAAGAAATCGGCCGATACCCAGATTCAGGCAATTCTGGATTACTTCCTCTCGATGTCGGACTCCCTGTCCTACATCGATAAGGTGGAGAACACCGTCCAGTCAGTCTCGACATACCTTCGGGAAGGGATGTACGTTCAAACCTCTCCGTCGGCGGTGGAAGACTATGTCATGGCCAAATGCGCACGCCTTTGCGCCGAAGCCGTGAACTCCTATGTAGGCGGAACGCTGATTGATGGAACCGAACTCATGCTCTGCACCAGCGATGAAAAAGGCGACCAGCACTTCGACTGGGCCGCATCCAGGCAGCAGATAGAGGCCCGCTGCAAAGTCGAAGGACCAATCGTCATCTCCGGAGGTTACGGACGTCTTGACTCCGGCTACATCGTCAGGGTCGGCAAGGACGGCGCCCATCTCATGGCTTCGCTGATTGCAGTCGCCCTCAAGGCGGAAAGCATCGAATTCCATATTGAGGCCCACGGAGTGGAAGGCATATCGGCAATGACGTATGACGAGGCGGCGCACTACTGCGCATCGTCTGCGGCGCCGTTCTCTTCATCGGCCATCTGGCCTGCCAAGAATGCCAATATTCCCATTCTGGTTAAAGACATATCCGACGACAGCTTCCCGGGAACCGTCATTTCCACAGGCTCATCCCACCAGCGAGATGTGATAGCAGAGGCGGATCTCAGCCTCCTGACCGTCTATGGTACAGGTCTTTTGGGCCGCGTGGGAATGTCCGGGGCAATTTTCTCGGGCCTTGCATCGGCAGGGGTGAATGTGCGCTTCATAGCCCAGACCTCCTCCGAGTACAGCATAAGCT
This sequence comes from Bacteroidales bacterium, assembly GCA_017477465.1. GTDB lineage: Bacteria > Bacteroidota > Bacteroidia > Bacteroidales > UBA932 > Cryptobacteroides. Next base: position 39,044 of record JAFUVU010000020.1, read on the forward strand.
TCGCCGTCAGGAGTGCCGATAAAGAACCGGCTCTCGAAGCCATCCGCAGTCTTTTCCGCAGCAATCCGCTCCTGCCCTTGGACGATATCATCGTCCTTGACCAGGAAGTCGGCATCGTCACTGTCTTCGGCAGCAAGATGAGGAATGCCCCCGGAGTTTCCGGAGAAGTCTTCTCAAAAATGGGCGCCGCAGGCATAAATATCATCGCCTCGGCCCAGGGCGGGGAAGAGCTGAGCATATCGCTCGTAGTCTCCGAAGCCGATCTGGACAAAGCCAAATCAATACTCAAGGCATAAAAAAAGAGCGCTGCGGCGCTCTTTTTTATTACTTGATGATGCCTTCTTCCTTGAAGACCTTGGTGAGGGCGTCAACCGCGCGGTCAACCTGTTCGCGGGTGTGGGTCGCCATCAGGGAGAAGCGGATAAGCGTATCCTGAGGGGCGCATGCCGGCGGAATCACCGAGTTGATGAAAACGCCTTCGTCGAATGCGCGTTTGGTGACGATGAAGGTTTTCTCCAGGTCGCGTACATACAGGGGGATGATGGGGCTTTCGGTTTCGCCGATTTCGAAGCCTTCTTCCTTGAAACGTCTGAGGGCGTAATTGGTTACGTCCCAAAGGTTTGTGATGCGCTTGGGCTCTTTCTGGATAATGTGAAGCGCCTCAAGTGCCGATGCCGTGGCGGCCGGAGTGTCGGAAGCCTGGAAGATGTAGGTGCGGGCGGTGTGGCGCAGGTAGTTGATGATTACGCTGTCGGCCGCTATGAAACCGCCGATGGCTGCGAGGCTCTTGGAGAAGGTGCCCATGATGAGGTCGATCTCCTTGGAGAGTTTGAAGTGGTCGCAGACACCTCTGCCCTGGCGGCCGAAAACGCCCAGACCGTGGGCTTCGTCCACCATTATCACTACATTGTCGTACTTGTGTTTGAGCTCTACGATTTCCGGAAGTTTGGCAAGGTCGCCTTCCATTGAGAAGACGCCGTCAACCACTATAAGCTTGACAGTGTTCTTGGGGCAGCGGCGGAGGCAGCGCTCCAAGTCCTTCATGTCGTTGTGCTTGTAATGCATGCCCTTGGCGAAGGAGAGGCGGCGGCCATCGACTATGGAGGCGTGGTCCCTGTCGTCACAGATTATGAAGTCGTCTTTTGTGAGGAGCTGGGGGATAACACCGCTGTTCACGGTGAAGCCGGTGGAGAAGACCAGAGCTTCGTCTTTGCCGACGAAGGAGGCCAGTTCCTTTTCCAACTGGACGTGGATGTCGAGCGTGCCGTTGAGGAAACGTGAGCCGGCGCAGCCGGAACCGTATTTCTTGAGAGCTTCGATGCCGGCGTTGATTACTCTGTCGTCACCTGTAAGACCGGTGTATGCGTTGGAGCCGAACATGAGGATTGGCTTGCCGTCCATGATGACTTCGGTTCTTGTTTGCTGGTGATCTGGCGGAAATATGGGTAGATGCCCTTCTCCATCATTTTTTGGGGAAGGTCGTATTTGGCCAGTCTGGCGTGTAAAAGTCCCATTTCTAGTAGGTTTTAGTCTGTTAAACAGGTGCAAAATTACTAAAAAAATCTTAATCCTCGCAAATGTGCCTTTTTTTTCGTACCTTTGAAAGTTCAATGCTTATTGTTTTATGGAAGAGCGCAAACTCAATTTTCTGGAAGAAATTATAGAAAAAGACCTTACCAGCGGCAAAGTGGACAGTGTAATGACCCGTTTCCCCCCGGAGCCCAACGGCTACCTTCATTTGGGACACGCAAAAAGTATCTGCCTCAATTTTGGCCTGGCGCAGAAATACGGCGGCAAAACCAACCTCCGCTACGACGATACCAACCCCACGAAGGAAGACACGGAATACGTAGATTCCATCAAGGAAGACATCCAGTGGCTGGGCTTCCATTGGGATAAGGAACTCTACGCAAGTGACTATTTCGACCAGCTCTACCTCTGGGCCGAAGACCTTATCAAAAGAGGCCTGGCCTATGTCGATGACCAAACCCAGGAAGAAATCCGCCTGGGCAGGGGTACCGTCGATAAACCCGGCGTAGAAAGCCCCTGGCGCAACCGCACCCCGGAAGAGAACCTCAAACTCTTCCGCGAAATGAAAGCCGGCAAATATGCAGAAGGCGAGAAGGTCCTGAGGGCCAAGATAGACATGGCCCACCCGAACATGATGTTCAGGGATCCTCTCATGTATCGCATCAAATTCGCCCATCATCACCGTACGGGCGACAAGTGGTGCATCTATCCTATGTACGACTACACCCACGGTCAGTGCGATTCCATAGAGCATATCACCCATTCCATCTGCACTTTGGAATTTGACGTCCACAGGCCTTTGTACGACTGGTTCATCGAAACCCTCGGCATCTACCCGTCTCACCAATACGAATTTGCACGCCTTAACCTCACCTACACCCTCATGTCCAAGCGCAAGCTTCTGGAACTGGTGCAAAAAGGTCTCGTAAGCGGCTGGGACGATCCGCGCATGCCCACCCTCTGCGGTGTCCGCCGCCGCGGCTATACCGCAAAGGCACTGCGCATGTTCTGCGACAAGATCGGCGTTTCAAAGCGCGACCAGCTGATGGATATCCAGCTTCTGGAATGGTGCGTCCGTCAGGATCTCAACGAGCGCAGCAACCGCTACATGGTAGTGCAGGATCCTCTGAAACTCACCATCACCAATTGGCCCGAAGGCAAGGTGGAATGGTTCGACTGCCCCCTGAACCCGGCAGAACCGGAAGGCGCAACCCGCAAAGTTCCATTCACGGGCAACCTTCTGATAGAAAAAGCAGACTTCATGGAAGACGCTCCCAAAAAGTTCTTTCGCCTGAAACCCGACGGCGAAGTGCGCCTCAAATACACCTATATTATAAAGTGTAACGAGGTAGTGAAAGACGAAAACGGTGAAGTCGTAGAACTGAAATGCACCTACGACCCCAGCACCCGTCCCGGAGCGGAAGGCACCTGGCGTTCGGTCAAAGGCACCATCCACTGGGTAAGTGCTTCACACGCCAAAGAACTGGAACTCAGAAACTACGACCGCCTGTTCACCCTGGCCGATATGTCCCAGGTCCCCGAAGACAAGGACTACAAGGATTTCCTGAATCCGGAGTCTCTGGTAATCGGCAAAGGATATGCGGAGCCGGCACTTCTGGACGACAAGTCGGGAATAGCGGTTCAGTTTGAGCGCACGGGCTATTACGTGGCCGACAAGGATTCCACACCGGAACATCCGGTATTCAACAAGACTACCGCCCTGAAGGATTCTTACAAGCCGGAATAGCCACCCGGTCTCCCAATTCTTTAAGGAAGGCATCGGTATAGAAATCCATCCTTCCCATCAGACTTGCAAAGGTCATCTCTCCAAAATAGAGATGGCCTTTTGCTTCCATGAAATCGACCCTCACTTCGGGGAAACCGGCGGATAAGCGGGCGGCGGCGTCCAGCATCTGCGGCAGTGTTACAGGACGGGGCAGGGAACAGCCGCCGTCCCGATAGTGCTCCGTGAAGACTGATGCCTCCGGCCTTGGTTTCCAGTCAAGGTCATAGACATTTACATAGACGTAGTCCTTGGTCCTTCCGTAGCAAGCCCAGATGCAATAGGGTTTTCCGTCAAAGCACCAGATCTTGTAATCTACAGGAACGGCGGAGCCGCTGTCCAGATAAGCCTCGGCCAGGATGCGGGGAGCTATCCGGTTGTAATGCATTTCTCCGTGCCTGTAGCCGTATTTTTGACCCAGCGCTACATCCAGTTCCCTGTTTACGCGTTCCAGGTCTGTTCCCGGCTCGATTATGTGGGTGGAACCGCTGTCGTGATTGCATTTTAGTACAAACTTTTCGGGAAGGCTTCCGTATGGAATATCGGCCGATTTTTCCCAAGTTCCAAGCAGCGGGACAAGCAAGTCCTGCAGGCCTTTTTCGGCCACATAGTCGCGTACTTTTATCTTGTCCGACAGGCGGGCCCATTCATCCATCGGCCCATAGCACATGAGCCAGCGGATTTTTTCGTTTATATCCTTTGGATGGCGTCCGGGCTTGAGAATGACTGCGGGATAATGGTCAAGCAGCCATCGGCGGACAGTGTGGTACAGGCGTTTTCGGAGGGTCATTTTCTGCGGATTTTTTCAAGGGCGAAGTCCTTTTCTCCAGGGGTGAGGGCGAAGAGCCAGGTGGTTATGACAACCAGCAGCGTTCCCCCCGCCAGGACTGCAATCAGGCGCCACCATCCGGCGGGAAGCGCCAGATAGATGCCCCATGTGCCGATAAAAGACAGAATGCCCACCGGAGCAACGCGCAGAAGCGTTTCCTTGAAGAACATGCCGATGGGGAAGCGGTATGTGCGGCTTCCTACTACAAGCTTCAGGATGTCAAGGAGCAGATAATCGGCCATCAGCACAAGATACATGCTTGCCGGGGGGCAGCCCAGACGGAACAGCAGCCAGGTCACGGGGAATACCAGCACCGTGACGCAGGAGTACATGATGTAGAAGCGTTTGATATTGCCCTGGGCTTGGACGAAGGTGGACAGCGGATTGAACGAAATGTCCAGAATCATGCACACCAGGCCCAGTTTTGTGAACAGGTCTGTCCCTTCGGGGACGAACTTGTCGCCAAGCCAAAGGTGGAGGATGGCATCGGCCTCGAAGAAAAACGGCAGGGAAAGAGTAAAGCCGATAAGGAAGGCGAACTTGACGCCCTTGCAGACAAGAAGACTGCTATGGGCTATGTTTCCGGAGGCGTAAGACTTTGTGATTTGCGGGTTTATGGCAACAATGACGTTGGCAATGAACTGTTTGACCATGTTTTCCGCATTCAGGGCCAGCCCTCGCATTGTGTTGAATACGACGCCGAAGAAATAGTTGACCAGCTGCGTCACTCCATGGGCGTTGAGGATGGCGATTCCCTGGCTGAGCCCGTTCCAGCCTGCAAAACCGAACATGGCGCCCACGTATTTGCGCTCCAGTTTGACGCCTGCCCTGCTTTCCGGGAAATGTGCGCGGCAATAGAGCACGTATGCTGTGCGCACCGCAATGGCAACGACGAGCAGGAGAAGTCCGTAGAAGACCAGGCGGTCGAAGGGTGCGTGGAGAATGGCGATTGCCACTCCGAGTTTGAGAAGTCCCTCGGCCATGCCGATGACGGCGTAAACGCCCATCTTCTCATGTGCGAAAATGCTGGCGTTGAATGGGATGCTGAGCAGGGTGACAAGGAATGTCCCCAGGGAGAACTGGAAGAGCCAAAGTGCGGCCTCGGTGCGTCCCGGGGGCAGATTCATCACGTTTTGTACATACCAGATGCCAAGCGGCTCCGCTACCAGCAGCACCGCTGCGCTTATAATCAGCAGAATGCCTTGTGCCGTGGCGAAGACTTTTCTCATCGCATCGGCATCCGACCTTGCCATTTCTACGGTTAGAAACCGGCTTATCGCTGTGGAAAGGGCGCTTGTGAGAAGCGACATCATGGAGACGAAACTGCCAACTGTCTCATATACTCCGCGGTCCTCCGTGCCCAGGGCGTTGAGGACTATCCTGGCAGTGAACAGGCTCACGAGCATGAGCACGAACATGCGCACATACAGTGCGATACTGTTGCGTGCAATCCTCCGGCTGCTTTCCGATATTCCGCCTTCCTGACTCATAAACGCAAAGATAGGCATTTTAAGATTCTTTTGTTAACTTTGTGCAGTGAAAAAAGTTATTTATACCGTCCTCACAGGAAATTACGACCATCTGGAACAGCCAAAGGCCGTAGATTCCTCTTACGATTATGTCTGTTTTACGGACAAGGCAGGGGAGGACGGTGTATGGCAACTGAGGGAAATTCCTTACCAATCGGAAAGCCCCGTACTTCGCTCACGTTACGCCAAAATGCATCCGCACGTCCTTTTGCCGGAGTATGATTTTTCGGTCTTTATGGATGCGAATCTTCGCATTCTAAGCCCGGATTTCTACGACAAGGCGGCTGCGTTCACCGGCAATCTTGGCGTTCTGGAGCATCCTCAAAGGAACTGTGTGTATGAGGAACTTCGCTATTGCTACTTAAAGGAAAAGATAAACACATCCACGGCCCTTCGTCAAATTCGGCGGCTAAAGGACATGAATATCCCAAGGCACTACGGCCTTTACGAGTGCAATGTCCTTGCCCGTAGGCATAACGATCCGCAGGTAGCAGCCTTGGACGAAAAGTGGTGGGAGTATCTTCTTGCCTCTGGAGGGCTCAGGGACCAGCTTTGCTTCACTCCGGCCCTTTATTCGCTTGCCGTAAAGCCCGATCTTTTCCTCGGCCCCGGCCTCAATGCCCGCAATGTGCCGTTTATCGGCTATACGCTTCATCCATCGGCAAAAGCGGAAAGGATTCCGGGCAAACTTAACCTGGACAACCTTTGCTATAATCTCCGCCTCCTTTGGCACAAGTTTATGCTCTTATGGTTGAAGTAAGCATAGTCATTGTAAGCATGAACCGTCCGGACATCCTTTTCCCTTGTCTGGACAGCATCCGCAAAAATACAAGTGTTTCATACGAGACGCTGGTAGTGGCCTATCTTTACGCCCCTGATAAGCTTCAGCTGCTGCGCGAAAACTACCCCTGGGTGAAGGTCATCGTCTCCGATGAAGTGAGGGGCTTTTCGGAAAACAACAACCTGGCCCTCAAAGAATCAGCTGGCCGGTACTGCTTTGTTGTAAACGACGACACCCTGATGTATATGCCGGTCATTGACAGGCTGGTGGAAGATTTCGCTTCTCTGCCGCTTTCGGCCGCAGCTATATCGCCCTGCATCAATTTCCCTTCCGGAAAAGTCCAAACCTGCGGTCGCGCCCCCTGGAATGCCTGGCGCTATGTCCTGCATTATCTGCATCTGGTGGATGAGACCAAACCCACCCGCTGGAGCATGCGCAAGGGCGTTTTCCAAACCTGGACGCTTAACGGGGCGTGCTTTCTTGCAAGAAGGGAGGCTTTTGCCAAAGCCGGCTGGCTGGACGAGCGCTTCTTTTTCACCCCGGAGGATATCGCCCTCGGCCATAAGTTCAACAGTATGGGCCGCACTGTCTGGGTGGACGCATCGGTAAATATCACGCACCTTGCCGGCGGCTCGGTGTCGATGATGGAAGCTGCGATAAAACCCGCCAGGGTGCGCGGAGCGCTGCTTTTCTATGGAGACGGAAAATGGCTGAAAACCAATGCCTTGCGTCTTTTTGTCTGGTCCTTCGAATTCCTCAGGGCCTGCCGATATCGTTTTGTGAACCGTCCGGCAGGCAGCCGTGCCGACATAATGTACCGCACTGCACTCAACGTCATGAAAACCGCTTTCTCCAAAGCGACGCCTAAGGAACTCTTTATCCGCTTCTCCCACTCATGAAAAAAGTCATTGTCATAGTAGTGACCTATAATGGCCGACAGTGGCTGGAGCGCTGCCTGAGCTCGGTATGCCCGGTCTCCCAGGGAGAGATGTCGGGGAATGTCGTTTCGAGCGGGGCGGAAGGCGGAATAGAGACATCTCTCTTCGTTGTGGACAACGATTCCACCGACGGCAGTGCCGATTTCGTGGCTTCGCATTTTCCCCAGGCAAAGTTGGTCCGAAGTGCGGAGAACCTGTTATTCTCGGCCGCCAACAATTTGGGCTTTGAGTACGCATTGAAAAAGGGCTTCGATTACGTATATCTGCTGAATCAGGATGCCTGGCTTGCCCCGGGTGCCCTTGAGACATTGGTGGCATCGGCAGAGCTGCATCCGGAATATGCCGTCCTAAGTCCACTTCAGATGACGGACGCTTACAAATCCCTTGACCCCCAATTCGCCAAGTTGTTCGGCTCCGGAGAGGTATTCTCTTCGCAAACCTGTGGCCACCCTCGGCCACATAAGAGGGAGGGGCCCACAGTAACTGGCGAGGAGGACTTGTCCGGCTTAGCAGGACGCGATGGGAGGGGCCGGAGCGAAGCGGAGGCGGTTTGCGAAGAGAATACCTCTCCGGAGCCGATGAGCGTAAAGCGGGTAATGGCGGCCCATTGGCTGGTGCCTTGCGCAGCGCTTAAGAAAATCGGCCTGTTTGAGGAAAAACTCTTTCCTCTCTATGGCCAGGACGACGACTGGTGCAACAGGGCGCGTTATCATGGCTTCAAGATAGGAATCGTTCCTTCTGCCCGTGCAGTACACGACAGGGCGGAAAGGAAAGAGTCTAAGGAAAAGATTGTCAAGCGTAATTATTATACCGGATCGCTCGTCAGACTTTGCGACCAGAACCGTCCCCTGTGGGAGCGTTTCCTGTATGTCTGCGCATTCACGCTTGTAAAGGGCATAAAGTACCGCAGCCTGCTGTCGCTCAAGTATTTCCGCAATATTTGCCGACAGCTTCCGGCAGTGCGTGCACATAGGCTTGAATATCGTTGAACTGTCAGTTTGTCAGCCCTTGTCCGGGGAATGATATTTGTATAATCCAAGCAAAGTTTGTAACTTTGTAAGATTAACGAAAATAGCATTTTATGGCAATAGGTGACGTACTGAAAAAGATCTTCGGCTCCAAGAGCGACAGGGACATGAAAGTCCTGCGTCCGGTCCTGGATAAAATCCTGAAGCTTTATCCCGATATAGACAAACTCTCCAACGACGAGCTCCGTGCCCACAGCCAGGCCCTTCGTGAAAAGATAGCCGCGGTAGAAAAACCTTTCGAAGACCGCATAGCGGAAATCAAGCAGCAGCTGGAAGGAGATATCCCCATTGAAGAGAAGGAAGCCCTAGCAACAGAGAGCGACAAACTGGTCAAAGACGAAGACCAGGCCATCGAAGTAATTCTGAATGAACTTCTTCCGGAAGCATTCGCCATCATGAAGTCCACCGCAAGACGTTTTGCTCAGAATGAGAACGTGGTGGTTACTGCAAGTGAGTTTGACAAGAAGCTCGCTGCAGAAGGACGCGACTTTGTGGAGATTGCCGGTCAAGCCGGCAATGACGGAGTGGTTGGCAATGACGGTAGCGTTAAGGCTATATGGCACAACCATTGGCTGGCCGGCGGCAATGAGATAACCTGGGACATGGTCCATTACGACGTGCAGCTCATCGGCGGCATAGTCCTCAACGGCGGCGTCAAAACCAACAAGGACCAGCGTGGCATGATTGCGGAAATGGCAACGGGTGAGGGTAAGACCCTCGTCGCCACTCTGCCCGTATTCCTGAATGCCCTCGCCGGAAAAGGCGTACACGTCGTCACGGTGAACGATTACCTGTCAAAGCGTGACTCGGAATGGATGGGCCCCATCTACATGTTCCATGGCCTCAGCGTGGACTGCATCGACAAGCATCAGCCCAACTCCGACGCCCGCCGCAGAGCCTACGAATGCGACATCACCTTCGGCACGAACAACGAGTTCGGCTTCGACTACCTGAGGGACAACATGTGCGCCAGAGTCACCGACCTTGTCCAGCGCAAACACCACTACGCAATAGTTGACGAGGTTGACTCCGTCCTGATCGACGACGCCCGTACCCCTCTGATCATCTCCGGCCCCATGGAAAAGGCCTCCGGGGACGAGCAGTTCATGGAATATCGGCCCTATGTGGAGAATCTTTACAATAAGCAGCGCGCCCTTGTAAACCAGACGCTTAACGAATCCAAGCGCCTTATCGCCGCAGGCAATGAAAAGGACGGCGGCCTGCTCCTGTACAGGTGCTATAAGGGTCTGCCCAAGTACCAGCCTCTAATCAAGTTCCTGTCGGAACCGGGCATGAAGCAGCTGATGCAGAAGACAGAAGCATACTACATGCAGGACAACGAGCGTGAAATGCCCACAGTCACCGACGAGCTCTACTTCGTCATCAACGAGGTGCTCAACACTGTAGATATGACCGACAAGGGTCACGACACCCTCGCCGGCAGCGTTTCCGACCCCAACTTCTTCGTCCTCCCGGACATGGGCGCCTCAATAGCGGAGATTACCAACGACCTTAGCCTCAGCCCCGCAGAAAAGGCCGAGAAGAAAGACGCCCTAATGGAGGACTTCTCCCTCAAGAGCGAGCGTGTACATACTGTAATTCAGCTCCTTAAGGCATACGCAATGTTCACAAAGGACATCGACTATGTGATTGTCGATAACAAAGTGAAGATTGTGGACGAATCCACCGGCCGTATCATGGAAGGCCGACGCTGGAGCGACGGTCTGCACCAGGCCGTGGAAGCCAAGGAAAACGTGAAGGTGGAAGCTGCAACGCAGACCTTCGCCACCATCACCCTGCAGAACTACTTCCGTATGTACCACAAGCTTGCAGGTATGACAGGTACGGCAGAAACCGAGGCAGGTGAGTTCTGGGATATCTACAAACTGGATGTGGTGGTAATCCCTACCAACCGTCCCGTAATCCGCGACGACCAGAACGACATAATCTACAAGACCAAGAAGGCCAAGTTCAACGCAGTTATCGACAAGGTTGTGGAGTTGTCCAATGCAGGACGTCCGGTCCTTGTAGGTACAACCGACGTGGAAACCTCCGAGCTGCTTGCCCGCATGATGCGCATCCGCGGTATCACCGCTAATGTGCTTAATGCAAAAGAGCATGCCCGCGAGGCGGAAATCGTCGCCCAGGCAGGTCAGAGCGGCCGCGTAACCATCGCTACCAACATGGCAGGCCGTGGTACCGATATCAAGCTGAGCCCGGAAGTGAAGGCCGCGGGCGGTCTGGCAATCATCGGCACGACAAGGCATGACAGCCGCCGTGTGGACCGTCAGCTGCGTGGCCGTGCAGGACGTCAGGGCGACCCCGGAAGCTCATGCTTCTACATTTCCCTGGAAGACGACCTTATGCGTAAATTCGGCTCCGAGCGTATCGCCGGCGTCGTTGACAAGCTCGGTATGGCCGAAGATGAGGCCCTGGTCAGCGGAATGCTCTCCAAGAGTATCGAAAACGCACAGAAACGTGTGGAAGAGAACCACTTCGGCTGGCGTAAACGCACCCTCGAATACGACGACGTGATGAACTACCAGCGTGAAGCCGTGTACGCCCGCCGTCGCAACGCCCTTTCCGGCGAAAGGATCGAGATTGACATCCAGAACATGATGACCGACACCGCCTCCATCCTTGCCAGGCAGTCGGAAGGCATGAGCTATCAGGAGTTCGAGGAATACATCATCGGCAAGTTGTCCATCGACCTTGGCTTCGACGAGGAATTCTTCTCCCATGCAAAGGCCGAAGACATTGCCGAAAAGCTGTCGGCCCACATGAAGGAAGTTTACGAGCGCCGTATGAACGCCATGGTGGAAAAGGTGAATCCCGTCATCAAGACCGTCTATGAGAAACAAGGCTCGATGTACGAGAATATCGCCATTCCCATCACCAATGGCAAACGTCAGCTTACCCTGTCGGTCAATCTGAAAAAGGCCTATGAGACCGAAAGCCGTGAGATTGCCAAAGCCCTCAGCCGCAATATCCTGCTTTATTATATCGACGATTACTGGAAGCAGCATCTGCGCGACATGGACGACCTTCGCCAAAGCGTCCAGAATGCCGCGTACGAGCAAAAAGACCCTCTGGTGGTGTACAAGCTCGAAAGCTACAACCTGTTCACCGACATGCTCGAAAAGCTTAACGAAGAGGTGCTCACCTTCCTGCTCCGCGCATTCATACCGCTCCGCGACGCTTCCGACGCCCGCGAAGCACGCCCGGCCACTCAGCCTAACCGGAATATGCAGCAGATGCGCACCAACGACCCTTCCCAGCTCTCCACCAACGGTGAGCAGAAGAGTCGCATGCCTGTCCGGGTGGACAAACATGTAGGCCGAAATGATCCCTGCCCCTGCGGCAGCGGTCTCAAGTACAAGAACTGTCACGGTAAAGGAATCGCTTAAGTTATGGCAACAAAAATGGAAAACAGCGTGAATGTTAACGACGTAAGCCGCATCAGCGCCGGCACAAGCGTCAAAGGTGAAATAACCACTCCCGGGGATCTGCGTATCGACGGAAGTTTCGAAGGCACGGTACGTTCCGAGGGCCGCGTAGTGGTAGGGGAGAAGGCTACGGTAAAAGGCAATATCTTCTGCCAGAACATGGATTTCTGCGGCACCATGACCGGGAATTTCTATGTCAAGGACACCCTTTCGCTGAAAAGCGGCTGCAAAGTTGACGGCGACCTTCACATAAAACGCCTTCAGGTAGAGCTTGATGCCCAGTTCAACGGCAATTGCCGCATGATTGACGAAACCCAGTTCGAAGCTCTGTCCGGAACAGCAGAAGAAGCCTGAGCCTGCCTGTTGATAAGTCCTGTTGATAACTTTTTTTGAAAACTAAGGGCTGGTAGGTTTGTTTTAAAATTTTTTATTATCTATCTTTGTTTGGTCATAATGGGCCTGAAGGGTAGATAATACATTTTTTTCAAACCTATATAGTTATGACAAAAGCACAGCAAGGTATCTACGATGCCCGCACATTAGGCACGGGCAAGATGCTTACCCTCGGTCTCCAGCACATGTTTGCCATGTTCGGAGCCACGGTCCTGGTCCCTGTTATCACAGGTCTTTCGATGAGTGCCACCTTACTTTTCGCAGGTTTGGGCACTCTTATTTTTCACCTTCTCACCAAGATGCGGGTCCCGGCGTTCCTCGGATCGTCATTCGCTTTCCTGGGCGGGTATGCTGCAGTTGTCTCGATGGGGGCACAGCAAGGCCTCAGCGCTCAGGAATCTCTACCTTATGCCTGCATCGGAGTCTTTTCGGCAGGCATTATTTATTTCATCCTGGCGGGGCTCATCGCTGCGTTCGGGGCAAAGAAGGTGATGCGCTTCTTCCCTCCCATCGTGACAGGGCCGATTATTATCGCCATCGGCCTCACCTTGTCGGGAAGCGCTATCCAGAACTGTAACAACAACTGGTGGATCGCCTTGCTGGCCATTGCAATTATCATCGTTTGCAACATCTGGGGCAAGGGGATGATCCGTATCATTCCTATTCTGCTGGGTGTCCTGGGCTCCTATCTCGTGGCAGCCTGCTTTGGACTCTGTGATTTCACCGCTGTGAAGGATGCCGCATGGATTGGTGTTCCTTTCCACTGGGAGAACACTGCGTTCCACGTATTTGCAAATCCTAATTGGGGACTCGTTGTGAGTGCCATTATCGCCATAGTGCCGATTTCTCTAGCGACCATGATGGAGCATATCGGCGACATGTGCGCCATTTCCTCCACCACTGAAATCAACTATCTGGAGGATCCGGGCCTTCACCGCACGCTGATGGGCGACGGCCTTGCCACAATGCTCGCTTCTCTGTTCGGCGCTCCTGCAAATACCACCTACGGTGAGAATACGGGCGTTCTGAACCTCACCAAGGTTTACGATCCCAGAGTAATCCGCATTGCTGCGATTTTCGCCATCATCCTCAGTTTCTGTCCTAAGTTCAGCGCTCTTATCGCCTGCATGCCTGCAGCTACTATCGGAGGTGTTTCGCTGGTGCTTTACGGTATGATATCGGCAGTGGGTGTGCGAAATATCGTTGAAAATCAGGTGGATTTCACCAAGAGCCGCAATGTGCTTGTAGCCGCCTTGATACTTGTGCTTGCCATCGGCATCAAATACGGCGCCGGCGATGCCATCGACCTTGGCTTCACCAAACTCAGCGGCCTTGCCGTAGCGGCCCTGGTCGGTGTTATACTGAATGCGGTATTGCCTGGCAAAGACTATGAGTTCGGTGCCAATCCAAGCGGGGATAAGGCAGTGGACTTTGAAATCAACCCTTCACTCAGAAAATAAGCATACACCCGGTCCTACAGGCCGGGTGCAACATTTATAACCAACTCATAAACTACGCTTTATGTTAAAAAAATCCGTTCTTGTTGCTGCAATGGCAGCCCTAGCCTTTGGCCAGATCGCCGAGGCTCAAACCAATCTCCAAGTCTTTTATGACTTTGGCCGCAAACACGTAACCACCACTCTCGAGGGATTCCATCCCGACAAATGGGGTAACACTTTCTTCTTCATCGATTACGATTACAACAACAGGGACGGAAAGGAAATTATCTCTCCCAATAATACATATTTTGAAATTGCCCGTTGCCTGAATTTCTGGCAGGATACCAAGTTGGGCGGTCTCAGCCTTCAGGTCGAATACAATGGCGGTTTCGGTACCTGGGGAAACCTGTACGGCGTTGCAGGAGAGGATTATGGCGCCTTCCCGGTTAACAATGCCTTCCTCTTTGGCCTGGATTATTTCCTGCATAGCAAAGATTTCAAGAATACCCTTAACCTCAAGGTCCTTTACAAGCACTTCCTCGGCCTTAAGAGCAATGTTCCCATGCAGTTTACTGCAGTATGGGGCCTGCAGGACCTGTTTTCACTTACAGGCGTGCGTTTCTCCGGCTTTGTGGACGTCTGGTGTGAGGGTGACAAAGTCGTTGTCCTTTCCGAACCTCAGCTTTGGTATAATATAGGTCATCTGTTCGGTGTCGATAACTTCAATATCGGCGGTGAAGTTGAACTCAGCTACAATTTCGCCGGGTTGGAGGCTTCTACTGGGAAAGCGTTCAACGTTCTTCCCTGTCTTGGTGCCAAATGGGTCTTCTAAAAAGAGCGGCGCCTTATGAAACCTGCTTTTGAAAAACTATTCGGCTTCGACTCCAAGAAGCACAGCGTCCGTACTGAGATACTTGCCGGTATCACCACCTTCCTTACCATGGCCTATATCCTGGCCGTGAATCCCGGTATTTTCAGCGCCCTTCCCGGTATGCCCGCCGGCAGCGTTTTCACTGCGACTGCCCTGGCCGCTATCATCGGCACGCTTGTTATGGCTCTTTATGCTAAGAAGCCTTTCGCTCTGGCTCCCGGCATGGGTCTTAACGCCTTCTTCGTGTACACCGTTTGCCTTACTATGGGATATAGCTGGCAGTTCGCGCTGACTGCTGTTCTCATCGAAGGTATCCTGTTCATCATCCTCACACTTACCAAGGTGCGCAGCTGGCTGCTCAATGCCATCCCCGGCACCCTGAAGAAGGCTATCGGCGCAGGTATCGGCCTGTTCATCGCCTTCATCGGCCTGCAGAATGCCGGCATCATCGTGAACAGCGATGCTACTCTGGTCACTCTGGGTAATATCACTGAAGGGAAGGCCCTTCTGGGTCTCATCGGCCTGTTCATTACTGCCGGTCTGGTGATGGCCAAGGTGCGCGGAGGCATCCTTTGGGGTATCCTGGCCACTACGGCCCTCGGCCTTCTGATCAAGGATCCTGCAACCGGCGAGGCTATTACCAAGCTGAACGGCGTCGTGTCTCTTCCTCAATCCGTCGCGCCCATCGCCTTCCATTTTGAGTGGCACAATATCCTTACTCTGGATATGCTGGTGATTGTTTTCACCTTCCTGTTCATCGATATGTTCGACACCATGGGCACGCTTATCGGCGTACATCAGGGCACCGACCTTATCCCCGAAGGCAACAGGAAAGATGACATCCCCGATATGGAGAAAATGTTCCTGGCCGATTCCATCGCCACTGTCTGCGGCGCTTGCCTCGGCACTTCCACTACGACAACTTACGTCGAGAGCGCATCCGGCGTAGGGGAGGGTGGCCGTACGGGTCTCACCGCCTTCTCGACGGCTGTTTGCTTTGCCCTGGCACTGCTCTTCAGCCCGCTGTTCCTGGCTATCCCCGGCGCAGCTACCGCTCCGGCACTTATCATCGTCGGCGTCATGATGATGTCTCCTCTGAAGAGCATCCACTGGGAGGATTACTGCAGGGCCATTCCCGCCTTCCTCACCATCATCATCATGCCTCTTGCCTACAGCATCAGCGACGGTATCCTTATCGGCGTTATCTCTTATGTGATCTGCCACGCCGTAGCCGGCAAGTTCAAAGACATCTCGATAACGATGTGGATCCTTGCAGCCCTCTTCATCTGCAAGTACATCTTCATCTAACCTAGGCAAGCAAATAGCTGACTATCAGCGACATCATGAAATCAAGTGTGACTTTTTGCCACACTTGATTTCTGTATAATATTGAGTGTTAGGAGGTTACGCGTCGAGGTCTTCTTGGGTGTCCATGCCGATGGTGGTGCGGGAGACGGGGAGTGAGAAAACTATGCCGACGCCTTCGGTGGAGAGGCCGGCGTTTTTATAGACGGATTTCATAACGGCGTCCTTGATTGAGGAGGGGACAAGAATCATAACCACCTCTTTATCAGGCTGTATGGTGACGCCGAAGAATTCTTCCGAAGCAGGATTTGCCGATCCGCGGCCTCTGACAATACTGCCACCCCGGGCACCGGCCGAGCGGGCTGCATTCATGACATTCTCAGAATAACCGGAATTCACGATGCAAACTACAAGTTCGTAAGCT
Source organism: Bacteroidales bacterium (assembly GCA_017477465.1). Lineage (GTDB taxonomy): Bacteria > Bacteroidota > Bacteroidia > Bacteroidales > UBA932 > Cryptobacteroides. Next base: position 55,340 of record JAFUVU010000020.1, read on the forward strand.
GTTTTATTATCTGACATGGCTATTGTTGCTTTACTTGTTTTTCATTGCTCAGGAAGCCGTAGGCCAGAGTGCCTATCATGCTGCTGAAGGGTACGGTGAAGGCGACTCCTTTGTAATCGCCGCCTTTGTGGAAGGTTTCCTGGAGGACGGCCATTATTTCTGCTGCTTGGTCTTCTCGGATCACGCTCATTATCAGCGTCTTTGGACGGTCGATTAGGCCAAGGTAATTGAGGATTAGGTGAGTTGTTCCTTTGCAGGGCACGGTGAACTGCAGATTGGACTGCAGGGACTGTATGAGGCTGGAAATATACGCCTGCTTCTTGTTGTGGGCAATCACAAACAGCAGTTCCAGCTTGATCGGCGCTATGTTTTTATCGGTGGACATGCTATTCGAAGTAAATTATTGGATCTTCCTCCGGCGATGCCAGGATGCGGCGCATTGCAGCATTGCGGCGGTGGCGGGAACTGAGGACCGATTTGAAACCAAGGCACTGGATAGTGATAAGGGGCGTCATGGCAACCATTGCGACTACTCCGAAGGCAAGGTCCAGAACCCTTGATTCCCCTTGCATGGTGACGCAGGCGCCAATCACTAGCGGCAGGATAAAACTGGAAGTGAGGGGACCGCTGGCCACGCCGCCGGAGTCGAACGCTATGGCAGTGTAAAGCTTTGGAACAAAGAATGACAGCCCCAGCGAAATCAGGTATCCGGGAATCAAGTAATAGAGAAGGGAGAAGTCGTAGTAAACGCGGATAACGGAAAGGCCGATGGAAACGCCCACGCCAACGGACAGGGCGATCATCATCTGCCGTTTTGAGACCTCGCCGCCAGTGATGTCCTGCACTTGATTGTTCAGGACGTGGACTGCAGGCTCGGCAAGCACTACCACCATGCCGATAACGAATGCGAGCCCGATTATAATGGCAGGCTGTCCGGCCAATTCCGTGCCGATTTTAAAGCCGATCGGCATGAATGCCATCTCCACCGCCGTAAGGAAAAATACGAGGCCGAGGAAAGCGTACACGATGCCGAAGACTATCTGTGAAATCTTGGTACGCGGTAGGTGCAGTACTGTAAACTGCAGGATGAAGAAGAACAGTACTATGAAAATCAAGGATTTGGCCACATCGCCCATTGCGTCGAGGATGAGGTGGTTCATGCCGCCTGAGAGGATGTTATCCATCGAATAGTCCGGAATCTTGAAGTCAAGGCTGCCGGTGGAGAAAATGGATAGCAGAAGCACGGCGGCGATGGGGCCCACGGAGCATAGCGCAATGAGGCCGAAGCTGTTTTCATTTGCATTGCGGCCGCCCACGGTGAGTGCTATACCGACGCCGAGGGCCATGATGAACGGCACGGTGATGGGGCCGGTGGTTACACCGCCGCTGTCGAAACACATTGACAGAAGCGGCCAGTTTTCGTCATTGTCCATCAGGAGCGCCGCAAGGCAGAAAAGGGCCATGTAAAGGAACATGAGAATGCCCGTAAGATCCTGATGGAAAAGTATTTTGAGTACGCCAAGCAGCAGCATTATGCCAACGCCGACGCCTACCGTAACGATGAGCAAGGTTCCGTTCATCACGGCGCTTACCTGGCTTGCAAGTACGGAAAGGTCCGGCTCCGCTATCGTTATCAGAAGGCCCATGATAAAGGCTACGGACAGCAGAAGCCCAAGCTTTTTGGAAGATGTGAGGCCTTCTCCGATGTATTGGCCCATGGGGGTCATGGCCATATCGGCCCCTAAGTTAAACAGGCCGATGCCAATGATGAGAAGGATAGTGGCAATTCCGAATACGACAAGTTCCCCGCCCGAAATATTGACCCATGGGGTGAGTGAGAGGATAAGGACTATCAGGCTCACCGGAAGCACGGAGACAAGAGACTCCTTCAGCTTGTCCTTAAGTGAGTTGATGACTTCCTTAAATGCGTTTTTGGGTAATTTCATAAAGCAAATATACCGATTTTTCTGCCGATGTTCAAATTATCTTGCAAAGCTCGTGATTTTTAAAACACACTTGTGCATTTAAGAGGAAAAATTTGTAAATTTGACAAAATTATTCACTTATATGAAACGTTTTCTGAGCCTAATCGCGGCCGCACTCCTCCTCACCTCCTGCGGCGTCCTATCAAACCTGAATTCCGAACGTCTGCTCCAGGGTGGCGTATATGCAATTCAAGCACTGACATTGTCCGACGAGCAAGTGGAAGCCTATGTCTCCCAATATATCGCCCAGCTGGATGCGCAGAGCAAGGTGCTGCCGGAATCCAGCCCCTACACCAAGCGCCTTCGCAAGCTTACCGCCAATCTTGACGGCGTAAACGAAAAGCCCTTGAACTTCAAAGTCTATCAGCAGGACGAGGTGAACGCCTTCGCCTGTGCCGATGGCAGCGTCCGCGTTTATACCGGCATCATGGATGCAATGACAGATAACGAGCTTCTCGGTGTCATCGGCCATGAAATGGGCCATGTCGCTCTGCATCATACGCGCAAGCAAATGCAGAAGAGCATGCTCACGTCGGCCGCTTTGCAGGGCATCGCTTCTGCCGGCGACAAGATTGCCGCTCTCACTGATTCCCAGCTTGGCGCACTCGGTGAAGTTATACTGAATGCGAAATTCTCACGCGATATGGAAACGGAGGCCGACGATTACGGCTACAACTATCTCTGCGAAGCCGGAAAGAATCCCTGGTCGATGGTTCAGTCCTTTGAAAAGCTGCAGAAGCTTTCCAGCGGAACTGCCGCGCAGGCCAGCGCCGTGAGCAACCTCTTCTCCTCCCACCCCGACACGCAAAGCCGTATCGAGCACATCTCCCAGCGCTGCCTGCAGGACGGTTATAAACGTCCCACCAAGTAGTTAGCGCTTATAGACAGTGAATCTCCAGGTGATGCCCATGTCGTAGTGATTCAGATTCAGGGTGTTATCCCGGAACCAGACAGCGTGCAGGCGTAGATTGTCATTTCCCAGCGGGAAGTACTCTACGCCTGCACCTGCGTAGAAGTAGTTGGTGCCGGCGGCAAGGATGGTGTCGTAATCCCGGCCGTCTTCATCGACATTTTCCGTGGCGTTTGTCTCGTAGCCGACCTTGGTGCAAAGGTTCCATTTGCCGAGGGTAAGAATTGCCTTTCCAATAATGGAGTAATCGGACAGGAAGAAGCGTTTCTGTGCGAACGAGGCCCTGTTGTGAAAGTCGATGTCCAAGGCCAGGGGGCCCATGAAGAAGCGGTTGCCAAGAACGATGTAGTTCATCCAGCGGTACCACTGGTCCTGGATGAAGTTGACGCTCCAGGTGGTTTTCCAGAAAGGGGCGAAACTGCCGTTCCAGTATAGGTTGTACGAGTAGGCGTCCGCTACGCCGCCCCAGCATGGAGAAGGGCAGAACTGCAGGATGACCTCCTGTCCTTCTGCCGGTAAATAATTGGCAGTAAGGCCAAAAGCGTAAACCTGATGCATGTGCTCACAGTAGGTGCCGTAATAGTAAACGTCGATAGGGGCGGAGTCTATTTCATATCCTCCAAGCAGTATTGCCTGTTTGCCGGCGGTGAAGGCCCAGTGAGTGAAGGGCTGCCAGCGGAGCATGAGGAAATCCGTCGCGTTGAACGGATTCTCAAGCGAAGGAGCGCGGTTGAGGCGCTGACGCACGCGGAAGCTCAGATTGTCGGTCAGCTGTCCTTTGATGTGCAGATTGAGGTAGTCTCCCAGGAAGGAGGAACTGTATTTGCCGTCAAGTGTCTGCTGATGAAAAGTGGCGCGTGTGTCTATCGAGATTTCGTCCACATGGATTTTCTGGGCATATAAAGTGGCAGCCGCCAATAAGGCGGAGCAAAGCGTAAGGGATAATTTGCGTAACATTGCCGATTCTGTGGTTTAGCAGCACAAAGATACTGCTTTTTCCGCTATCGGGCAAGGGATTCGGGCCTGGGTTTTATCTTACGGACAGGGTCGCAGGTGAGGCCGATGCCTAACTTGTTGAAGGTCTTGCGGTCCACCTCGCTGAGCATTACGGTTGAATGGACCTGGGCGCCGGCAAGGTTAGGCAATTGCTCCAGTGCCAGTTTGCAGTTTTCGTCGATAAGACTCATCATGGAGATGGCGACCAGCACCTCGTCCGTGTGCAGGCGCGGATTGTGGCCGTGCAGGTAGGTGACTTTGGTTTTCTGGATGGGGGCTATCATCTGCTGGGGGATGAGCTTGACGTTGTGGGCGATGCCGGCAAGGTGTTTGAGAGCGTTCAGCAACAGGGCGCTGCTGGGGCCGAGCAGGGGAGAGGTCTCTCCGGTAAGGATGGTGCCGTCTTCCAGCTCGATGGCGGCTGTGGCCATGCCGCTCTTTTCCAGACGCTCTTTGGCGGCTACCGTGGCTTTTCTGTAGGCCGTGGTGATTTTGGCCTTTTTCATCAGGAGGCTTAGCTTGTTTACCTCGGCTTCGGTGGCTTTGCCATCGGCAAAATTGCATAGGGCGGTATAGTAGCGGCGGATGATTTCCTGGTACGATGCTTCGCGGCAGACTTCGTCGTCACTAATGCAGTAGCCGATCATGTTCACACCCATGTCTGTGGGCGATTTATAGGGCGAATAGCCGTAGATGTCGTCGAAGAGGGCGTTCATTACAGGGAAGATTTCAATGTCCCTGTTGTAATTGACCGCCATGGTCCCGTATGCTTCCAGATGGAAGGGGTCGATCATGTTTACGTCGTCCAAATCGGCCGTTGCTGCTTCGTAGGCAATGTTTACAGGGTGGGCCAGAGGAAGATTCCAGATGGGGAAGGTCTCGAATTTGGCATATCCGGCTTTGATTCCACGCTTGTTTTCCTGGTACAGCTGGCTTAGGCAGACGGCCATCTTGCCGCTTCCGGGACCGGGGGCGGTTACGACAACCAGCGGTTTGGTGGTTTCCACGTAGTCGTTTTTGCCGAACCCTTCGTCGGAGTCTATGAGGGCGACGTTATGCGGATAGTCTTCTATCGTGTGGTGATAATAGACTTTGATGCCCAGGTTTTCCAGACGTTTTCTGTATGCTTCTGCGCTTGACTGACCGTTGAAGTGGGTGATTACAACGCTGTTTACGCTTAAGCCGCGGGCCATGAATTCGTCCCTCAGGCGAAGGACATCCACGTCGTAGGTTATGCCAAGGTCGCTGCGGACTTTGTTCTTTTCAATGTCAACTGCACTTATGACGATGACGATTTCCGCATCGTCCTTCATCTGCATCAGCATTTTCAGCTTGCTGTCCGGCTCGAATCCGGGTAGGACGCGGCTGGCGTGATAGTCGTCGAAGAGTTTTCCTCCGAACTCCATGTAGAGCTTGTCGCCGAAGGCGGCGATGCGTTCCCGAATGTGTTCAGACTGGATTTTGATATATTTTGCGTTGTCGAACCCGTATTTCATGAACTTAGGTGTTTAAATGAATACGGGGTACAAAAATAGCAAAAAAAATCCGTCCGGCAATAGCGGACGGATGTATTTGGATTCTCAGGCCCTTATTTTTTGAACCATTTGAGGGATTGTGCGCACAGCTCTGAGATGGCTTCCCACTTTCCCTCGGCAATGTCGTTTTTAGGGAGACGGGTTACGAAATGGGCATCCACACCATAGTTTGCCAAGGATACTGCAACATTTGCTTCACCGCCGCCGAAAGATGCGTCGAACTGACGGGCCTGGGAAAAACGAAGATAACCGGGAGTGGAAAGGCGAAGCATCACTTAGCCGAAGGTTACTACTTTTGCCATGTGTTATTTTTGTTGGATGATTGTCTGATATGCAGTTCCATAGGGATTACCTGGGTGTCGGTGCGGCCTTCGAGGAAGGCTTTTGCTGCGGCCTGTCCCATCTCGAAAGGATGCTGTCCCAATGAAGACATGGAAGGGAACATGAGCGCGGTGAAAGACTCGTTGGCCGTTCCCACGATGCCGAAGTCTTCGGGAATGCGTATGCCTTTTTCCTTAAGGTATTCTATGGCTCCGAGGGCCGAGAAATCGCCGGCGCAGTAGAGCGCGTCGCAGCCCTGTTCCAAGGCTTTCTCGCATGCGGCATAACCGGTTTCCTTGACGATGGTGTCGTAATATACTATGGACTCGTCGTAGGGGAGTCCTGCGCTTTCGATGGCGAGTTTATATCCGGCCAGGCGCTCCACATAAGCAAGGGAACTCATATATCCGGCAATAGTGCCGATTTTGCGGTATCCCTGCTCGATGAGGTGCTTGGTTGCCGTGAACGCTCCGTCGCAGTTTGCGCCTACAATTTTGGCGCCCGGAAGGTCCGGGAAAACCCTGTCGAACTGGATGAGGGGAATGTCGGAACCAAGCGAATCCTTGATGTGGGCGCTGTTTGTGCTTTCGATGGCGTGAGAGATAAGCACAGCGGCGACATTGTAATTGCGAAGGGTCTTGAGGGCTTTGATTTCGGCCTCTTTGCTTTCGATGGTCTGGCAGATGAGGACGTTGTATCCTGCCTCGCCCAGCACATTTTCCGCTCCGCCGATTACGTTGGAGAAGAATTCCCTGTGGATGCGGGGGACTATTATGCCCACGATGTTGGAGCGCCCCTTGCGGAGATTAGCTGCGACGATATTGCGCTGATATCCCATCTCGCGGGCTTTTTTCTCGACGGCTATGCGGGTCTCTTCCTTGACGCGGCTGCTGCCGGCCAGGGCCCTGGAGACCGTGGAGGGGGTGATGCCCAAAGCGTGGGCGATATCTGTAATGCTGACCATTTCCCTGCTAATATACAAACGTTCGCATTAATCGCCAAATATTTTTATCTTTGGGCCGATATGAAACGTATTTTCCACCTTCTTTGCGTATTGCTCGCTCGGCCATACGCCGAATCCCAGGGTGCGGCTTTCCACTTCCTGGGATTCGAAGGCAAACCTGCCGGATATTTCATTATGTTCTGCCTAAGTACATGACAAAAAATCAAACACATTGATTTTGGTTGGTCTGAACGGATTGAGGAGAGTGTCTGCGATGAAGTTCAGACCGTACTTGACAAGGCTGATGGCACGCCTCCCATTGTTGAGTATCCTGATGGCATTGACTTTGAGATTGGCGGCAATGCCAACAAGATAGGCCCAGGTGTAAGCGATAATGACAACCCCGAAGAGCTGCTCGATACGATTGATATGAACCATATGCGTATCCTCAATATTGAACCCGCTGGATTTCAGGCCCTTG
>JAFUVU010000021.1 GCA_017477465.1 Bacteroidales bacterium
TATCGGAAGCATATAAACACCTGTCAATCAATATGATAAAGTTACAAAAAATTTGTCAGACTACCAAATCTATTTGATGGTCTGACAAACTTTTTTCCGTATCGATTACACGCCGGTCAGAGGGGTTTTTCAGTGCCCTCATGTGCATGGACCCCTATAAGCACCCAGAAATATAATAACGCAAAAACGGCAACCTTGAAGGCTGCCGTTTGCATTTAGAGCGGAAAACGAGACTCGAGCCCGCTGGCGCGGGCTGGCCTTCGGCCATCGCGAAACCAACGTTACCCCCTCGTCGCTTCGCTCCGGTCCCCTCGGGGGACTGGGGTCGCTTCGTCCGAGTCTTCCGCAAAACAAAAACGCCAACCACAAGGGCTGGCGTTTTGTTTTGAGCGGAAAACGAGACTCGAACTCGCGACCCCGACCTTGGCAAGGTCGTGCTCTACCAACTGAGCTATTTCCGCAGTATTTTAATGAGCTTCCCGTCGGACGGGATTGCAAAGGTACATCTTTTTTTGAAAAGTGCAAAATATTTCTAAAGTTTTTTTGTACATTTGTGCATTGACAATTCTAAAACCTTATATGTTATGAAAAAATTTGCTTCTATTCTTCTGTGCTGCACTCTTATCGCTGGTTGCGGCATCTCCAACACCGGTAAAGGTTCCTTGATTGGCTCAGGTGCCGGCGCCGCTCTCGGTGCAGGTATCGGCTATCTGATTGGCGGTAACGGCCAGGGTGCCGCTATCGGTGCTGCTATCGGAACTGCAGTGGGTGCCGGCTCAGGCGCTCTTATCGGCAACAAGATGGACAAGAAGGCCGAAGAACTCGCCGCCCTTGAAAACGCTCAGGTAGAAACCGTGACCGACGTCAACGGCCTCAAGGCTATCAAAGTCACCTTCGACAGCGGCATCCTCTTCGACTTCAACAAGAGCACCCTCAAGACAGAGGCCAAAACCCAGCTCGACAAGTTCGCCCAGGAGATGGCCGATATGACCGAAACCAACATCACTGTCTATGGTCACACCGACAACGTAGGCAGCGCCGCCGCCAACAAGAAAGTCTCCGACCAGCGTGCTAACACCGTCGCCAAATATCTGAAGACCAAAGGCATCGACAAAGATCGCCTGACCGCCGAAGGCCTTTCCTACGACTTCCCCATCGCCAGCAACGACACGGAGGCCGGCCGTGCCCAGAACCGTCGCGTAGAAATCTACATCTCCGCCAACGAGGACATGATCAAAGCCGCCGAAGAAGGCACCCTGAAATAGTCAGCCAAGTTGCCGTCGTACAGCAACTCTCTGATAAACAAACATTTAAACAAATCGACCTGTGTAAAACTACATAGGTCGATTTGCTTATAACGCTGATTCCCAGGCACTTCCTGTACAACGCCCCGGAACTACTCCGCGCCTGAGGAGTGGTACTCGCACAGGCCGTCAATGGGGGAGCGGAGAAAACTGGAGATGCGGATGCCGGATTCCTGAAGGAGGGGACGGAGGATGTCCCGGAAGGCCCAGCCCATGCCGCCGACAATGCCGACGGGGTATTCGGCGGCGCCGCTACGCAGCAGAGAACGCTGTATGAAGGCGCGGAAGTTACTTTCTATCAGCTCTTTGGCGTAGGGCTCATCGGCGTGTTCAAGAAGAAACGGCGCCAGGCTCCCAAGATAGGCCGATGGAGATGCGCTGCGGTACACGCCCTCGACAATGCCGCTGTAAGAAGCGTCGAACTCCCAAGCAAAAGCCTCTGCCAGCGGCTCCGGGACAAGACCTTTTATGAAATCGGCCAGGAATAGTTTTCCAAGTGTTGCTGCGCTGCCTTCATCGCCGAGCACGTAGCCGCCGGAGTACACTGTGCGGCGCACGTTTACCCCGTCGTAGAAGCAGCAGTTGGACCCGGTCCCGAGTATTGCCACCAGGCCGCTTTCGTGCAACAGGGCCGCTCTTGCCGCGCCGGTGAGGTCGTCGTTGATTTCGATATCGGCCTGCGGAAAATAATTGACGATTAGCTTTTTAAGTCTCTCGGAGATGGCTGGCGTAACCACGCCGGCGGTGTATAGGTAGAATCCGCGAACACCTTTTGCCTCAAGCGAGGGGAGGGTTTCGCTTAGCAGCGACTCGACTCTTTCCAGCGGCATTGTGGACACATTCATGCCGGGACCGGAGAGACGCTTGAGCTCCTTTCCGCGCCGTATCAGGCGCCAATCGCTTTTTGTGGCGCCGCTTTCTACCAGTATAATGCTCTCATTCATACGCGTTTACTGTCTCATAGCCTCTAAAATGGCCTCTACAAGCTTTCTGTCGCTAACTTTCCTGCCGTCGGCCCTTACTGTGGAGGCCGATGCATGGAGTTCCGTGCAGCCGCTTGCGTCCAGGATGCTGCGGGCATTTGAAGGGTTGATGCCGCCGCCGGGAAGCAGAACCAGCCGCCCCCTGGCCTTTTCCCTCAGGGCTCGGATAAGCTTGCACCCCTCGGCGGCCGATGCTGCCTGCCCGGAGGTGAGGATGCGGCTGCAGCCCAGCCGGACTATGTCTTCAAGGGCCGAAAACGGCTCCCTGCATTTGTCAAAGGCACGATGGAAGGTGATTGCCGGCTCCTCCTGCAAAGGGCGGAAGAAGTGCGAATCGTTGGAAGCGTGGCATAGGTCACCCCTAAGATCCCGCGCCATGCTCCAGGCAGTCACCGTGTCGCACAGCTGCTGCATCGCGTCCATGTCAACGTCGCCGGATGCTGTAAGTGCGCCGATTACAATGCCGTCGGCCCCAAGGTCCAGGGCCTTTTCTATATCGGCGGACATGCCGGCAATCTCTGAAGCGGAATAGACGAAATCTCCGGCACGGGGACGCACCAGGACGTGAATCTTAAGCGAAGGATAAGCGGCGCGGGTGCTTTGAAGCCAGTCCCACGGAGGCGTGAGGCCGTCAAGCTTCAGGTGCGAGCACAGCTCTATGCGCTGAGCCCCGCCCAGGACCGCTTCATGCACGCTTTCCGGATTACCGCAGCAGACCTCCAGCGTCATAGGCCGATTGTGACGATGGTGTCTATCGCGCCGGGCTTGGGCATCGGCAGTGTTATTGTGACAAATCCATCCTTGGAGGCCTTCCAGGGCAGCTTTTCGTCCCCGCATGTGACCGCTTTCACTTTCTGCGAAAAAGGAACGGTAAGGATGGCCGACACCCCGTTCGACGGCATGCGCGAAGGCTGAAGCACATGCAGATAGACATGGCTTCCGTCGCCGGTAGCAACGCCCCAGGGCTGTTCCGGGATGCCTGTGGCTGAGCAGCCGTCAACCGTATGCCCGTTCTCCTTCATCCATGCGCCCAGGCCTTTAAGCCGCTCAAGGGCGGTGGCAGGTAGTTCGCCGTTAGCCATAGGGCCGATGTTCAGCAAAAGATTCGCCCCTTTGGATGTCGCCCTCACAAGCAGCGACACCAACTGCCCCACGCTCTTGTAGTTCTGGTCCCAGATGCGATAGCCCCATACATTGTTCATGGTGGCGCAAGTTTCCAGAGGCAGGGTGGCCGATATCACCGACGCCCCGCTCATCCCGGCTGTGTTCTCTCCGGGAAGGTCCTGCTCGAACATCTGGAAATCTTCACCTTCCAGGACGGCCCTGTGGTGATTGTTGCCCACCAGGCAGGCCGGGTCGATGGAGTGGATATAGGCATAAAGCTCCTCCATGCGCCAAGGGAAGGCCGGAGTCTCGTCTTCGTGGTCCCAGATGCCGTCGAACCAAAGGGCGCGCGGGTGAAGGGCCATCAGCTCGCGGATTTGGGCCTTTTCGAATTCGAAGTAATGGTTGTAGTCGGCCTTTGAAGGGTCTTTCCAGACGCCGGACTGGCCTTTGGGATAGTCGGGCCTTATCCAGTCCAGGAGAGAGTAATAGTACTGCATGGCCATTCCATTGGCCTGCACGGCTTCCGTCAGCTCTTTCAGGACATCCCGTTTGAAAGGGGTTGCGTCCATTATGTCAAAGTCTGTCGCTGCCGTGTCCCACATAGAGAAACCGTCGTGGTGGCGGGATGTGAGGGTGACGTAGCCTGCTCCGGCATCCTTGAAGGCGCGGGCCCATGCCTGGGCGTCGAATTTGGCTGGATAGAAGCCGCCTGCCGCCTGCATGTATGCTTCCGGCTGCAATTTTCCGGTTGTCAGATACCATTCGCCCTGAGCGTATGTACTGTATATCCCCCAGTGAAGGAAGATGCCCAAACGCTTTTGAGTAAAGGCCTTGCGGGCTTCCAAATTGCTTTCTGAGGGCTTGTATGACTGTGCGTCGATTTGAAATGCGGACAGTAGCAGCGCTACGACCAATATCAGTTTTTTCATTGTGCTAGCTGCAATTTTATTAGTTCTCGTTTAAGCTTGGCTCCGTAGGCGTATTCTCCTACGTCCAGACTGTCCAGAAGGTACAGGTCGCTCCCTTTGAAGAGGGTTGTGCCTTCGGCCAGGGCTCTGATCTGCCTGGCTTTGTCCAGGGATTCCTTAGGGATGACCAAGTGGCAGGGAATCACATAAGCTATGGGGTTGATGGCTACTACATGGGCTACGGCCCGAACGCCCTGGGGATTGCCCACCAAGTCGGCTATTTCTGTGTAGCTGTACAGCTTGTGGGGCAGCTGGAAAAGCTTTTTCCAGACTTTAATCTGGAAGGGAGTGCCAAAGGGGCGCAGGTCCTCCCAGCTTAGGTAGCGGGCAAAGTCCTGCAATTCCTCTGTGGAGATTTTTCTTGTGCCGATACTGCCCACCTTTTCGGGCGGCATGGCTGATACCTGCTGCGCGATGCGGACCAGATGGCGGTAGTCGGTGGCAATGGATGCCACCTTCCCGTCAATCTCAGTGATAATCCATTGCGTTTGCATAGTTTTATTTCAGATAAGGTTTTAATTGTGACCAGCTTAGCTGGGCTGTAACGATGCCTAAGGCGAAGGGACCCACCTCGTAAGGCTGGAAGGTCCACTCAATTCCGTCCTGGCTTACCGAAAAGTTGCCGTTGGGCGATATGGAGGGAAGATCGAGCAGTTCCACCAGTTCGGGGGCATCGGCCTTTATTGAAGCAGTGGCGGCTTCTCTCAGGAGGGCTGCTACCGCTTCTTTGTAATCGCCTGTGAAGATGTTGTCTTCAGTTACCGTTTCTCCGGTGTTTTTGTCAAAGACAATGTGGCTCACGGTCTGTATGCCGTGTGCGCCGCCGCGGAAGTTGTAATAGCTTAGCTGGTAGTTAATCCAGTCTTTGTAAATGCCTGCAAAACAGCCTTCTATGCGGTCTTCCCAGGTTAGGAGACCGGGCATTCCGGGTTCTGAGTTTTCGTTCAGATACTCGTCTATCAGGTTTTCCCTGTAGCGGCTGGCGGTTTCTTCTACGGAGACGCCGTCGCCGTCTTCAAGGTCGAAGGCTTGCTGCAGGATGGTGCTGTTTATCACCCCAGGCACGTGAGGCTTAAGGCCGCCGCTGACGTATTCCAGGGATGCGGAGTAAAAGAGCGAGTCGGCGCTTTGTTCTGCCAGGGGCATTACCAGGTCATCCTCGTAGATGCTGGTTTTGAAGCTGTTACAGGCCTGTGCCAACAATAGCACTGCGGCTATCGGAAGTAATTTTTTCATATCAGTCATTGTTCAGTTCTGCTATGTCTATGGGACGTTCCCTGCGGTCGCCTATAAGGTAGCGGGAATAGTGATCGGCCATTTTCCAGAAGAAATAGTCGTTCATGTCGCCAAAGCCGTGGCGCTGGCCGGGGAGGACTACCAGCTCGAAGCGTTTGTTGGCTTTGATGAGGGCGTTTACAACGCGGATGGTGTTGGCGGGGTTCACGTTGTTGTCCTGGTCGCCCGTTACGAGCATCAAATGGCCCTTGAGACGCGAGGCAATCTCCTGGTTTGTCTTGATGCTATAGACGAAGGAGGTGTCGCCCTTTGAGACTTTTTCCTGGATGCCGTGGTGCTGTTCGCTCCACCAGCGGTTGTAGATGCTGTTGTCGTGGTTGCCGGCGCAGGAGACTGCGGCTTTGAAGAAATCGTTGTACTTTAATATCGCTGCCGTTGACATGAAGCCGCCGCCGGAATGGCCGTGGATGCCTACGCGGTCGATGTCTATCCACTTATGCTGCCTTGCAAGCTGCTGAATGGCGTATTTCTGGTCTTCGAGGCCGTAGTCGCGCAGGTTGCCGTAACCGTAGTTATGGTACCATTTGGAACGGTTGGGATGGCCGCCGCGGTTGCCGACGGTGATTACAATCATGCCCAGCTGGGCGAGCTGGTCGGTGCGCAGGTTGAAGCGCCAGGAGATGTCGTTGGCTTCCACCTGGGGACCGGGGTACACATAGTCGGCTATTGCATAGACTTTTGTGGAGTCGAAGTCGAAGGGTTTGTGAAGCTCGCCCCAGAGGTCGGTGATGCCGTCGGCGGCTTTCACCTTGAAACGCTCGGGGAATTTGTAGCCGGCTGCGAGGAGGCGGGAGAAGTCGGCCTCTTCCAGCTGGGTGCGCTTGCCGCTGGCGGTGTTCACAAGCATTACCGCGGGCTTGTAGTCTATGCGGGAGTAATTGGCTACCAGGTATTTGCCGTCGTAAGAGGCTGTGGCGAGAACGTCCATGTCGTCCATGTCCAGCTGGGTCATTGCGCCGCCGCTCAGCGGGACGCGGTAGTTATGCATCTGGTAGGGGTTCTCTTCGGGGTTTACTCCGCAGGCGCTCACTATCACCTGGCTGCCGTTTATGCCGAGGATGTCTTCGACGTGGAAGGCGCCTTCGGTGATATTGCGCTTGAGGGTGCCGTCGGCCCCGTAGAGATAGATGTTGGCCCAGCCGTTACGCTCGCTCCACCAGAGGAAGTCGCCGCCGGGGAGGAACTTTGGCATGCGCGTTTCCACGTAGGTGTTCATGCGCTCGCTTACCAGGGTGAGGGTGCTGTCGGCGCTTATGTCCACTTTGCAGAGGTCCGTGCGTTTGAGGTCACGGCTGCGGCGGATAAGGTAGAAATGGTCGTTGTCTCCAAGCCAGCGGGGGCTGTAGAATTCCTCGTAGGCCTGCTTTGGCGTGCGTTCTGCGCTGAGGACTTCGCCGTCCTGGTCCTTGAAGGCGTTCCATTTAACTTCCCTGGCGTTTCCTTCCAGGTCCATTATCAGCAGTTTGCCTTTGGGGCCGGGTTCGCCGGGCATCTGATAGTGGTAGGTCTCCAGTTTCGGGCGGGGATTTGCCAGTGAATTGATTACCCAGAATTCCTTGACGGGATTCATATCCCAGCGCACGATGGCGAAGTGCTTGCCGTCCGGGGCCCATTTCAGATTGGCGAAGTTGCGGGCGGTGCTGTCGGCCTCCGTGTCTCCGGCATAATTGTCTTCCAGCCAGGAGTAATTGCGGGTGCCGTCGGTGGTTAGGGCGCGCTCCACAAGGGTGCTGTCCTTATCGTCCTTTGCGGCTTTTTCCAGGTTTTCCCTGTCCATCATCCAGAGGTTGTGGTTTTTGATGTAAAGGCCCACGCTGCCGTCCGGGCTCACATTTGCCCAGCGGGGATACTTGTCTTTGTGCTCCTCGGTGTCGTAAGTCAGCTTTTTTGTGCCGATATCGTAGTAGAAACGGTACTTGACAAAGTCCTTGGTGGTATTGCCTGCGCTGTCCAGTTTGGGAGTCTTGGATTCCATGTCCCACTGGAAGGTTTTGTCGTCTTTCAGTTTCAGTTTCAGGGGAATGTGCTGGGCGTCGTAGGGATCGCGCGTTATTTCTGTGAGCTCGCGGGCAAGCTTCTGCATGTCGAAGACTTCGCTTTTGCTGCCCGTTGCCGGGTCCACTATGTAATAGCGGGTGCCTTCCGCCGTTTTCCAGCTGTACCAGAACTTGTCGCTGTCGGCAAACCAATTGGGGCGTATCCGCGTGCTGTACACGAGGTTACGCATTTGCTTGGAGGAGAAGCGTGCGGCTTGCTCGTAATTGGCCTTCACAACCTTCCGGGGATCTTCTTTTTTCTGGGCCGATGCCGTCAAAACCGACGCAAAAATGGCCGCAATAACAAGTAATCTTTTCATATTCACAAATATAATAAAATAGTCGAAAAAAATGATTACCTTAGCGCTACTATGCGAAAAACTTTTACTCTGATATTGATGGCGCTGACATTGGCGGCGCAGGCACAGCCCTCAGGAAGGCAGATATGGAACGACGAATGGACTTTCACCAAAGACGGCGAAAGCCGCACATTGAACCTTCCGCACGACTGGGGAGTGGAACAGCCCTTCCTGCAGGAGAATCCCGGAGAAACGGGCAAGCTTGCCTGGTGGGGACAGGCGACATATAGCAAAACGCTTGAGGTTCAAAGCCTTGACAAAAACCTCCGCCTGGAGGTGGACGGCGCGTTCTCCAACGCGAAGGTCTATGTGAACGGGCAGGAGGCCGGCGGCTGGCCGTACGGATATGCCTCCTGGGCGGTGGAGCTTAATCCTTGGCTTCACATCGGCCTTAACAAGATTGAGATTAAGCTCGACAATAAGCCGGAGAGCTCCCGCTGGTACCCCGGCGGCGGCATTTACCGCAATGTCTGGATTACCGCCAGCGAGAAGACCTCGGTGGCTCATTGGGGCACTTTCGTCACATCGCGAATAAGGGACGGCAAGGCCCGCATCGGCCAGAAAGTGACTGTGCGCACCGACAAGCCCCAGACCGCCTGCATAGCAACGCGCATCTTGTATAAGGAAGAGCAGCCCGGC
The DNA here is from genome assembly GCA_017477465.1 of Bacteroidales bacterium. Lineage (GTDB taxonomy): Bacteria > Bacteroidota > Bacteroidia > Bacteroidales > UBA932 > Cryptobacteroides. The sequence goes on from JAFUVU010000021.1 coordinate 8,693, forward strand.
AAGATAATCGAGCACATAGTTGCCGACACCCGCAGCTTCGAGCAAATCTACGACGGCCGCACCGTTTTCCAGGATTTCGACATCGACAATCCGCGCCTTTGGACTCCTCAGAACCCTCAGATGTACATCGCCCGCACCGTAGTGATAGCCGAAGACGGCACGCAGGATGTGTATGAGACGCCCTTCGGCATAAGACGCTCGGAATGGCGGGCCGACGGATATTACCTGAACGGCGAAAAAACCTTCCTCAAAGGCGTGTGCCTGCATCATGACGCCGGAGCCCTGGGCGCTGTCTGGAATGAGGACGCGTGGGTGCGTCGGCTCCTCAAACTCAAGGAGATGGGCTGCAATGCCGTCCGCATGAGCCACAACCCTCCGGCACCTGAGCTTCTGGACCTTTGCGACAGGATGGGCTTTCTGGTAATCGACGAACTCACCGACACCTGGACCTGGCCCAAGAAAGAAAACGGCTACGCTACCCTCTTTGCCGATTGGGCCGAAAAGGACCTCACGGCCCTCATCCGCCGCGACCGCAACCACCCGTCGGTGATTGCCTGGAGCATCGGCAATGAATGCGGGGAGCAGGGGGACAGCACGCGCTGGTGGGTTCCGCAGATGCTCACCGACATCTGCCACAGGGAAGACCCTACCCGCCCCACCACTGCGGGAAACGACAACCCCTGGGCGGCTTCGCAGCCTTACGCCGGCACGCTGGATGTTTACGGCTTCAACTACAAGCCCCACCTGTATGCCCAGTTCCGTGACGCTCATCCCGGCCAGCCCTTCTACGGCAGCGAAACGGCCTCCTGCGTATCTACGCGCGGGTATTACCGCTTCCCCGTGGAGCAGGAAAAAGGCAAAGGCTGGGCTATGGAGCCTCCGTTCCAGGTAAGTTCCTACGACCTTTACGCCCCAGGCTGGGCATCGAAGCCCGACTACGAGTGGCAGTACGAAGACGCCGTCCCCGAATGCGCAGGCGAATTTGTCTGGACGGGGTACGACTATATCGGCGAGCCTACGCCCTTCAACCTCGACCCTTCGGTATTTACCAACTTCCACAGCGAGGAGGAGAAGGCTGCCTACAAAGCAATGGTCGAAAGCTGGGGACAGTCAATAAGCGACGTACCCCTCCCTTCGCGCAGCTCCTACTTCGGCATCATGGACCTTGCCGGCTTCCCCAAAGACCGCTTCTGGCTGTATCAGAGCCGATGGGCCCCCGAAGTGCGATCGGCCCACATCCTGCCGCATTGGACCTGGCCCGGCAGGGAAGGGCAGGTGACGCCCGTGCACGTTTATTCGTCGGCCGACGAGGCTGAACTCTTTGTAAACGGCGTCTCGCAGGGCCGCATCAAGCGGGAAGGCTACCGCTTCGTCTGGGCCGATGTGGTCTATCGGCCCGGCACGGTTGAGGTTGTGACCTGGAAAGACGGCGCCCTGTGGGCACGTTCGCAGGTTTCCACCGCCGGCAAGGCCGCTCGCATCAGCGCTTCCGTCGATTATGCTGGCTCCGACCTTAGCTTCGTAGCCGCAGATGTGCTGGATAGGGCCGGGGTTCTCGTGCCAGATGCTGACAACATTCTCAGTTTCAGCGTTAAAGGTCCAGCTGAGGTATTGGCCACCGACGCCGGCGACCCTACCTCCCACCAATCCTTCGACAGCCCGTCGATTCCCGCCTTCCATGGAAAGGCATCGGCAATCGTTCGCCGTACAGGCCGCGGCCCTGTAACTGTGACAGTGCGCTCAAAAGGACTAAAAACAGCAACAATCACAATCCCATAACCACCCATGGCACGCAATAACCTGATTACCAACGTTTTATGAAAATCAAGTGTGACTTTTTGCCACACTTGATTTCAGCAATTTGTTGATTGTCAGTGAGTTGTGTGTCAAGGGTAATACCTTTATTTATGAAAAAATTTTTACTTATGGCAGCAATTGCTGTTTGCTCTGCCGCTTCCTGCGGCGGGCCCCAGAACGACCAAAACTCCCCGAAATCGGCCATCGACGTTATTATGAGCCGTAAAAGTGTCCGTTCCTATACTGAGGAACCTGTGAGCGACGCTCAGATCCAGACTATCCTCAAGGCGGCCATGGCTGCTCCCAGCGGCATGAATGTTCAGCCTTGGCGCTTTGTGGTAGTGAAAGACCAGGCCGTGAAGGATGCCTTGTGCAAGGATTCGTTCAACAAGATGATCGGCCAGGCCCCTGTGGTGATCGTGGTGTGCGGTGAGACCACCGTGCTTCGCAGGCCGCGCGGCGCCGCCGAGGACGCCGAACCCGTAGCCATGGACAACGGCAACTGGACTGCCGATTGCGCCGCAGCCACGGAAAACCTTCTTCTGGCTGTGGAAGCGCTGGACCTTGGCGCTGTTTGGACCGCATGCTATCCTTATGAAGACCGCATGAAGCCAACCCGCGAAGCTCTGAACCTTCCCGAAGGCATCACTCCTTATTGCATCGTTCCTATCGGCCATCCTGCCGCTCAGGAAGCGCCTAAAGACAAGTGGAAAGAGGAAAATATCCACTATGAAAGGTGGTAAGCCTGTTCAAAACTTTGTTGATTAAAATTTTTTTCTTATCTTTGCAGCCCATTTTGCGGGGACATAAGCCCTTCAAAATGGGTTGTAACTATAATTTATTTATTAACAAACATTTATGCCTACAATTCAACAACTTGTCCGTAAAGGACGCGAGCAGCTCGAAGTAAAGAGCAAGTCTCGTGCGTTGGATGCTTGCCCTCAGAAGCGTGGTGTTTGTCTGCGTGTTTACACGACAACCCCTAAAAAGCCGAACTCCGCTATGCGTAAGGTAGCCCGTGTCCGTCTTTCCAACGCTAAAGAGGTCAACGCCTACATCCCGGGCGAAGGTCATAACCTCCAGGAACACAGCATCGTGCTGGTCCGTGGCGGTCGTGTAAAGGACCTTCCGGGTGTTCGTTACCACATCCTTAGAGGAGCTTTGGATACCGCCGGCGTGGATGGACGTACCCAGTCCCGTTCACTCTATGGCGCA
>JAFUVU010000022.1 GCA_017477465.1 Bacteroidales bacterium
CAAACGGACCTGTGGAAGGATGTAATAACAAAGTTAAGGCGGTCAAGAGGTCCATGTATGGAAGAGCAAAGGATGATCTCTTACTAATCAAAATCATCCTCTACTCAAAAAAATATGTGCACGAAAATTGACGAAGAACCGATTTTGACGGAACCGGCGTGCGAACATACCGCTGTTCCCGCATTTTAGGCCATTTTTGACGGAACCGGCGGGGGAGCCGATTATTCTTTCACCAGATAGAAGAACGACACAAGGCCGCGCTCGCCGGCGTGGTCGTAGAGTTTGTTGCCGGTGGGGTAATTGACCACGTTGGTCTGAGGATCTCCCTGGCCACGGACGCAGAGTGTGGAGGAGCCGCCGCCGTCCATGTTGATGGCCTGGCGGGGATGGAAGTTCTCCTGCAGGAAGAACGTGAGTTCCCTTGCCGACATACCTTCGCTGATACCGGGCCGCCTGCCGTCCACGACTACCATCAGAAGGTGGTTGTCGTCGGTTATGGCAACGGCCGTGCGGGGATGACGTACACCCTGGTGGCGCGGGGCCGCCTCGTAGTCGAACTTCATCATCGCATCCTCTGAATAGAAGCCGGCGAAAGATGCGCCCAAAGGTTTATGATTGTCGATAAGCATGGGAGCGCTGGTATAGATATTAGGCTCCTTGCTTGCGCCGAAGAAGGCCCGTAACTCATTGTTAGTCTTGCCCTGACCTTCATAGACGATGCGCACGTCACTGCCGCCGTCGGTGTAGATTGCAGCTTCGCTCTTCCAGTTGGGGACGCCGGTTGTCATGACGGTGTTGTAAGGAATGTTGGAGTAATACTCACCGTCCACCTTGAGCACTATCGAAGATGGCTCATAGCAGGCATTCATGGCCACAATTGCGCCTTTTTCGGCAAAAACGCTGGAGGTAGTGGTCTGCTCGGGAGTTACGGCATACTTGAACGAGTATCCTGGGGCCGACATGTCCCAATCGGCAACGAAAATCTGCTGGGCGCTGCCGCTGACGGGCTCAAGGCCGGAGAACGAGCGATAAATGAGGCCGGGGGCTATTTCTGTTGCAGTCCACTCCCCTTCCTTGGGTTTGAAGGCAAACTTTGCAACGCGGGCGCGCAGATAGCTGCGTACATCGTCCCATTTGTAATAGGGGCCGCTGAAGGCCTCGAGAGAGCCAAGACGGGCTTCCTCGCCGTTCAGGAGCACCTTCGCCAGCACCGGGGCATTGCCCTTGCGGGGAGCGAAAAGCACTATCTGGATATTGGCGGCCATGGGCGAACGGAAGGTCTGGAACCAATAGACAAGGTCGTCGTTTTTCTCCGGCACAGTGTCAAAGCCGTCGATGTCCATCACCATCAGAAGGGCCATCACCACATGGTCGTGACCGTAGCGGAGGGAGGCGCCGCGCTTGCCGGAGAGGAGGGCTGCATCGGCCTTATCTACCATGTCGTCCACTATGGAGGAACATGGGGTCTTGTAGGCCCAGTATTCGCGGAAGCGCTCGTAATTATCTATTTCCCACAGAATTGCGTATTCCTCCGGGGTAAAGAAGTCGCTCACGTCGATCCTCTCATCGGCAGGAAGGCTGTTCTGGCCGCCTACGAACATGTAGAGGTTGAAGAAGGCGTCGTAGGGTGTGAAGCGCCCAAGGCCGGCGTCAGGGTCTTTGAAAAGCCTTGTGAGTACCTGCCGATACCCAGGGAAGCGGCGCTCGAAGAACTTGTCGGAACGCTCGGCATAAGGGAGCGGCATTGCGGGGCCTTGGTAGCGGAAGGGATTCTTGCCCGTGTTGGGCCGAGTCGCCTGGACATCCATAAGCCCCTGATGCTCATATATTTTCGCCTGCGGGGCAAGGCGGGACAGGGCAGCGCAGCAAGAGGACATGCTTATGATTGAACGCACGGAAGGGCTGGAGCAGGCATCAACCTCGCTCCCTTTTCCAAAGACCGTAGGAAAACTGCTCACCATAGTGCGAGCAATCTGCTGATGCTGTTCCCAGCCAAGCGGGGTAAGGTCCCCTACCCTATAGCGTACATTGTCCCAGAAAGGCTGCAACTCCTGCAGGAGCTTTTCGGCGTAAGGGGTAAGGTTTCCGGCCTTCTGCCCTTCGGAAAGCATCTCAAGCAGAACGGTATAGGCTTTTTCAGTATATGCATAGCGGGAGCCGTGGCGGCCGTAGTGGCTGATGTAAACGGGCTCGTAGCCTTTGGGCGCCGGCGTAGAAGCCTTGGGGCCCCAGTCCAGCACGCAGTCAAGACCGGATGAAAGCATCCATGAATCAAGGACTTCCTCTCTGACTCCGGTTCGCTGGGCCTGCAATGAAAGGCATATAAGCAGGGCTATCCCTGCAAGAATAGTTTTTTTCATCTTGGCAAAGGTGGTGGTATAATAAGCTATTAAAATCTAACTTTCACAAGGACCGGGAAATGGTCGGAAAGGGATGCGGTACCTTCCGTCAGCACACGGGCATCTTCCACCTCGACTGAGGCCGCATAGCGGAAGGAGAAAATGTAGTCGATGCAGTGGCGCGGATTGGAAGTGGAGTGAGTATTTCCGGTGCCGGAAAGGAGAGTCCAGCTTGTCTTTGCCAGGGCTATGACATCGCTGTCGGGGGTTACGTTAAAGTCGCCGCAGAGGAAAACGGGCTTGTCGCAGCCACGATAATGGCCGATGAACCAGTCGTTTACAACACGCATCTGCTCCAATGCGGCGGCGGGGCTGCGATGGTCGAGGTGCAGTGCGCCAAAGACGCAGCGCGCGGTCTCAACCACAGCCAGGCTGCGGGGTTCGGAGCCGTCGCCCTTAGGCAGCGCAACCCGGTAACTCTTAAGAATTTCCTCTTTGGAAATGACGCCGTTGCCATATCCGCCTCCGGCATAAGGGAAGGCCGATGCATACAGATACGGCCATCCGCCCATCAGCTCCGACAGGTCCTTAAGCTGGAAAGCCGGATGACGGCGGTTGCAGCTGTCAAGCTCGTTAAGGCCGACAAGCACAGCTCCGTTGTCATCAATAAGCTTGGCGACTCCGGGCATGCTGTTATCCTCATATTTGGAGAACACCCCTACGTTATAACTCATAAGGGTAAGGGTCGTGGGCTGTTTGCTTGTGCCGCATGACAAAGCGGCAAGAAGCAACAGACACGGCAATATTTTCTTAATCATAATTTATTCCGGTATCTCCTGCTGCTTGCGCTTCCAGTTAAGGATGGGCAGCAGGAAGGAAATGATGGCTGCTCCCAGCCAGAAAATACCTGCATAGGTGAAGTCGTGCACTTTGACAAGCTCGTTATCGCGCATTACCTCAACGATATTGTTGTCCAGAAGCACGCCGGTGATGATGTTCTGCAAACCTGCAGCTGCGTAAGAAGCCATGCCGACGATACCAAGTGCAGCGCCGGTAGCCTGACGGGGAACCAGATCGATGGCCATGAGGCCGCCGACAAAGCTGATAAGCACGCCGATAGCTATGCCGAACAGCACCATCGACAGGATAATCATCCACCTTTGCCCGCCGCCGAACAGGAACAGGGCCAGGGCGATGGCTTCGAGGATACCGGCGGTGAGGGCCGGGTACTTACGGTCGCCTTTGAACACTGCGTCGGACAGCCAGCCCGAAAAAACGGTCCCCAGCACGCCGAAGATGGGGTTGATGCCAACGATGGCGCCGGCTTCGGTGATGCTGTAGCCATGGGCTTCCTGGAGGAAGATGATGCCCCACTCGTTGATGGCGTATCGGCTCATGTACATGAAGGCGCTGGCAGCGGCAAGAATCCACACGCCGGGGTTACGGATGACAGCGGCCTGCATTTTCTTGGTGCGGGCGCGCTTTTCGGCCGGGGAAATCTCCTTGGGCTGGGCCTCGCCGGCAAGTACCTCGATGGAAGGAAGGCCCTTGCTTTCGGTGGTGTTATGCAGGAAGAATACAATGATAAGCACTCCCAGAAGGCCGGCCAGGGCGGCACCGAAGAAGCCCCAGTGCCAGCCGAGGGCAGCGACCAGCGCACTCACAAAGACAAAGGACAGGCCTTCGCCGATGTTGTGCGAGGAGCTGAAGAAGCCGTAGAACGTGCCCCTTATCCGCAGCGGGAACCAGCGGGACAGGGAAATGATTGCAGGCGGAGCACCCATAGACTGAGCCCAGCCATTGATTGCCCAGCAAACGGCAAAGACCACAAACAGGGCCGAATTTGCCATACCGCTGGTCGAAGCCTGCACGCCAAGGACGCCCATGATGAAGTTCATGGCTGCGGAAAGCACAAGTCCGGTGGCCATGAAGCGCTTGATATTGGCGTTGTCGGCAAGGAAGCCGTTCACGAGTTTGCCAACCGCGTATGCCCAGTAAAGGCATGCGCCGATGATACCCAGCTGGGTGGCGTTCAGAAGGCCAGCGTCGATAAGGGGCTGCTTCATGACACCCATCGACAGGCGGCACACATAGTACAGTGCGTAGCCGAAGGTTGCCGCCAGGAAGGTCTGGATTCTCAGTCGTTTGTAGGTTTTGTCAACTCGTTCTGCAGGTACCGGGGCCGACACTGCCCCGGAGTCAACGTTGAAAAAGTTCAGGATACTCATACTGCTATTCTACTGTCAAATGATAAGTTCCGGAAGTGTAGTTTTCGGCCTCTTCGGAGCCGGGAAGGTAAACCGATGCGGTGGTGCCTTCGGGGATTGTGAAGTCCCATACCCAGCTGTCGCCCTGGTACTTCCATGCGCTCCTGACAAGGCCGGCGGCACTGCGATATTCCGCGTCGATAAAGCCTAAACGCTTGTCCGGCAGGGGCTTAAGGATGATATGACGGAAGCCGGGGTTGGCGACATCGGCCGATATGCCGGCGGCTGTTTCCCAAATCCACTGGCATACGCAGCCGTAAGCGTAGTGGTTGAAACTGTTCATGCCTTTGGGGCCCATGCCGCTTTCCAGAGTGTAGCTGTTCCAACGCTCCCAGATTGTGGTGGCGCCGTTGTCGACCGAATACAGCCAGCTGGGGTTCTTGCGCTGGAACAGAAGGTCCCAGGCAATGTCGGCCATGCCGTTTTCGGTTAGGGTTTGCATGAGGATGGACGTACCCAGGAAGCCTGTCTGCAGGCAGTTGCCGTGAGCGGCGAAGTTTTCACGCAGACGCTCTGTCATTTCTTCGCGGGCCTCTCCCTCGACCAGATTGCACTTAAGGGCAAAGAGGGCGGGGGTCTGCATCGTGTTCAGGATATCCGTTTCGAACTCGCCTTCATCGTCCAGGAAACGCTCTTTGAGGTACTTCGTAGCTTCGGAATGCATCTGCTCCCAGAGGGCGGCATCGCGCCCTGTCGCCAGGGCCATGTCGCGCATCATCAGTGCGTCCATCGCCCAATAGCAGGCGCCCATGTAGTCCCAATACTCGATGGTTTCGGGCTTTGGCGTCCTGGGGCTGACGTCGGGGATAAAGGCGGCACGGGAGCTGGTTTCCAGGGGTTCGTAGCTTAGCCAGTCGGCATATTGCTGGTTGCCTGTTTCCTTCTGGAGCGCTTCAAAGGTGTATTTCGTTTCCGCCACATGTTGCATATAGCGGCACATGGCATCCCAGTTTTCGTCGATTATCTTGACATCGGCAAATTGCTTCCAGACTGTCCAGGGGACTATTATGCCGGCATCCGACCAGCCGAAGCGCATGGGGTTTCGGCCGCCCATGGCAATGGGAGCCACCGCCAGGAAGGCGCCGGTTTCGGTTTGGCTGTCGCGCATGTCCCTCATCCATTTGTGGAAGAAGCTGGAAGTGTTGGCAAAGAAGGCGCCGGTTTCCGTAAACACCTGGGTATCAGCCGTCCAGCCTAGGCGCTCGTTACGCTGGGGGCAGTCTGTGGGGACCGACAGGTAGTTGGACAGCTGGCCCCACCATGTATTGGAAATGAGCTGGTTGATGGGCGCGAAGCCGGTTGTCAGCTTGCCCGTTTCCATATCGGCCGTTATTGACGATACCGGCACCGAGCGGACGCTGCGGATCTTGACTTTGCCCGTTGCGGTTACGGAAATGTAGCGATAGCCGAAGAAGCTGAAATGCGGATGGTAGGCCACATAGCCTTTCTCCGGGCCGAAGGTGTACATCAGGCGCATGCCGTAGTCGGAAATTCTGAGGTTGGTGCGGTGCACGCTTCCTTCGGGGCCGTCCATGCCGCGGCTGAGGGCGCCGTTTCCGTCGTTCAGAAGCTCGCCGGGGAGGCAGGTAAGCACGACTCCTTCATCGGCCTTGAACTCGAAGAAGGGGATGGCCGATGCATTCTGGCCGAAGTCCACCACAAGGGTGTCACCGGGCTCGAGCGTGATGTTGCGACCGCCGGCAAACTCCCTCTTTATCAAGACTTTGCCGTAGGCTTCCGGGCTCTTGCCTTCGGTGCCGCTCCAGGTGTAGGCCTTCACGGGATCGAGGGTAAGGTCTTCCCTCAGGTACACTTCTGCGCCGGCGGAGGGGATAATCTCGCCGGGGAATTCGCGGTTCACTTCGGGGATTCCGAGCTTGTCCGCAGTGAGGTAGCCTTCAGGGATACGGGCGTCGTACTCTTCGCCGTCGAAGATACCTGCATGCGTCACAGGGCCTGCCACGCCTGACTTCCAGGACAGGGTGTCGGTGCCCACGAGGCGGGTGCTACCGTCGGCAAATTTTAGCTCCAGCACTGAACGGAAGGCCGGCTTTTTGCCCACCATGCCATTATGCTTGTTGGGGGTGACGATTCTGTCGGCCCACCAGCCGGGGGTTACTGCGGCGGCGAACTGATTGTCGGCACCGGATTTCCTGCCGATGGCATCGGTGACATCGTAGGTAAAACTGTACTTTGTTTTTTTGTAATGCGTGAAGCCGGGCTTGAGGAATTCGCTCCCTACGGCTTTGCCGTTTACGTACAGTTCATACACGCCGAGGGCCGATGTCATCCACGTGGCCTTCACTACTTCCCTTTCGTCGGATACGTTGGTGACAAACCAGCTTGCGCCATCTGCGGCACGGCTGGTTTCAGGAGCGCCTACGCGGCCCGTAATCACTTGAGCATCACGGGCCGATATCCACTCGGACGCATCCCACGCCTGTGCAGAAAGCGCATCCGTACGCTCTCCTATGCGATTATCCACAGTGGCGTGCTTTTGGCACGCCACCACGGATAAAAGTATCGAAAGAAAAATTGTTGCTTTCATGAAGTAGTGTCAAGCTTTAGTGTTTGCAGCACGAATATAGCAATAATTTTTCAAAAATAGCTAATTGACACCTATCAGCTTGGGTAAATCGCCACTATTGAAGTCCCAGATGGTGGAATCCCAGCCAAGGGTGGTTGAAGCAAGTTGAGAAAGAGTCTTGCCAGCTTCAACTTTTCCGTGGTAAGGATACTGGGGGTAGTGAGCCTGTCCGTTTGCCGTAGAGGCATCTGTCATTTCTGCCCCTGTACTATCCGTCAGGGGATGAGATGCGCTTACATTTGCATGCTGATAATCAGACGCAGGCACCCAATACGCTGTAAGAGACATGTTTGGATTACGATAGTTATCTGTCAGAGTGCATGTAGGGAAAGCAACACCAACTACTGCGCCAGTGCTCCAGTTGCCGCTTCCATGGGAAGAAGCAGTAACACTACTATTCCATGCCACGCTATTACTAATTGACATATCTGCAGACCCAACGACTCCTACAAAACCACCTAATGCAAAATTCCCAGGAATTGGACTAGTAGCATAGCAATTAGTTATGTTGACAGTTCCTTTCTCATGGTAACCTAAAAAACCTCCCGAATAAGCATCTCCGTGAACATTTCCTGTGCAATAAGAATCGCTAATCTTTGCAGTACCAGAAGTTAAAGTAACCAACCCTACCAAACCTCCTACATTACGTTGAATTCCGGCGACATTTCCAGTTGCAAAACTCTTTTCAATAGTGGCTGTTTTCATCGAGCCTACCAATCCGCCTATGTCTCTTCCGTTTGTAGTCTGGTTGATTGTTACTGAGGACGAGCATGATGATATCTTACCTTTATTTAAAAAGCCCACTAAACCACCTAATGCAATATCAGCATTACTCGTCGTATTTGGAGATGACACTTTACCCGAAGATGAACTATAGCTTATAGTACCATCGTTATATCCAATGAGACCACCAGCATTCGTAGTGCCGCTGACAGTTCCCGAAGTAGAAGAACAATTGCTTACCGTGCCAACATTCACACCGATTAGTGCACCAACATTCTTGATTCCGGAAACTTCCACACCTTCAGCCGTGCATCCAGAAACAGTCATATTAGCCACGACTTGTCCTACCAAGCCTCCAGCACGGGCATCATTAGATGTAGCCCCTGTTACTTTTGTATTAATAACATGACAATCTTCCAATGGCTCACTTAAATTCTGCGCAATCCCAGCAAATCCTCCAACATAAACATCCGTATTAGTTACGCTTGAATTTTTAACAGTTACCTTCTTGCACGATGCTTTGATATTGTCAGTGCCCGTTCCAAGAAATCCTGCTACAACTCCTGCTTTTTGGTTTCCTGATGAGATTTCCGCATTATCGAAAGTCAAATTATAAATTTTGCCATATAATACACCTGCAAAACCAGCATATTTGCCTGTAGATTTCAGATTGCTAATAGTTTTGCCGTTACCATCAAAATCAATTCCTTTATTAAAAGAGCCATCAGCATTAAGTTGATTCCATGTTTCTTTATTCAAATCCACATCATCAACCAGCTTGAAGTACTTGATCTCACCTACTGCAAGTTCTGAAGACATTTTCTTAAGCTGATATTTGTCGCCAATCAGATACGGATTGTCGGCGGAGCCGATTTGGGTATTGGTTTTGTTGGCATAGGACACAATGTTTGTGCAGTCGATGCCGATGTACTGGGCGGCGCCGTCTTTGATGAAGGCTGTGTTGGCAGGGAATTCACGGTAGGCTGTGTATTTTTCGTACTCCTTGTCAGCATCTACCTGGAACTGAATGAGGAGTTCCATTTTTTCTGACAGGGTCTGTGCCCCTGTAGGCAAGGTGGCGTAAACATTAAGAAGATTGTCTGTGCCGGTAGTCCCATTTTCAAGTTCCACGGTCAGCTGCTTCTCGCCGTTGAATACTGCAAGGTTGGACTTGAAGATTACCTTCTTGACATCGTCTTTGATGCCATCAGGCAATTTTGCGCGAAGCTGAAGAACGGAAGACTGGGAAGTAGCGCTTTCGAAACTGACTGTTTTATAGTCAGTTGCCTCCACGACGATACTGTAACCCAGGTGATCAGTGCTGCCATTGGAGGCCTGCTTCTGGGCATTAAGGTCAATCCCTTTGCTTGCAATACTGTTGTAAGTCACAGTATATGAAGAGGCTGCTGCAGGTTCCTCGCCTGTGAAAGAAGCGGTCTTTCCGTCGGTGGAGATAGAGGCGTCAACGATTGTGAACGTCTTGCCTGCAATATCGAGGACATCGCCTGCTTCCCAGGCAATTTTGGTAAGACGGAGAGTTGTCTCATCCTCAGCAAAACTGACCTTTGTGGCAAGGCCTTCCTCAGGAATGGAAGCTGTGATAGTGACTAACTTTCCAGTGGACTCCTCAGGAGTGTCAGTTCCCTTGACGGTATCCTTAGAGCAAGCGAAAAATGCAAGGCCGGCTGCTGCGGCCAGGCCGATGTATAATAACTTTTTCATACTTTTAAGCTCCGTTAAATGCCCTCATCATCAATCAGATCGTTTGTGTTAAGGTCTCTCAACCTCTGCTCTCCACTCGCATTTGTCAGACACTGTTCCGACTCGAATGCTATATCCTCCACTGAAGGGGAGGAATAGACAAGTTTTTTTGTTAATCTGTTCATTGTATTTGGTTTTTAGTTTATTGTATCCAAAATGCCTTTGATAATAGGTTCCATGACATCGTAGCCGTCGGGGCCGGGATGGAGGTTGTCGTAGAGGCGGTAAGCCTCTTTGAGCGACAGGCCGTCATCGGCCACGAGCGATGTCCAATAGTCGCAGTACTTGTAGCCCTCCGCATCGGCAAGGGCCTTTATCATTGTGTTCAGGGCAATGATGTGCGCGCCCTTTGTCTTGGGGTCGTTCAGCTTGGAATAACTGTCGTTATTGGGCGTTACGGAGCAAAGCACTACATTGATGCCCGCCGCTTTTGCCATCGAGGCCATGGCGGCGATATTATCCCGAATCTGCTCTTTGGTCACGCCCTGGGCAAGGTCGTTGGTGCCGCCCATGATGACTGCCGACAGAGGATTCTGGTCCACCACGTCACGCTGGAACCGAGAGAGCATCTGCGTTGTGTTCTGGCCGCTTATTCCCTTGTCGATGTAGCCGTTGCCGCTGAAAAAGCCGGGATGGAAAGACACCGTGACATTGCTGCCGCTGGTGGTCATATAGGCCGTATTGACAGGGATTTTGAGGTTGCTCTTGGCAAAAGTATTGCTGTTGCGGGCCCATTGCCAGGTGATGCTGTCGCCTACAAAAATGGCTGCGATACGGCTCGTGGCCGCTTTCAGGACAGGAAGGCTGGCGTTGAGATCCCACACGGCAGAGGGCCAGGTCTGGCTTTGCGCCTGCGTAGATACGCTGCCGCTTGTGCCTGCATAAACATCCGAAACAGTGGCTCCAACAGTATTGAAAGCGCAGAAAGGCAGGCTGGCGTTCCATGCTATGCACTTGGTAATATCGGCCACGGGCTGGGTGTTCTGCTGGGTGCACTGGCCCACGAAAGCTCCGGTATTTTCTCCGCTTCCGCTCACCGAACCGGCTGCATAGCAGTACGATGTGCTTGTAGTGTATGCAATGCCGATAAAGCCGCCGACCGGGGAATAAGAGCCTCCGGTTATGCTTGCCGTCGTATAGCAGTTCGTGAGGTTTCCATTCTGGATATAGCCGGTGAAGCCGCCGGTGTCGTTGCCGTGGGCGGTTATGCTTCCTCCTTCTACGCCGCACTCGGCTGTAGATTCATATTGCACGCCGGAGAAACCGCCGCTGTTTATAGCGCCGTTTATGTTCGAATCAAGCACCTTGCACTGACGCACGGTGACATTGTTGCCGCCGGTGGATTTGTCGCCCAGCTGGCCTGCAAAGCCGCCTACGCGACCGGCAGTCGAAGCATCCAGAGTTGCGTTTTTAACCTGGCAGCCTTGGAAGCTGAGACCCGCGATGGCGCTGCCCACAAAGCCGCCTACGCGAGCATTTGTGTTGGTGGTATTAGCCTTTACGGTGCCGCCGCTGTAGGAGCAGTCGGTGAAAGATGCATTCTGCGCAACGCCCGCAAAGCCTGCGGTGAAGCGCTGGCCGGTGACATTGCCCGTAGCGTGGCAGTCTGTGAACGAAGCGGAACCGCAGGCCCAGCCGGCAAAGCCGCCCACGGCGCTGGCGTCATTGGTGACGGTTGCCGCAGATGTGCAGCCCTTGTAGGCATCGGCCACCTGAGCATAGCCTACGAAGCCGCCCACATTGGTGGCCTTCGCCGTTATTGTGGTGGCGGCATCCACCTCACAGCGGATGAAATTGGCGCCGGCATAGTCCGTACCGCCCACGAAGCCGCCAATATTGCTTATGGCAGCCTTGGTGGCCGTTATGGTCGTGCCTTTGACCTTGCAGTCTATGAACGAGTGCGCCTGGTAGGTATAGGCCACAAAACCGCCCGTGTAGAGGGTTGTACTGGCAGTTGCCTGGTTCTGGTTCAGCGTCACGCCGTCCACTTTGCAGTCGGTGAAGATGGCGGGGACTTCGTATTTGTCGATGCCCGTGATATCGGCCTGGCCTGCAAAACCGCCCACGTAGCTGGTTCCGCTTACCGTGGTGTTTATAACCTTACAGCCTGTAACTGCTCCCTTGCCGCGGATATGGCCGGCAAAGCCTCCGGCATAGCCGGTGCTGGTCACTGACGAACCGGTGACCGTAACGTTGGTGCAGGTGGCTACGCGTGCATAGTCGGTTTGGGTAGTGCCAAGGAAGCCGGCTATTACGCCGCATTTGGACGAGCCGCCGTTAATGGTAGCACCGCTGAAAGTAACATTGCTGATGTCTCCGTACAGCACGCCTGCGAAACTGGCATAAGTCACGCCTGTGCTGGTGAGAGCGCTGATGGTGTGGCCGTCGCCTTCGAAGCCGATGCCCTTGTCGAAAGGCGCCGCGCTGTTAAGAGGCGTCCAGTTGGCGATAGTGGAGGCGTCGATGTCCTCCAGCAGGCGGAAATGCTTAGTCTCCCCCGCCACCAGCACGCCGCTGTTATGCATGTTGTTAAGCTGCCTGGCGTTGGCAATCAGGTAGGGGTTTTCCTCGGAGCCGTCGCCGGCCACGAAGTCCTGCAAAGCAAGGCCGGTGATGGCCGTCGTGCCTCCGAAGGAATTCACCTTTCCCTGCATCACGGTCTTGTTCCCGCTGATACTGAGGGTGCGGCTGTAAACTTCATCGGCAGAATCCATTACATATAGCGGAACCTCGCTGCCGTCGGGCAGGGCGATGTCGTTCCATGGAAGCATCATGTAAGCGGTAAGCGTCTGGGCCGATGCCGACACGTCAACATTCTTCAGCGGCAGGCTGAAAGTCTTGCCGCCAAGGCCGATGCCGACACGCTTCAGGGCGGTGACTCCGTCGGGAAGCACAGCCACAATCTTTACGGCAGCGCCCTGCTTGAGGCTGCCGCCGTGGGCCGATGCCCAGCTTTGCTTGAACGCGATGTCCGTATATTGGTCAACGCCGCTGAGGAGGGCCCGGAAGCCAAGATGCTCCGTGCTGCCGTTGCCATCCTGCGAAGGAGAGTCGGTGTCGGCCTCCGCATCATCGATGCCCGAATAAGTGCCGGGGCAAAGGATGTCGAAGCTGGTGCCGGAAACCGACGGGCCGGTGAATTCGGCCTCATGGGCCGATATAAGGCGGCTCAAAGTGAACACCTCGGAGGCTTCCGTGCTTATCACCCGGATGCAGTCCCCTTCCTTCCATGAGAGTTTCAGCTTGCCTTCCTCATCGGCAAAGCCCACCTTGGTATCCGTGTCCGCCGGAATGACGGCGCGGATTGTAATCTGCCCGCGTGCAGCGTCCTGCCCTGCACCGGGATTCTCCTTGATGCAGGACAGAAGAAGCACTAACAAAGGGCACAGAAAGAGTACTCTTTTCATAAGAAAGATTGTTTAGAGCACGTTTCCATTCCCAAATGGCTCGGGGGCGAAGATGGGATTGTCCTGATAGTCCTCCAGACTGGAGGCCAGAGTGAAATTGTATGTGACAAGAGCCACTTCCTCTACCTGGGGAACAATATATTGGAGTTTGCTTCTTTTCATAATCATGTATCATTAAATGTCTTTGGGAACAATCACAATGAAGGAATCGCGTTCACGCTCTCCGGCATGGTTCATCTTTCCGCCCTCGGTGTAGTTGTCGCAAGGGTAGTTAACCACATGCGTATCTTCGTCGCCCTGGCCCTGGACGCACATTGTGGTGGAACCGCCACCGTCCAGATTGAGCATGTACTTGGGACCGAAGTAATTGGCAATGAAACGGGTGAGCCAGAGGGCGCTCATGCCATAGCCGTGATTGGTACCGTCGTCATAACGGCCATCGCACACGATAAGAAGAAGATGAGGCGTGGAGCCGTCAGGATAGGCCAGAGCCACTGCAGTACGCGGATAAGTACCGCCCTGGTGGGTGTAGGCCTCTTCACTTTCACTGGAGAGCCTGGGATTGCGGTCGCGGAAAGTACGGCCGAACAGGGTGTAGTTGGCAATCAGGACAGGGGCACTGGAAAGGAATGCATTCTCGCCATCAGTGCACTCCCTGTAGAAGGCGCGCTCCTGCTGGATGGTCTTGACAGTAGTGCCGGTACCGTTATTGTCGGTGCAGCCTCCTGCATAGCCGTCAAATGCGATGCGGACGTTCTGATGTCCGTCGGTATAGAATGTACCTTCGCTCTTCCAGTTGCGGACGCCGGTTGTGCCGATGGTGTTGTTGGGCATATAGCAAACCGGATATCCGGTAGGATAAACCGTATAGAGGGAATTGGTGTCGTCCCAAAGAGCATTGGCCTTGAGTGCGATTGAACCCTTCTCATAACCTGCGTTGATGGCGGCGACTGCACCTGTGCTTTCAAACACTTTGGAGCATACGACGCCGGGGCTTGTGTAAACGAGTTTTACGTCGAAGTCCGTGTTGGTGAGGTCATAATCGATAACAAACACCTCCTGGAAGCGTGTGCCGCTGTCCATCCAGCTGAATGAGCAGGTGCCCCTGTAATGGTAATACCTGATACCGCTGTCGATATCTTCCACAGTCCAGTTGTCGGTGCCGTCTTCGGGGAATTCACGGTCGATGTTGGTGCCTGCAGGGACTTCGGCATCGCCGCTAACCGGGGTTTCTGCCGGAGCTTCCGCCTCAACTGCGCCTGTAAGCACCGGGATGTCACCGCTCAGGTCCCAAACAGTCTGGTCCCAGCCACAGGCGCGGGCCGCGTCAGAAATAGTGCCGCTGAAAGCCTTGCCATGATAGGGATTATAGTGTAGATATGTTGCCGGACGAGGATTCGTAACCACCAGCGGAGTGGAGGGACTGGCATCATTCTGGTCGTAAAGGATGAGTTCATCACTGAAATCATCGAGCACGAGCGCAGAGTTACGCTTACAGCCTATGAGAGTGTTTTTCAAAGCGGTAAGACCGATAATGGCTCCGGAGCCCCAACCGTCCTTAACACCTCCCTGGTCCCTGGTTTTAAGCAGGGTCTGCCAGGCAATGCAGCCTTTCACTACGTTGCCAGGCTCCAGAGTTGCAGCATCCTTATAATGGTTGCTTGAGCCCGCATCCAGACAGGCGTCGCCTATAATGCCGCCGGCAAAACGGGTCGCGTTGATGTTTGAAGTGGAGAAACAGTTGATTACCTGACTCTCGAAACGAATCAAGCCACCTATGATACCGCCAAGTTTCTGGTTGCCATATACTTCGCCGGAAGTCCAGCAGTTGCGGATACGGCTTGAATCGTCGGAATCACGGCCGATCAGTCCGCCGGTGAAATCGCCGTTGGTGTTTGTCACTGCAGCAGTGGAGGAGCAAGACTCAATATCCGCCAATACTATCAATCCGGCCATGGCGCCCACGCCAGCCGTGCCTGCTGCACCGCCGGTGGTTTTGGTGACACTTCCGCTCAGGTGCACATTTGACACCACAGCTTTCTTCCCGGTATAGCCCACATACCCGCCAAGGATGCCGCAGGGACCGCTGTTGCAGGTGATGGCGGCATCGGCAAAAGTAACGTCATAGCAGTTACCGTAAAGAACGCCGAAGAAAGACGGGTCTTTCTGAGTTGACGTGTCATCAGAATTAACATCATACGAGCAGGTGAAATTGCGGATTGTATGCCCGGCACCGTCAAAATCTATCTGATAGTCGTAAGGATTAACCGAATTAAGCGGAATCCAACGTGTCGAGGCAAGGAAGCTCTGCATGTCGATGTCGTCGATAAGGCGGAAGTAAACCATCTCCTGGTGCTTCAGGACGCCATCGACGTGCATGTTGTTAAGCTGCTTGGCGCTGGCGATGAGGTAAGGGCTGGCCTTGGAGCCGTCGCCGCCGGCGAAGAGGCGCTCGGTGAACCCGTCGGGAATGGTGAAGCTGTTCTGGGCGCCTGCCTTCAGGCTTTTGCCGGAAGTGGTGATGGTTTTGTCGGCCGCATAGAAGTCGCCGCTTTCGTCAAGGACACCTACCGTGAATTTGGTCCAGGCGGGGATTTCCACGTCTTCCCAGCCGGACTGTGCATAAGCGGTAAGTACATGAGCGGACGTCAAATCCACGTTTTCAATGTTGACGCTGATTTCCTTGTCGCCGATGCCGGTAAGGACAACCTTCTTGGGAGTCTTGACCGCATCGGGCAGGGTGAGGACGAATTTCACGATGCCGCCTTTTTTGAGGCTGGTGCCGCTATGTTCGGCCACCCATGCGTCGGAGAAGGTGATATTAGGCAGATCGGCCTTGCTCACATTCTCAAGGGCGGCGGTGAACACCAGATGAGAGGTGCTGCCGTTCCCGTCCTGGGTGAGCGCAGCGTTTCCTTTGGCAGCTTCGGCCACGCTGGCGTACGAGCCGGGGGCGACGATGTCAAAAGTGCTGCCGGAGACCTCTGTGCCGCTGAATTTGGCGTGATGGTCGTCAAATCCTGGCTGGATGTCGTAGGTGTCATTCTGGGAGGGATTGGCGTGGTTGATCACGCGAATCTTGTCCCCTGCCTGCCATGCCAGATGCAAGCCGGTCCCTTCGGAGGGGACGGAGAATCCGGCCTTGGTGCCGGGTGCATCTTCATCGGCCGGTATGCTGGCCTCAATGGTGAGCATACGGCTCTCCGTGGCCATGGGCTCCTCACGTACGCAAGCCATGACAGCCATCGCGGCCATGAGGGGCAAAACTAACTGTAAACCTTTTTTCATATCGACAAATAATTACTTTTTAACCACATAGAAGAACGTAGGGACGCTGCGCTCGCCGGTATGGTCGCCGGCTCCCGGCCTGGCGTCAACCTTGTCGGAATCGGTGGGATAATTGACCACGTTGGTTTCGCTGTCGCCCTGGCCTTGTACACACATGGTGGAAGAACCTCCGCCGTCAAGGTTGATGGCGTACTGAGGGTTGAAGTTCTTTACAAGGAAGCGGGTAAGTTCCGCCGCAGAAATGCCGCGGGAGATATTGCGCCTGCCGTCAACCACCATGAAAAGGAGGTGGTTGTCCTCGGTCTTGGCGAGCAGCGTACGGGGATTGGTAGTGGACGCCTGGTGTACATAAGGGTCCTCGGAGCAATTGGCATACGTCACAGGATGAAGCGTACAGAACTGCTCGCCCACGGGCTCGAAATCGTCTATCAGCATGGGGGCGCTGGTGATGAAGGTCCTCTCCGTGCTGCATTTGGCGCGGTAGGCGGCACGCCACTCGGCAAGATTCATGTCGCGGCCTGTGAATTCCAAGCGCACGTCACGTTCTCCGTCCAAATAAACTGCCGCTTCGCTCTTCCACTGGGGGACCTGATAACTGCCGCTGGTGATGTAGTCGTTTGGCAAGGTGGAATAATTGGTCCCGTTCAACCTTATCCAAAGGGACCCTCTCTCGTAACCGCCGTTGATACAGGCGATTGCTTTCGTCTTCTTGTAAACGGCCGACGTGGTGGAACGGTCTCCCTCGTATGCCATTTTAACCGCATAAGCGGTATTGTTGAGGTCGATTTCAGTGACAAAGATGCGCTGGTTGGCGTTGGTTACGCTCTCCTTGCCTGCAAAGGCATAATAAATGATGCCATCGGCGACGGTGCTTATCGTCCATCCGTTTCCGGCCTCGGGACGTACGCTTTTGCCCCGGTTCTCATCCCAGGGCTTGGGGCCGTCGTCATCGTCCTTTTCGTCATCTTTGTTTTCTTCTTCCTCTGTGCCGGGCATGACGGGCGGAGGAACCGAGCTGCCGCCCTTATCCCCCTTGGTGCATGCCTGCATCAAGGGGAATAGGATAAGCAGCAAGTATAAGTACTTGAATTTCATTATTATTTAAGTTTTGCAGAGAAATCCCAAATCGCAGGATCCCAGCCAAGGGCTGCTGCCTGGGAGGAGACGGTACCCTCCGTGCCGCAATAGTTGCCGCTCACGTCGCAACCGGCTTTCACATTGCCGGCGAAGGGCAGCGAGTCGCTCCAGCCTATGCAGGAATTGATATGGGTATTGGCGTCACCGTCAACATTGCCGACGAACGCGCCGATAGGACCGGAAGTACCGCTCACAGCACCGCTGCCGTAGCAGTAACGCACAGTTACCGTTCCCTTGCAAATGCCTAAGAATCCGCCGATTGCGGCGAAACCGGCGCCATTGACATCCATGCTCGAGTAGCAGTTTTCGATGATGCACTTTTCAGGATAGCCGGCAAAACCGCCGCAGTTGGCAGCACTGGCAGTAATGGAACCGCCGTCAACATGGCACTGGTATATGCCGCCGCCGGGGACAAGATCGGAGGTGTTGGAGTAATCGACACCCACGAAGCCGCCGCTGTTCTGGCCGCCCTCGATGGTTACATCCTCGACATAGCACTTGATGAAGGTGGTGCCAAGGTCGGCCTGGCCTGTGAAGCCGCCGATACGCTGGCCGACGGACATCTTGAGAGAGGAGCCTTTGACGTAGCACTCGGTGAAAGTGGCGCCGAGGTTGTTAACCTTGCCGGCATAACCTACGAAGCCACCGCTCTGGTTGTTGCCTGTGGCAGAGATGGTTACAGTAGGGCCATAGTACCAGCAGCCGGTGAGGGCCGGCGTGTCGGTCTTTCCTACGAAGCCGCCAACATGCTTGGTGCCACTGACTTCAGCGTTGGAAGAGCAGGCCGTAACCGTGGCCTGCTGGATATAACCGGAGAAGCCGCCGGCGTATTCGGCACCTTCGACAGTGCCGCCCTCGACGTGGCAGTCGGTGATTGTATTCTCGCCTGTCGCAACCTGGCCGACGAGAGCGCCTACATGCCTGGAGGCCGTTACGGTGGCGTTTTTCACGGTGACGCCCGAAATCTCGTTGGGGATGAATTCCTGGCTCGTTCCCATGTAACCTGCAACCACGCCGCTCTTGTTGGAGCCGCCGGCGATGACGGCATCGGCAAAGATTACGTTCTTGATGGTGCCGTAAAGCACGCCCGCGAAGCTGGGATAATTGACACTCTCGCCTACCGTGAGGTTGCGGATGGTGTGGCCGCAGCCGTCGAAGTACAGGTACTTGTCGTAGGCCTTGGTGGCGTCTTCGTCGTTGGGGATATTGTTAAGGGGCATCCACTCCACGCCGGTCATATCAATGTCGGCGGCGAGGGAGAAGTAGCGCATCTCCTTGGACACCATGTCGTCGCGCATGTTCAGAAGGTGCTGGGGAGTCTTGATGATCCAGGGGCTTTCCAGGGTACCTTCACCGTCGGCATAACGGCCGGCGCTGGACCAGGCGCTTTCGTCAAGGGTGATGGCGTTCACATAACCGCTCTTGATGGTTTTTTCGGCGGCGGGGGTGATGTCTGCGTTCCAGGTCACCTCACCTGCGGCCACGTTCACCGTGAGGGCGGTTCCGGCGGGAATCGCATCGTCAAAGCATGAGGTGATCATCCATGCGGTGATGCTTCGGTCGCTGCCGAGCGTACCTTCAGTGATGCCGATGCTAAGCTCTGCGGAGAGGGCGTCTTCGGCAAAACCGGTGTGGAAGATGGGGCTGTCGGCCTTGAGGGTGATGCGGCTCACCAAAGTTGTTCCTTCAGGGAGGGTGAGACAGAAGCGGAGCACGCCGTTTTGGCGGAAAGTGCCGCCGTGGGTTGCCGCCCAATCGGCCGAGAAGGAGAAGGAGTCGTAGGCATCTACATCCTTCAGGAGGGCGTAGTACTTAAGATGGCTCTTGTCGTCGCCGATGCCCTTCTGCTGCTGGTCCAGCAGGCTCACTTTGTCAAAGTCGGCCGCCGTTTCAATCACGGGGTAAGCGATGGAATAGGTACCGCCGCTTACCTGCCGGCCGATGAAAGATGCAGTCTTGGCCTCGAAGCCGGGGCGGATGGAATAATCAGCTGTAACGTCGCCGCTGATTATGGAAATCTTGTCGCCTTCTTCCCAGTTCCAGTCCAGGCCTGTGCCGCTTTCCGTATCGACGGGAGCCACTTTGGTAACCTCGCCAGGAATGACGGCCCGGATGGTTTTAAGCTGAACGGGGGCCTGAGGGGTCCATTCGGCCGGTTTCATGCAGGAAAACAGGGCAAGAGGCAGTACAGCGATGCTGATAAAGGTAGATATTCTTGTTTTCATTGCTGTGCGGATTAAAGGGTGTTTTCGTCAAAACCGGGGAGCTGGCCGCCGGAAGTCACATCCGGAGCCGGACCGACGGGAGCTGTGGACTTGAGAGTGGGCACGTCGCCGCTGAAGTCCCATATAGCGGTGCTCCAGCCGAGGCTCTTGGCCACCTCAGAGAGGGTCTTGCCTTCAGGAGCGGCTGCACCGTGATATGGATAGTTGTATTCGGCGCCTTCCACGGCCACAATCATAAGCGGAGAGGTGGGTGACGAATCCGGCTGGTCGTAGAGGGAGAAGGCATCGGTGTAGTCGAAGAAGATGGCCTGGTCGTACTTCATGGCCGGATTGCGGAGGCAGCCAACGAGATAGTTGGCCTTGGCAGTGTAACCTACGATGGCTCCGTCACTGTAGTGGCTCACGTCACCAGGGTTGATGGTGCCTTCGCCGGTGGTCTGGTTCCAGTTGGCCCTGATATCGGTGTTCCAGGCAATGCACTTTTCAAAGCGGTTGCCGGGCTTGTTATCTGCGGGAGAGCCTTTGGTGGTGTTGGCTCCGTTGAAGAAGCCGCCGATACCGCCGATGGCAAAAGAACCGTGAACGGCAGCCGTGGTGTAGCAGTTGACGATCTTGATGCCGTCCGGGGTGGTGAGGTCGGCACCTGAAGTGCCGCCGATGATACCGCCCACGCGCTGGCCGCCGGTTACGGTGCCGGAAGTCCAGCAGTCAACGATTTCGGCATTGGCAGCGCAGTAACCTACAAGGCCGCCGACGTTGTTGAGCTTGGATGTTACGGTAACATCGGCCGAGCAGGCATACATGCCGCCATTGGCCAAGTGGCCGAAGAAGCCGCCTGCGCCATACTTGGTCGATGTGGTGTGGTCAAGTTCGCCCTGGATATGGACGCGCGCTACGTCGCCGCGGATGGCGCCGCTGCCGCAGTAGCCGGCAAGGATGCCGCTTCGGGCATCGGCAACGGTGACTTTGGCATTCTCGAATTTGACGTCGTGGCAATAGCCGTTGAGGACGCCGAAGAAGCTGGGATAGTCGGAGTAGTCGCAGGTGAAGTTGGAAATAGTGAATCCGCCGCCGTCAAAGTCGATGCCCTTGTCGTAAGGGCTGGCGTAGTTGAGCGGTGTCCAATCGGTTATTTCCGCCATGTCGATGTCGTTCTTCATGCGGAAGTAGGTCTTTTCTCCGGGGACAAGCTTATCGCGCATGGCCTTCATATCGGCAGCGGTCTTGAGCTCGTAGGGGTACTCCATCGAGCCGTCGCCGCCTTCGGGACCTTTGTCGCTCTGCATGACCGTGATAAAGGCGTAGGGATTCTCGGAAAGAGCCCAGTTGTCGGAGCCTTCAACTTTGTCGATGGTGAGCGGAAGCACATACAGCTGGTCGTTTTCCAGACCGCTTGCCACGATGCGGATGCGCCCGGTAGTGGATGTAGTGTTGTAACGGGCTATCATCAGGGAGTTCTTTCCTTCGACAAAGCTGTATGCCGATGAAGGAAGAAGCTGGGCCGCGGCGGCAGGATTGGCTGCATTATAGACATCCAGGCCCTCAGGATCCACTTTCAGGGACATCTTAAGGGTGATGTCGCAGACTGCTCCTTCTTCGGCACGGACAAGCAGATCGATGAGCTTGCTCTTGCCGGGAAGGAGTTCCAGGGTCTCCGTCGAACCGGAGACTGCGGTGTAAAATACACCTTTCATAGTGGACACGGCCTCTTTCTCACCATTAGGTTTACCGCAGGCGAAAAGAAGCAGCGAAAGTCCGCTTAAAAGAATATATCG
This sequence comes from Bacteroidales bacterium, assembly GCA_017477465.1. Lineage (GTDB taxonomy): Bacteria > Bacteroidota > Bacteroidia > Bacteroidales > UBA932 > Cryptobacteroides. The sequence goes on from JAFUVU010000022.1 coordinate 21,510, forward strand.
TAAGGTCTTTTTCATGGCTTTCATCATTTAGAAAGATAATCCGTCTCTCCAGCCGGGATTCTGGGTAAGAACACCGCCAGTGAGATTGCGGTCGTCGGTAGGGATGGGATAGAGATAGTCTTTTTCTTCATCCCAGGTACGCTGGATGTTGCTGTGCAGCCATACGAGGCCGGAAGTGCCGTCCGAGAGGAACACGTCCGAATCCAGTTTCTTAGTGGAAGAAGCGCTTGATGTGGCACTTTCGGTGAAAATCTCGAAGTCGGGAGAGCCGCTGCCATCCACATCGTAAACACCTGCGCCGGGGAAATACATGCCGTAGAAGGGAGCCTCGAACACTTTGCCTTCTTTCCAGCGCATGAGGTCGTAGTAGCGGTGGCCTTCCTGGCAAAGCTCGATGGCACGCTCGCGGCGGATTTCAAGGATCACGCCCTTGTTGGCATCGGCAAGAAGGACAGGGCTCCTGTAACCGCCGTAGGCTGCGTCGGTGAGGAAGGGATCGGGATCGCCGTTGGCCTCTTCCATGGACATGGAAGGCATGCCGGCGCGCTTGCGGAGGAGGTTGACGCTTATGTCGAGGTCGTCCTGGGTGAGGGTGCCGGCATCGGCAAGGGCCTCAGCGTAGTTGAGATAAACCTCGCCTGCGCGCATAATAATAAGGTCAACGTCGCAGGCATTGTAAGTGTCCTGGTCGAGCGTGGTGACATATTTGTCGGGATGGTAGCCGGAGAAGCTCACCTTGAAGTCGGGGGCGGTAAGGGCGGTTTCACCCATGCGCTTGTAACCCGGGGTGCGGATGCTGGCGGCCATGCGGGGATCGCGGTCCTTGGTTTCGTCGATAAAGCTCATGGTTTCCCAGTCGGCCTTGTCGGTGAAACGGGTGCCGTCCTTCATCAAGTAGCTGGCGATGAGCTTTTTAGTAGCGGAAGGGCAGCCCATGGAACCAACGGTCATGGTATTGCCGGCGCTGTGCATTACGCCATAAGCCTTGTTGTAGTTACGGCCGATGATTACCTCGTCGGTAAGGTCGGTCACTTTCTGGGAGTGGAAGAGCTCGAAGTAGCTCGGGTGCAGGCTGTATCCGCTGGTCTGGATGAACTCCCTGGATACCTTTGCGCACTCTTCGAGATACCAGGTGTAGGGCTTGGCATCTTCGGGAAGCGTCTGAAGGAAAACGTCGCCTGCATGGTACTTGCGGAAGGTGCCTTCGAAGAGCAGGAAACGCGACTTGAGAGCCATTGCGGTCCATTTTGTAACTTCGTATGCACTCTTTGCGGTGGGCAGGTTGGCGATGGCGAAGTCTATGTCTTCGATCATCTTGCCCATTACGTACTCCCTGCTGTCGCGGGGACGGTTCAGCTTCTCGGTTTCAGTTGAGCCGATGGTGCTGTCATACCACGGAACGTCGCCGAAGCGTTTGACCTTCTCGAAGTAGAAGTAAGCACGGAAGAAACGGGCCAGGGCTATGTATTGCTGCCGCACAGCCTCGTCCGGGCAGTTTTTGGAGTCCTCGATGAGGGTGTTGATATTGCGCAGGGCGCCCCAGCTCCAGCCGCTGCCGCTTGCAGGAACGGTGCGTTTGCCCATACCCTCGTCGGACATGTTGTTCTGGGTATAGTGGTCGTCGTTGGCCACGTAGAGATCAGACCCGGGGAAGTTTCCGTACATGACAATGGCGAACGCACGCAGCTCACTCTCGCTCTTGAAGAATGTATCCTCGGTGAGCCTGTCCTTGGGAACGGCGTCCAACATGTCGTCACAGCCGGTGAAAGCAAAGCCGGCAAGCATCAGAAGAATAGGGAATAATATCTTTTTCATGGCAGTATTCATTAGAGGGTGATGTCAATGCCAAAAGTAAAGCTCTTCTGCCAGGGATACAGATTCAACTGACCTCCGGTCATGGCCATTTCGGGATCTACGTACTTGCCGTGAAGGCCCGGAGCCCAGTAGAAGAGGTTCTCTCCCGAGAAGTAGATACGCAACTTCTGGACAGATACCTTCTTGGTGAGTTTTTCGGGAAGGGTGTATCCGAAGGTGAGATTCTTGAGGCGCAGATAGCCGATATTCTGCAGGTAACGGTCGTTGGCTACGCCAAGGGGACGTTTATCGTTCATTGCTACGTAGCCACGGGGACGCGGATAGTAGGCGTTTGGATTCTCCTCGCTCCAGCAGTCGTCCAGGAAGTCCCTCGGGATGAATGTCTGGTAAGGACGGGCGTAAGGACCCCAGAATGCACGGGCGTCGGAGGCGGGATACCAGTCCATGTGGCCGATTCCTTGGAAGAAGACCGCCAGGTCGAATCCGTTCCACGATGCATTCAGGTTGACACCGTAATTGTAGCGGGGCTGGCTGTTGCCGATGACTTGCCAGTCACCGCTGTCCCCCACCTTTTCGGCGCCTTTGTCGATTGCTCCGTTGCCGTCAAGGTCGGCAAATTTCATATCGCCGGCGAAGAGGCCGTTGGGGAAAATCTGGGCGTCGTTAACCTTGGACTGATCAACATTATAGCTTTGGGCTTCCTCATCGGTGGCGAAGAGGCCGTCTATATGGTAACCCCAGATATCACCGTATTTCTGACCAACCCAATAAGACTTCGCAAAGAGCTTTTCAGGGTTGTTGAACCTGGTGATATGGGACACATAATCGCTGAACACTACGCTTGCACCGTAGTTGAAAGGCTTGCCGCCAAGTTTGAAGGAGTCTCTCCAGCTGAGGGAGATTTCATAACCCTTCGTACGGAGGTCGGCTACGTTTTCCTGAGGTGCCGATGCGCCGTACACCGAAGGCAGGGCCTCACCGGCGGTGAGCATGTCCTTGGTGTCACGGATATAGCCTTCGAGGCTCAGTTCCAGGCGGTTGCCAAGGAAAGCGAGGTCGATACCAAGGTTGCTCTGGATGGAGCGCTCCCAGGTGAGACCGGATGAAACCGGTGCACTCAGAGAGGCCTGAGGCAGGTTGGCGCCTCCCAGCAGGTAAGAGGACTTGCCGCTGGTTGAAACTGTGCGGATAGCGGGATAGTAGCTGCTCATCTGCTGGTTGCCAAGCTGACCGTAGGAGAAGCGAATCTTGGCATTGTCCCACCACTCCCTGAGCGGTTTGAAGAAGGGCTCTTCGGAGATTCTCCAACCAATGGAGGCCGACGGGGAGAACACCCAGCGGTGACCTCTGAGGAAGCGGGACGAGCCGTCGTAACGGCCGTTCAGCTCCAGGAGGTAACGGCCTTTGTAGTCGTAGTTGATACGGGCAAAGTAACCTGCCAGTTTGTATTCGTTCTGGCCGCCGGAGGTTTCCATGCGCTTGTTGGAAAGACCCTGTTCAGGGTAATCGTCCGTAACGCCCACAAGGCTCTGGTCATTGAGCTCGGTGGAATACAGGTTATAACCTTTGGCGCCCAGGTCCTTGATCCAGCGGGTTTCGTAGTTCACGCCGGCCATGGCCTTGAAATCGTGGGCATCGGCCCAGCTGTGCTCATAAGTGGCGTACAGGTTGTAGGCCTGGTATATGTTGGTGTTTGCGCTTTCGGACAGTGCATCCAGGAAGGGGTCCTTGTCGTTTTTGACAAGAATCTCGCCGGGATACTGTGAATATTCACCGGCCACAGCGCGGTTCATGTAGCGGTTGTACTTGAGCGTGTAGGTGTAGTCGCCCTTGATGGACAGGCCCTTGAAAGGCTTGATCGTGAAGTCCAGGGTCTCGCTCAGGTTGTCCACATTGTCCTGGTTGAAATGGTCGCCTGCAAGCAGCATCAGAAGGCCGTCCATGAGCTGGTAGCCGTTGTACTTGGTTGCATACAGCGTCGTGCCGTCCGGATTGGTTGCGGGGAAGCTGGCCAAAGCATGGACTGTACTCTTGGAGAAGTTGTTGTTGATACCGCCCTGACCCGGATAATAATACGCGCTGTTGAAGTAGCTTGTATTGGAACCAATTCGCAGCCAGTCGGTTACGTCGAAGGAAATCTTGGCACGCAGGTTAACGCGCTTGTAATTGTCGGGCTTTTCCTTGAACATGCCCTGCTCGTAAGTGTAGCCTCCGGAAACCAGATAATTGAGCGAGTTGGTGGCGCCGCTCATGGTTATCATGTGGCTTGTGGTGGGCTTCACATCGTTGTACAGGACGTGGTACCAGTCGGTGTTGGCGTAGTAGTTATACACGTCGTTACCGTCAACCTGGCTTATTACAACCCAGGGGCGCTCCGGGTTTTCGGTAACGTCGTCACGGCGGATCCAGAGCTGGTACATGTCCTCATCGGTGTACTTGGCGTACTGGGTACCCGGGCTGTATGTGCCCCAGAACAGGTTATTGATGTAAACTGAATCGTAGCCGCGGGACTCATAGTCGGTGGAAGTTGTAGGGGCGGTAAGGCCGAACCGGCCGCTGTAAGTGACCTTTGCACGGCCGTCCTTCTCCTTGGAACCGCTCTTGGTGGTGATGAGAATTACACCGGCCGATCCACGGGCACCGTAGATGGCAGCCGCAGCAGCGTCCTTGATGACCGAGATATTGTCCACGTCAACCGGGTTGACATACTGGATGTCCCCTTCAACGCCGTCGATGAGAACCAGAGGCGAGCCGCCGTTGATGGAGTTCCAACCGCGGATGTTCAGCGAGGCGGCCTGGCCGGGACGTCCGGAACCGGAGGTGATGTTAAGGCCTGGAACCGTTCCCTGCAGCATGTGGCCGACGTCCAGGGCGGTACGGTCCTGCAGGGATTCGGCCTTCACGACGGACACGGCGCCGGTGAGGTTGGTCTTCTTGATTGTGCCGTAACCTACGGCGACGGCCTCGTCGAGAACGAGATTGTCTTCCTCGAGGGTGACCGTAATCTGGCGGCGGCCGCGGACAGGTTCACGCAGGGTCGTATAACCCAGGCATGAAATCTCCAGCACCGCGTCGGGAGAAACAGAAATGGTAAACTTTCCGTTCAAGTCTGTTACAGCGTTGGCGCCTTCTGCCTGCACTACCGCCCCGATTACGGGGCCGGCACTGTCAAGCACGGTGCCGCTCACTGTCTGCTTTTGGGCATAAGCACCAAAAGAAAGCGCCATACTGAGGAGTACGGACAGCAAAGTGAACAGTCTTTTGTGCAACATAAAAATATAGGATTAGAATTAGTTATTAGAGGCATGGTTTTACACAAATTTATAAGAACGCGCGCGAAAAGAAAAGGGCGTTTTTTCAATTAGTAGATGTACCCCCCCCCCTAAAATTTTTCTAACTCGCTAATATTTAGATATTTACAAACAGGACCACCGAAGCATTTTAGTAGATGCTTAATAAGCGGCCTTTAGGATTTTTTAGCTAATTTTGTAAAGCGATTATTTCAAAATTATGCGTCTTCACGCGTACATAGGCCTTCGACTGGTTCTGGCCATATCTTCAGTGAGTATCTGCTCCTGCACGGACACGTTCCCCGGCAATCTGTCCCTGCAGGAAGCCATCGATGCTTTGGACCGCAGCCTTGCCCAGAATGATGACATTGTCAAGCTGAAGGAATCCCATATCGACCAGATGCGCTCGCGCCTTTATCAGGCCGAAGACGGCACTGCAAGATACCAGCTGATGGACGGCCTGTTTGACGAGTACCTCAAATACGACATGGACTCGGCACTGAGCTACGCCCACAGAAAGGCCGACCTCGCCCAGAAGTTGAAAGACAAAAACTTAATTCTGGACTCGGAAATGGATTTAGCCGCACGCTATATTCTTTCCGGAATGTTCTATATTGCAAAAGAGATACTGGAAGGGGTGTCGGTAGATGAACAGACACCCATATCGCTTCAGGAAGCTCACAGCCGTGTGATGCTGGACCTGTATCACGGTATCCGGCTTTCCACCCAGATAGATCCCGAGCTTTACAGTGAAAACCTGGAAATAGAGCGAAGGCACAAAATCGAGAAAAGGGATCTCATGAACCGGGACAAGAGGTATTTCTACACTTCCATAGCCGCAGAATACATGGAGAAGGGAGAATACGCAAAGGCTCGGGACGTACTGCAAGGTTATCTTGAAAGCGGTGATCTTCCTGCCAGGCAACTCGCCCTCCTGTATTACGACATAGCCAAGACATACTACGAGGAGAACAATCTTCCGGCCGCCCTTTCCGCTTACGCAGTCAGCGCCAGGCACGACCTGAGCATCTGCACAAAAACGTCCCGCTCGCTCATCAGGACTGCAGTTCTATGCCTGGAGATGGGGCACATCAGAAGGGCATACAGGTACATCACCTTCGCTTACAACAACGCAGTGGATGCCGACGCCCATATCTGCCTCATGGAAATTGCCAGCTTCATGCCGATAATCACTCAGGCATACGAGGATGCCACCGGGAGCAGTTTCCGCAGGCTCGCCATTTCCCTTACCATATCCATACTTCTGCTCGCCCTCAGCGTGACCGTGATGGTCTTGCTGAAGCGCCTGAACTCCCGCATACACAAGGCCGACAAGGAAATCAAGAGCATAAACCAGCAGCTGTCCCAGAACGTGGCACAGCTGAAAGAGGCAAACGAGATAAAGGATTTCTACCTGGGGCGCTACCTGTCCATGTTTTCTTCCCATATCGGCAGTCTGGAGAGCTATCGCTCCAACATCAGGGCCGTGGCCAAGAACATGGATATCCAGGAAATACAGAAGGCGCTGCGTTCAAATGACTTTATCGACAACGAGCGGCAGGTGCTGTACGAAGAGTTCGACCGCACCTTCCTGGGGATATTCCCAAACTTCGTAAACCAGCTGAACGCTTTGCTGAAGGAAGACAAACGGATCGGCCTTGACCTGCCTGCCGGGAAGCTCACTAACGAGCTGCGCATCTTTGCCTTGATACGCCTCGGTGTCAATCAGTCCGGCCAGATTGCGACATTCCTCAAGATGGCGCCGTCCACGATATACAACTACCGCGTGAAGCTGCGCAACGCCGCGAAGGACTCCGGCGAAGACTTCGAGAAAAAGCTTATGGAAATCGGCCAGTCTTAAAGGACGAAGCGGAACATTACGGGATAATGGTCCGATATGAAGGGCACGCCGTAGTCTGTCTTATCTACCCAATACTCCACGGGCATCACTGATTTTCCGCCATAGAAGATATGGTCGATAAGGCTGTTTGCGTGTCCGAAGCCGTTGAAGGTGCCGCTATGGACGTCCAGTCCGGGGGCTTCGGTCCTTGCATAGTGAAGGGCATCTTTCATGGCATCCAGGTGGTCGGTGTCCCACGTGGTGTTAAGGTCCCCTACTGCAATAACGGCACTTGCGGCCGACTTGAGATCGACGGCTCCGCTGACAGCTTTCATTTTCTCGGCCATCAGTGCGGACGAGTTACGGATGGCTTCGGAGCTGACGTGGTCGAAGTGAGTGGAGAAGAAATAAACCAGCTTTCCGGCGTTCCACTTGTCTTTGAGGACGGTATAGACCGTTACCCTGCGGCAGGCGGAGTGCCACTGTCCGTATCTCTTGTCGGCATTCTGGACGGGGAGGGTGTCCGGATCTTCGTCCAGCCAGAAAAAGTCCTTTCCAAGCAGCTCGAAGCGGTCTTTGCGGTACATGATGCCCACGCCTTCGCAGCGGGCATCGGCAACGGAAGCGCCTGTCGGGCTGTCGCGGCCGACGTCGTAGTAACCGTATTCGTCGGAGAAGAAGCTGTAGAAATCGGCCGATTGAGGGGCCCTTACTTCCTGCAGGCCGACGATGTCCGGCTTCACGGTGTCAAGGAATAGCTTGACGGCATCGCGGCGTACGCTCCAGGCTGCGCTGCTGCCGTCGGAATAGCGGTCCTTGTCATTGGCGTATCGCAGGTTGAAGCTGCACACGGTGACTTCCGACGCACGGGCCGGCAGCTTGCCGATAAAGACTGAGACCGGGCCCAGGGACAGCTTGTTTCCCTTAAGCGACACTTTGCCATAAGACAGCTCCGGAGCCACCGATTTGCCCTTTTCCGGGGCCACGGTGGCCGGAAGTGTTACGGCCTGCTTCTTTCCAGTGGGATTCAGCGCTACTATCCAGCGCTCGCTGCCATTACTGCGCACATACACCATCGGATAGGGATGCTGCTCGTTATAGACGGGGATGAAGTCGCTGTCGGCCCAGAAGGCCTTGTTGTCTTTTCTGAGGGCTATGAGCGCACGCGTCCAGTTAAGTAGGGAGGCGGGGTCGTTTTCCTGGCTTGCCACTGTAGGGGCGCCCTTCGCCGTGGGCTTTGCGGAGCCGGACGCCTTCCAGGCCTTATAGGCAGGATAGGAAGTTGCGGGGGTCCAGTCCGGGCACACGGGAAGGTATATCTTTTCAGGCGCGCAGGTGCTGAATCCGGCATTTTCGCCGCAGTCCCACTGCATGGGGCTGCGTGCTCCGGCACGCTCCTTACCGTTGTGGTTGGCGCCTTCCACGTTGGGCATGTCAACCAGTGAACGCATGCCGATTTCGTCGCCGTAGTACAGGATGGGCAGGTTTGTGGTAAGTATCCAGCTTAGCATCACACGGAGCTGATCGGGGCTGTTGCGGTCGCCGGTATTAAGGCGCAGATGGTCGTGGTTGCCTGTAATGGAGGCATAGTATCCCCAGTCCTTAGTCCAGGACAGGGCGTCAGTATAGTGACTGTAATACTCTTTGAGAGCGCCTGCTGCCGATACGCTAAAGTCAACCGCATCGGCAGGCCAGGGATTGCCGTAAAGGTCCATCGTGGAGGGCTGGCAGCCATTGAGCGTGAAATACGCGCCGCCGTTGGCCTGGTGCTTGCGGTCGAAGTACATCAGGCGGTTGGTCTTGGTGGTACGGTTAAGGTACATGTCCACATTCAGGCCGGATGCAAGGGCGTACTTGGGATCCGACCATTCGGCCATAAGGACGTGACCGGGGTAGTTTTCATCGGCCCAAGTACGGATATTCCGCCAGAATTTAATGGTTTCCGACTTGTCCGGGTCGTTTTTTACAAGCGAGTCGGCCATATCTACGCGGAAGCCGTCCACGCCTTTTTCATACCAGAAAGATATAATGTCCTTCAGTTCCTGCATCACCGCCCTGGGGCCCGGGGCGTCGGGAGTCTGCTCCCACGGGCGGGACGGATCCGGATTTGCAAAGCCGAAGTTGAGGGCCGGCTGGCAAGCGTAAAAGTTCTTGTAATAGAACTTGTTACGCGGATAGTCGCTTTTCATCCACTTGCCGCGCGTATTCTGCATGGGATTGTCGCTGCGGAGCATTTTTTCCAGGTCTTTTTCGGCCGCAGCGTCCGGCAGCCTGTCGCTCCAGATATAATAGTCCGAGTACTGAAGGTTTGTATCTTCGGCGCTTTGCAGGAACCAGGGGTGCTTGTCGGAAGTGTGGCCTGGAACCAGGTCCAGAAGCACTTTCATGCCTCGTGCATGAGCCTCGCGGATAAGTTCCACAAGGTCGTTATTGGTGCCGAAGCGGGGATCTACCCTGTAATAGTCCTTTACGTCGTATCCTCCGTCTATCCAGCCGGACTCGAAGAGCGGATTGAACCATATAGCGCTTACGCCAAGGCTTTGGATGTAATCCAGCTTGGAAATAACGCCCCGGATGTCGCCGATGCCATTGCCGTCCGAATCCTTGAAGGAAGACGGATAAATCTGGTAAATAACCGCGTTGCGGAGCCACTGAGGGCCTTTCTGCCAGGTTTGTTTGAAAGAACCGGGGGCGGGCTGTGCCATTGCCGACAAGGAGAAAAGGAGGAGGGGGAGAAGGGTTTTCAGTTTCATAATAAGCAACTTGTCTTTACAAATTTATATAAAATCTGGCGATTATAGGCCAGTTTATATAAAAATCAAGACCGCTATCTTATCTTTGTTGGCGAGCGGTCGTCGCCATCCGGCGCGCCGTAATAGTATAATGTTTAACGGGCTTGGTGTCCCAAA
>JAFUVU010000023.1 GCA_017477465.1 Bacteroidales bacterium
ATTTTGGGACACCAAGCCCGTTAAACATTATACTATTACGGCGCGCCGGATGGCGACGACCGCTCGCCAACAAAGATAAGATAGCGGTCTTGATTTTTATATAAACTGGCCTATAATCGCCAGATTTTATATAAATTTGTTATTTATAGGGAAATGCCGTGAAAAAGCTCGTTCTCCATATTTACGACTGGCTGTCATCGCATAAAAGCGTGGCCGTGGCCATTGTGCTTTTTCTGTCGGCATTAAGCCTTGTCAGCGCACTGCGCCTGCATCTTCAGGAAGACATATCGGCCTTTCTGCCTAAGGAGCAAAGGGAAAGCCTGGAGAAGGCAAAAGGGCAGGAGAGATTTGCAGTTTTCTTCACCGGCGGCAGCCTGGACGACAAGTTGGACGCAATGTACGCGTTTCAGGATAATTGGAACGCCGCCTGTCCCGATATTCCCATCGAAGCATCGGCCGATAATCAGGATGTCCAGGAGGTGTTTCAATTCGTCTCGTCCAATTGGCCTTATTTCCTGAATGAAGGGGATTATGCCCGCATGGACTCGCTGCTTGCCCAGCCGGGATATATTCCGGCGCGGCTTTCGCAAATCAAAGAGGCTTTATACACCGGCAATTCTATCCAGACGCGCTGGTTCAGGTCGGATCCTCTGAATCTGTTCAGCCCTGTTCTGATGCGTCTTCAGCAGGCAAGGGGAGACAGCAAAATCGAAGAAGGCTGCCTATTCACTTCCGACTCCAAAACCGGGATAATATTTTTCGACTCTCCCTACGGCGGCAGCGAAAGTGCCAACAACTCCTCCCTTGTATCGGCACTTAAAGATGTGAAAGAGGCAACTGCGGCCGATTTTCCTTCTGTGACAATCACTTCTACCGGAGGACCGGAAGTGGCGGCGGAAAATGCCTCCAGAATCAAGAAGGACTCGCTTTTCGCCCTTATCATTGCCGCGCTTTTGATAGGCCTTATCCTCTGGCTCAGCTACAAACGTATTGCCGATGTCCTCTGGATTTTCATTTCCATCGCGGCCGGCGCTCTCTTTGCCCTGGGCCTCATAGCCTGCTTCAAGACTTCCGTGAGCCTTATTGTCCTTGGAATAGGATGCAGCGTTATCGGCATTGCTGTCAATTATCCTCTGCACTATGTTGACCATCTTAAATATCAGCAGGACAAGAGGAAAGCTCTGGCGGAGCAGGTAAATCCGCTCCTTGTCGGCAATATCACCACCGTGGGCACCTTCCTGGGTCTTCTGCTTCTCAAGGCCGATGCTTTGCATGATTTCGGCTTTATCGGCGCCATGATGCTTGTCGGGACCATCGCCTTCGTACTCTTCTTCCTGCCCGTTTTTGTGCCGGCAGCCAAAGGGCCGCGCAAGGTTCTCAAGTTGGACCTGGACCGCTTCATCAGAACAACGCCTACCTTCCGCAGCTGGTTCTTTATGGCGTTCCTACTTCTGACGGTCTTCTTCATGATAGGCGGAAAAAGAGTAAGCTTCGACTCCAACCTCCACAATATCAATTATATGACGCAGGAGCAAGAGGCCGGCTTCGCAATCCTTGAAAGCATGAGGGCCGATGCATCGGCATTTCCGCTTCCTTCGGAGGAGCAGCAGACGCAGCGCCTGCAGCAGTGGACGGAATTCTGGAGCAGCCATTCCGGCGTTAAAGCGGAACTTGCCCAAGCTGCGCTTGACAAAGGCTTCACGGCCAATTCTTTCCAGCCTTTTTACGATATGCTGGAGGCTGAATGGAAGCCAGTGCCGCATGCTTATTTCGCAGCTGTGGATTTTGCTCCGGAGCGTGGCACTTCCGACGTTCTTGTCGAAGCACTCTCCAGCGATTTCAACACCATCGGCCTGCTTTGTTCCATTATCGTGTTTGTTTTCCTGTGGCTCAGCTTCGGCTCCCTTGAACTCAGCCTCATCAGTTTCCTGCCCCTTGCGGTCAGCTGGATCTGGATTCAGGGAATCATGGGCTGGACGGGGCTGCAGTTCAATATCGTGAATATAATTCTGGCCACCTTCATCTTCGGCATGGGCGATGATTACAGCATCTTCATAACCGAAGGTCTGCTGTACGAAAGGGCCACAGGAAAGAAGATTCTGCATTCGTACAAGAACGCCGTCATGCTAAGTGCCATTATCATGTTCATCGGCATTGGCGTGCTTGTATTTGCCCGTCACCCTGCCATGCGCTCCCTGGGGCTTGTCACTATCCTGGGCATGGCAACAGTAGTGATGATGGCCTACTATCTGCCGCCCATTGTTTTCCGTTGGCTTACCACAAAACATGGAAAAGCGCGCAAGGCTCCAATATCCCTCGGCTCAGGACTCCGCACCGTGTATATATCGCTGATGATGGGCCTGTGCATGACTTTGCTGTCCCTGCTGTCTTTGTTCATCCCCAAAGGAGCCGCCTTCAACCGCATTATCCATACGGTGGCTTCCTGGGCCATCAGGCTTGTCCCGGGATGCAAGTACACCTTGCATAACCCTCATGGGGAAGACTTCTCCAAACCGGCCGTCTATATCTGCAATCACCAGAGCCATCTGGACGTCCTTGCCCTATTGGCCCTGCATCCCAAGCTCATTTTCATGACCAATGACTGGGTGTGGAAGTTCCCTCTCTATGGGGCGGTTATAAGAAAAGCAGGCTTTTTCCCGGCCTCGATGGGCCTTTCCGAATGCCATGCCCATGTAAAGAAAATGCTGGGGCAGGGTTACTCCCTGGCTATTTTCCCCGAAGGAACGCGCAGCCTTGACGGCAAAATCCAGCGCTTCCACCGCGGCGCTTTCCTCACTGCCCGCGAGCTTGGTCTGGACGTCCTGCCTCTTTGCATACACGGTTTCAATTATGCGCTCCCCAAACATGACTTTCTCCTTCGCCGAGCGGGTCTTTCCATGGAAGTCGGCAAGCGCATAACATTAGATCAAAGTGCCGATATCGCCGCAGTCACAAAGCAGATTCGGCATCACTATGTGGATTGGTATGCGTCTATTCAGAAGCAGCGCGAAAATGCAGCATACTGCGCTCCTCTGGTGCGTCTTCGCTATCTATACCGCGGACATGACGCCTTGCTGGAATGCCGAAGGTTCCTGAAGCCATCAGTATATGAGCAGATAGATGCGCTGCAGGGGGATGAAATAGTCATCGGCAATGCCGGCTGCGGTGTGTTCGCCCTGCTTGCTGCTCTGACTCACCCCGACATGCAAATAACAGCATACGAAGAAAATGAAGATTTGTACCTGACAGCCATTCATCAGGAACTTCGTCCGAATAACCTAAAATTTGTAAACGCACCTGCTCCTGACAGTGCAGGACCTAAGCCTATAGTATTATGAAGCGTATTCTTATTGCCGTTTTGCTGCTGATTTTCACGACAGCCGGCGCCCAGCAAAAAATCTGGGAAGGCACCTCATGCCGTGTCAAACACGCCACCCTTACCGCTTACATGCCGCAAGCGACACCACGTGCGGCCATAATCATTTGTCCAGGCGGCAGTTACCACTGGCTTGACAAAGATGCGGAAGGCTCCAGAGTAGCAGAGTGGCTGGCATCGGAAGGCTATGCCGCATACGTTCTGAAGTATCGCGTAGCCGGCAAGGTGGAATATGTGGCCAAATACCGCACGGTTTTCCGTGGAAACCGCCATCCGGATATGATCTGCGACCTTCAGCGTGCAATCCAGTTAGTCAAGCAGCAGTACGACGGTCCAGTGGGCGTAATGGGCTTTTCGGCAGGCGGCCACTTGGCCACAATGTCGGGCGAATTCTTCGATTCCAATTTCCTCAAACGCTACGATATAGTGCCGGAAGTATCGCTTAGACCGGACTTTGTGGCTGCTATTTATCCGGTGGTCACCTTGTCGGATGAGCGTTACGTCCACAAGCGTTCCCGCCTTGGCGTTCTTGGCGAGCGTTCAGTAAAGAAACAGGTCCTCCGGGACTCTCTATCTACAGAAAAACACGTAAGGACCGACATGCCGCCGGTATTTCTGCTCAATTGTGTCGATGATCCCATAGTTGATTACCACAATTCCATGCTTCTGGATTCGGCCCTCAGGTATCATCATGTCCCGCATAGCTATGTGCAATTCGCTACAGGCGGCCACGGCTTTGGAGCAGACCCCGAGAAGATGAATGAGGAAACTCTCACTTGGCAAAAACAATTCATTGACTGGATGCGTTCCATGTCATTCTGATTATGGATATAGAATTTAGAAAACCCGAAGAGATCAAAGCCTTTCAGGAAGGCTTGCTGCATGAAGCCCTGCAGTACCTGGCTTCAAATTCCCGCTATTATCAGCGGATGTTTGAAAAATATCATATCGACATATCAAAGATACAGACGATAGAAGACCTGCAGAAGATTCCTTTCACGGAGAAAAAAGACCTGCAGCTTTTCAACGATGAGTTCCTCTGCTGCCCGAAGGAGAAGATAGTGGACTATGTAACCACCTCCGGCACTTTGGGCGACCCCGTCACCTTCGGCTGTACGGAAAAGGACCTGCAGCGCCTTGCTTACAACGAAAAGAAAAGCTTCGCCTGCGCCGGCGTGAAGCCCGGGGACATAGTTCAGCTGATGACCACCATCGACAAGCGTTTCATGGCCGGCCTGGCTTATTTCCTTGGCATCCGCGAACTTGGCGCCAGCATCATCCGCGTCGGCAATGGCATCCCCGAGCTTCAATGGGATACGATTCAGCGCCTGAAGCCCGACACAATCATGTGTGTCCCGTCCTTCATTCTGCGCCTCATCCAATATGCCGAGGAGCACGGAATCGATTACAAGAATTCATCGATACGCAGGATAATCGGCATAGGTGAAGGCCTCCGGGAGCAGGATTTCTCGCTAAATCTTCTGGGAAGACGCATCAAGGAAAAATGGGATGTGGATCTGTTTGCCACATACAGTTCAACGGAGATGGGTGCCACTTTCTCCGAATGCCCATACGGCTGCGGCGGACATGTGCATCCGGAACTTATCATAGTCGAGATAATCGGCGAAGACGATCTCCCGGTGCCCGACGGAGAGGTAGGAGAGATAGTCGTTACCACCCTCGGCGTAGAAGGCATGCCCCTTCTTCGTTTCCGCACAGGCGATATGGCCGCAAAGATCACCGAGCAGTGCAAATGTGGCCGATACAGCTACAGGCTTACCCCGCTCGTGGGCCGCAAGAACAATATGATCAAGCTCAAGGGCACAACTTTGTATCCTCCGGCAGTAAACGATGTGCTGGACAATACGCCTTATGTAGAGAATTATGTCGTTATTGTCCAGGACAGCGACGCCGGCACCGACGATGTGCTGGTAAAGCTCGGCCTCAAGTATCAGCCCGATTTCGACCCGGTCAAAGACTTGAAGGACCGCTTCCGTTCGCGTATCCGGGTGGCGCCTCGCATAGAGGTGTATCCAGTGCCGGAGATTGCTGCGATAAACCACCCGGCTAAAAGTCGTAAGCCAGTCAAATTCATAGATTTACGAGAAAAGCATGTTTGACGATATACGCCCATACAACAACAGTGAGATACCTGCCGCAATGCAGCGCCTCGTGGGAGACAAGTATTTCCCGCTGGTCTGCGACTATCTCTTTCCCGGACGTCCCGTGACAGAGGTAGCGGCGCTGCTTGGCAGTTGCCGTACGGTGGATGATTTCCAACATCGTTTCATGTACGATGCCATTTATGCCGTGGCCCGTCGTACAACTGACGGCCTCAGCGTGTCCGGCATGGAAAGGCTTGATCCTGAAAAGAATTACCTTTTCGTCAGCAATCACCGGGACATTATGCTGGATGCGGCATTCTTGCAGGTTCTGCTGCTTGATGCCGGGCGCAAAACATCGGAAATAACCTTTGGCGCAAACCTTATGCACGGGCAGATGGTGATCGATGTAGGGAAGAGCAACAAAATGTTCCGCATCGAGCGTCCGGGAACTGTTACATCGGCCCGCGACTTTTTGCTGAAGTCGCAATATACCTCTGAGTATATTCGCTACTGCATCCTGCAAAAGGGCGAAAGCGTCTGGATTGCGCAGCGTAACGGGCGCACCAAGGACGGCTACGACGTCACGGACCAAGGAGTCATCAAAATGTTCGGCCTAAGCGGTGGCTCAGACAAAATACAAGCTCTGTCGGAGCTCAATATCGCTCCGCTTTCCATTTCTTACGAATGGGAGCCCTGCGATGAGCTTAAAGCCCTGGAATTATATGCCACATCTTCGGGAAAACCCTATATCAAAAAGCCGGGCGAGGATTTCAACAGCATAATGACCGGCATCACGCAGCCAAAGGGACGCGTACACCTGAACGTGTGCCAACCGCTTTCAGCTGAGGAGTTTGAGCCCCTGCGCGGCCTTCCCGTCAGCGCATTCAACCGCGAAGTTGCCGCCATCATTGACAAACGCATCAGGCAAGCGTATCGGCTTTATCCGAACAACTATATTGCGGCCGATATTCTAAGCGGGAAACGTACGCACAGCTATACCGATCAGGAAAAAGAAACCTTCATAAACCACATTGACGGTATAACAAAAGAATACCCCGAAGAGCTTCGGGATATTCTGCTTCGCATTTATGCAAATCCGGTTCTGAAGGTTTAGCCGCCGATGAATTCCCGCAGCAGCGATGTGGCGGGAATTTCTTTATCCGGCACCGGCGTAAAGTAGTGGATGAACTTGAGAAGACGGTGTGCCTCTGCGTATTCTGCGCTGTTCTGAGGAACGCTGCGGAGGATTGGCTCAGCGTGGTTTTTCAGCACGGCGAATTCAATAAGGTAGGCACTGTTGAACATGACGTCGGCAGTCTCCTGGAAGGGATAAATCCATTTTTGCTCCGCATCCAGCACATTCTGCCAATTGGAGATTGATTCCCTGGCCGAGAACGCGCCTTTGTTATAGTCGCGTACTATTCGGCGCAGGAGGCGGTTGTCGCTTGTGGGAATCATGTTGTGGTCGTCAAGAAGGGTACCGGTAAGAGTGTTGATGAAAATCTTGAATTTGGCGCTGTCGGGGATATCGGCAGTAAGCGCGGGATTCAAGGCATGGATACCTTCAATCAGAAGGATGGTGCCGGGGCCCAGCTGGATTGTCTTCCCGTTGTATTCGCGAAGGCCTGTGACAAAGTTGTATTCCGGGACCGAGACCTGCTCGCCAGCGATGAGCTTCATGATATCGTTTTCCATGAGGGCGTGATCGACGGTGTCGAAGTTGTCGAAATCGTACGATCCGTCCGGGAATTTAGGCGTGTCAACCCTGTTTACAAAGTAGTCGTCGGTGCTCATCGACATGGGCTTGAGACCGCAGGCCTTGAGCTGGATGGACAGGCGTTTGCAGAAGGTTGTTTTACCCGATGAAGAAGGTCCCGTGATGAGGACAACTTTGAGGGGATTTTCGCATCGGCAGCGACGGTCGATTTCTTCGGCAATCTGGACTATCTTCTTCTCCTGGAGGGCTTCGGCTATCTGGATGAGCTCGCTTGCGCGGCCGTTAAGGAAGGCTTCATTTACGTCTCCTACTGTGCTCAGGCCCATGATTATGTTCCACCGAAGAGCCTCTTTGAACATCTCGAATGTCTTGGGCTGGTCTTCGAAGGGACATACTTTTGAAGGGTCTTCGCGTGAAGGAACCTGAAGAAGGAAGCCGTCGTGATAGGGGAGGATGCCCCATACTTTCAGATAGCCAGTCGAAGGGACCAGCTTGCCGTAAAAGTAGTCGGCAGTTTCGCCGAGGGTGTAATAATCTGTGTAGGCTTCGCCGCTGGTTTCAAGCAGGCGCACCTTGTCTTCGAAACCCGCTTTGCGGAATTCCTTGATAGCGCGGTCGGTCTGAACGTCATAGCGGTGGAAGGGCATGTCCTTCTCCACCAGAAGTCTCATCCTCTCTTCCAAAAGTTTGAGATCCTCGGTTGTGAGTTCGCTGTCATCGGCCTTCCTTAAGTGGCAGAAATAGCCGTGGGAGATCGGATGCTCGGTGTAGAGCTTGCTGCCGGGGAAGACGTCGGATGCCGCTTTGTAAACAAGGAAATACAAAGAACGGCAATAGACGCGCATGCCGCTTGGCTCACGCACATCGATAAACTCGATGTCCTTGTTCTGATAGACCTTGAATTTCAGGCCTTGCGATACGTTGTTTACCTTTGCAGAGACAATCGGGTAGGGCGTTTTGCAGTCGAATTCTGAGAGCATCTGGACAAGAGACGTCCCTTCCGGAAAACGTTTTGTCTCCTTGGTATTTTTGCAATAGACCTGAACCATAGTATATTAGAGATTTATTTCTTGTTTTTCAAGGTAAGCTACAACGTCGGCCACTGTTTCGAATTTGGCCAGGGCCTGATCCGGAATCACAATCCCGTACTGGTCTTCGATACGCATCAGGAGCTGAAGGATGTCCAGCGAGTCGGCACCCAGGTCTTTTTTTATAAGAGACTGAGGAGTGATTTTGGCAGGATCCAGACGGAGCTGTTTTGCCAGGATGGTTTGTACTTTTTTAAACATGGTATTTTAATCTTCGTAATGTTCGTATCGGGCTATTTCGCTTTCTATCTTTTCCGACAGGCCGCTGAGCTGCATTCTGTATGCCTGCTCTATGCATTTTTCCACTGCTGACGCTTTGGAGGAGCCGTGCCCCTTGACAACCACCTTTGATGTTCCAAGGAGCACGCTGCCGCCGTAATTCTGATAATTCATGAATTCCTTTTCTTCCTGGAACATCTTCTTCATCAAAAGGGCGCCAAGTTTATAGACAGTGCGGCTGTAAATGTCTGTTTTAAGCTTCTTAAGCAGTTGAAGGGCAGTTCCTTCCGTTGTCTTGACGAGGACGTTGCCGGAGAAGCCGTCGGCCACAATAACGTGGTAATTGCCGGACAGCAGGTCGCGGCTTTCCATATTGCCGACGAAGTTGACAGAAGGAGTTTCCTGCAGCAGCTTATACGTCTCCTGGCGCAGTTCGTCGCCTTTTTCCGCTTCTTTGCCGACATTAAGAAGTGCCACCCGCGGAGAGTTCACGCCATAGACATTGCTCATGTACAGGGAAGCCATGATTGCGAACTGCCTTAAGTGGGCGGGAGTAACTTCTACATTTGCTCCGCTGTCGCAGATGCCTACCAGGCTGCCGTCCATTGTGGGAAGGATAGGGCAGAAGGCAGGCCTGATGATTCCAGGGATTCGGCCTAGACGCACCAGCGCGCCTGTAACCAGGGCCCCGGTTGAACCGGTCGAAACCATGCCGGCAATGTCATCGCAGTCCCTGAGCATAATTATGGCCTTCATCATTGACGAGTTTCTCTTCAGGCGGACTGCGTCGGTTGGCTTTTCATCGCAGCCTATGACCTCAGGCGCATGGATAATCTCTAAACGGCTGCTGTCATAGTGCTTGCCTTCCAGCTCTTTCTTGAGCAGATTCTCATCACCGGTCAAAAGAAGGTGCAGATCGGGATTCTTCTCCAGGGCCGCAATGGCTCCTGATACAGGGGCTTCCGGGCAATGGTCGCCGCCAAAGCAGTCAACTAATATCTTGATCATCAGGCTTTATCGGCTTTGCTCTGGTTGACAAGCGGTTTAACATAGCAGCGGTAGCGCTTGGGCGTGTCGCGGCGGAAACGCTTCCACTGGTTTTGAATTGCGTAATTATCCTCAAGGTTTATGCAGGTGTCGGCATATTTCAGTGTCGGAGTGTCCTTGAGCATCTTCATGATGGCAAGTGAAAGGGCGGCCGACACGCCGCGGTTAAGATATTCAGGATCTACGCCGATTATGCACAGGTTCAGGCTTTCGGGCTTTCTGAGACACTGGAGGAAGCGGATTGCAACTCCCGGAGTGATGTGTCCTCTGGTGCCCTGGAAGGCCTTATTAAGCGAAGGAATGGCAAGTCCGAAGCAAACTGGCCGATCGTTTTCGTCCAGAATAATGGCAGAATACTTAGGACTGATTACAAGGCCGAAATTGTCCACCATGAGCTTGCGCATACCGTCGGTGAAGGGAACTGTTCCATAGAGCCCTTCGTAGGATTTGTCCATGAGGTTGAAGATGCCGTCGGCATACTTTTTCAGGAAATCGGCACCGCTTTTGGATTCGCCGAAATGCAGCTTATAGCGCTTGAAGATGAAATCGACAAGTTGCTGCATTTCCTGAAGCGTTTCTTCAGATTCCGGTCCGTAAAGGAATGAACCAGTGTAATCTGCCTCTTTCTCATATCCCAGGGCTTCGATATGCTTCTGGTAGTACGGAAGGTTGTATGTGGTGACAAAGTTGCCAGGCGTCTCAAAGCCTTCGATGAGAAGGCCTTCCTTCTCAAGATCGGAATAGCCGATGGGTCCCTGCATGGTATCCATTCCGTTTTTCCTGGCCCATGCTTCCACGGCATCCATCAGGGCTTTGAAAACCTCGGGGTCGTCGATGCCTTCTATCCTGGTAAAGCGGGCCCTCTTCTGAGAGTTTTTGGCATTGGCGTCTTTCTGAATTATGCCTTGAACACGTCCGGCGATTACGCCATCCTTGTAAGCGTTGAAGAAAACCGAGTCGCAACTTGTGTTGTACACATAGTTTTTCCCGAAAATCTTCTTCTCGTCCATATACATGGGCGGGATGTAGTAAGGATTGCCTTTGTACAGGTCCAGAGGAAAGTTAAGGAACTCTTTCCTTTCCTTGCAGGACGACACTTCTTTGACGGTAATCATAATGCTTAGCGGTGTATTGCGTGGAAGCATACTCCAACGCCGTTGGGGCCGCAGTGGCTGCCGGCGGTGGGATTTACGTCCACATATACTATGTTCTGCTTTCCGTATTTCTCTTCGATGAGACGGCCAAGTTCCTGCGCGATGGCGGGGGAGTCGCTGTGACCGATGCAAATGCGGTGATTGGCGATATCGTCGCCCAATTCGCCGATTTTGTTAACGAGATAGTCCATGGCCTTGACACGGCCTTTCGCAGTGCCGACGGATACCATTTTTCCTTCCTGGCTCATGTGGATAAGGGGTCTTACGCCGATAAGCGTGCCCATGGTGGCCGCCAGACCGCTTACGCGGCCGCTCTTGCGGAAGAACTTGAGGTCATCGGCAAAGAAGTACATGGCGAATTTATCCACCTCCTTGCGGGACCATTCGAGGACCTCGTCCAGGGTTTTGCCTGCTTTTACAAGGTCGCCTACTTCTCTGACTATAGCATAGCTGATAGTGGTAATGCCCTTAGTGTCAATTTCTTCGAAGCGAGTTGCCGGATACTCGGCTTTAAGTTCCGCTATGGCCTGGTCCATTGCGTCGAAGGTATTGGTCATGGCCCTTGAGAAGTGGACGTACAGGATGTCGTTGCCGGCGGCGAAATCCTCTTTGAAATAGTTGAGATACTGCTCCTTGGAGATGGCACTTGTGGTAGGAAGCACTCCGCCTCTGAGCACATCGTAAAAGGCATGTGCATCGAAAGTGTCGAAGTCGATGTAGGGATAGGTTGTCTTTGCGTCAATGCTATAGGGCATTGAGATTAGCTTGTAACCGTACTCGGCCGCCAGGGCGGGGGTGAAGTCGGTGTCTGTGTCGGTGTAGAGTTTTAGCATAATACGATTATATAGTCATATACTGGTTGGCCGCCGTCAAGGAGGATAACCTCCGTC
Source organism: Bacteroidales bacterium (assembly GCA_017477465.1). Taxonomy (GTDB): domain Bacteria; phylum Bacteroidota; class Bacteroidia; order Bacteroidales; family UBA932; genus Cryptobacteroides. The sequence continues at coordinate 11,597 of JAFUVU010000023.1, forward strand.
CGGGGGCATTCAATTTCAAGTTCTCCCTGCAGGCGGGAGGCTTCATCGGACGGCACGTCTTTGCCGGAGAAGAGGATGAGTATGTCGGCCTGGGTGGCCTGGAGTTTGTCTGCAAGCTTGCGTACGGCTTCTTCCCTTGAAGGGCTTGCAGTGAGAATGTCTTTCCCGCAAATGCCGATATAATCACTTGCGCGGGCGTTTTCCGCATCGCGGATTGCCTTGGAGACAAGACCTGTGGTGACCGACTCCGCGGCTTCTTTGAGGCTTGATGTCATCTCCTCGACGGGAAGATCGGCATTTAGATTCGCGAGGGAATAATAGCCTTCTCCGAGGGTGCTTGTGGGGATGACTTCGATACGCGAATCAGTGTACAGCGCGGCAGCCTGCCTGGCGGTTAGAATTATATTGCCGTTGTTAGGGAATACCAGGACGGTATCGGCATTTACTTCGCGGAATGCATCCAGGAAGCTTTCTACGGGCGGATTCATGGTTTGGCCGCCTTGGATCACTATGTCGGCACCCATTTCGCGGAAGGTGGCGGTGAGGCCTTCGCCTGCTGCTACGGTCACTATTCCGAGCTTTTTGCGGGCCGTCCGGAAACGCTCGTCCATGTGGTTGCCATGGTGCTGCAAGGTCATGTTCTCCACCTTGATTGTGAGGAATTCGCCCCACTCGCGGCAGCGGGAGAGAATGGCTCCAGGGTCTTTGGTATGGACGTGAACTTTGATTATGCTCCCATCGCGGAAAAAGACCAGAGAATCGCCCCTTGTCTGCAGCCAGTCGTGGATTACTGATTCGTCGAAGCTGTCCAGATCGACCTTGCTGCGCTGGAGACGGAGAAGAAACTCCGTGCAATAGCCGAATTCGAGGATGCTGTCTTCCGTGAACGCGTTAAGGTCCACAGGACCGCCGGCGGTGCTTGCCACTGCGCCGGGATTGTTGGCGATAATTTTGCCGTTCAGGGCATCTCTCATGCCTTCGCCGATAAGGAGCAGGCCTGCGCCGCCGCTGTCAACCACGCCGGCCTTTTTCAGTACAGCCAGAAGCTCCGGGGTATGCTGCAGGCTGAGGTCCATGCCTGCTATCCAAAGGTCCATGAATTCTTCCAGGCTGGCCGATCCGGCCGCGGCTTCCACGCCTTCCCTGAGGACGGTGAGAATCGTGCCTTCCACAGGCTCTGCAACCGCATGATAGGCTTCCTCGACGCCTTTTTTCATGGCTTCGGTGAAGCATGCGATATCGGCCTCTTCTTTGTCTTTGAGGCCTTTGGCTATGCCGGCGAAAATGCGGGAGAGAATTACGCCCGAGTTGCCGCGGGCTCCCAGAAGCATGCCCTGGGATATTGCCTCCGCCATTTTGCCGAGCGACGCTTCTGCCGGGACATGGCTGCCGGCATCGATGGTCATGTACATATTGTCGCCCGTGTCTCCGTCCGGAATGGGGAAGACATTCAGGTCGTTGATGCTTTGGCGCTCCTCAGCAAGGCGGGCGGCGCCACCGCGGATAAGGTTAAGGTATAGTTGGGCGGTCAGGTTCATAGTTTAATCTGGAATTCGGAAACTCCTGCGGAAGAAAGGTATCCGCATCAGCAGGCGGAAAACCCAAGGCTGCAGCGAATATGTGATAAGTATCGTGGATGCCATGCCGATCAGGGTAATTATGCCGATCGAATGAATGGCGGGATGAGTTGCGAATATCAGGGAGAAGGTAACGATGGCAAGGACGAGCGCACTGTAGAAAATGGCCACCTTGTGGTAGGAGAGGATGCTCTTTTCACCGCGCCTGGCATCGGCAAGAAGGCCTTCCATTACGAAGATGCTGTAGTCCACGCCTATGCCGAAGATGAAGGTGGAGATGACGATGTTGATGAGGTTGAACTCCAGGCCCAGGATTGCCATGTACCCTTGCAGGACATACCAGCTGATGGACATCGGCAGGAAAGCGAGAAGGGCGATCCAGATATTGCGGAAGCTGAAAAGGAGCACCAGCAGAACGAAGATGCTGGAAATGAAGAGGGTGGTGGAGAAGTCGTCGTGGACTATTTCCACCATGTCGCGGCAATAATAGAACGGCTCCAGTACTATGATGTGCGGAATCGATGCGAGCGGATTCCAGACGATGTCCTGGTCTTTCTGATCGTAGGCGACGTCGGTGAATACCATGTATCGGCCGCTGGCCTGACGCTCCACATAGTTGGACATCAGACCTGTCGGGATTACGTCGGACTCATAGAGATTGCCGGGCTCGTAAGAAGCTGTGACAAGGTTGACGAAGGGATCGAAAAGATCCGGCGGAAGCTGATTCTTGCGGGCCGATTCCGCAAGGTCCCTTCTGAGGGTGGAAACGCGGTCTTTTGTCCAGAACTTATTCCAGGCTTCAATGCGGGTTTCCTGGTCCTTTGTCGACTGCAGAAGCAACTTGGTGACAGGGCTGTAGGCCTTTACGAGGCCAAGATCGGCAAGGGAATCCAGGGCGGGGAAGAGGGCCTTGTTATATTCGAGGGCCTTGTCCAGGCTTTCATCGTCCCAGGCTGCGAAATACATGTGAACGTAGCCGTCTGAATTCTTCTGATTGTAAAGGACGGTGCTTTCGGTGAGGTCGGGATCGTCGTAGTCCAGGTTTCTGAGGTCGCTGTCGAATTTTACCTTAGGCGAGAAGGCTACGCCAATGATTATAAGGACTATAAGCGTGCCGATTACCCATTTGTTCCTGTCCCACGGCAGGCTGTTTATACGCTCCACAAGCGGGAAACCGTGGCTGCGCTTGAACTGAATCTGCTGCGGCCTCAAAAAATGAGGGAGGAATACCAGTGCGAAAAGGGTATTGCCGATGAGCGAGAAAGTTGAGAAAAGGCCGAAATCCCTTAGAAGGTCGCTTTCCGTGAAGAGCAGGCCCATGAAGGCGCCCACGGTGGTGATGCAGCCGAGGAAAACGGGGGTGCTTTCGTCCCTTAGCATCTTTTCCACATCGCCTACATAGTAGAAATGAATCAGTACATGCAGGCAGTAACTAATGGCGACGCCGAGTACAATGGCGCTGATACCCAAAGCCATCAGGGACATATAGCCCTTGAGCCAGTACATGCATGCCAGCGAGAAAACTGCGCCATAAAGCACAGGAACCACTTGCTGCCACACGAAGTACAGGTTGTGGAAGCTCATGAGCATGATGACCAGAATAAGGAGCAGGGACAGGCCGATGGTCCAGACCAGGTCGTGCTTTATTGTGCCGGCATTGGCTACGCTTCCTTGAGGATTGCCGTGGCAGAGGATGCGGATGTCCGGATGGGCCGCCTCGTATTCCTTTTTCGCCTTGTTTACCATCTTTACAAAGCGAGTGGCCTGGCCCGAATTGGTGGATGAGAATGAAGGGGTTATGAAGGCCAGGGCGACGGTTTTGTCCATTGAGAAGAAATGGCCGTCGTCCATGTTGAAGCCGCCCATGACATTGCCCTCGCCGAACAGATTGCCAAGGGCCTGCTCCCTGAGGTTAAGCGGGTCCATAGCTACCATTTGGCTGTCTTCGCCTGTCTCGTCTTCCATTACGAGGCGGGCATTTTCGGCCATTTGGGCGTCGATGTATTCTCTTTGCAGGGCCTTATCCAGAGTGCTGTACCAGGCCGTGTCAACGAAAGAAGGGATATGGGCCATGGCAAAGTCCATGGCGCCGAATGCGGTGTCCATATCCAGGGTTGACAGACTGCCGGCGATGAAGTGGGTGTCGCGGTCTTTTTCTTCCAAGATCTGGCAGAATTCCTCCACTGCGTCGCCAAGGGCCAGAGGGTCCACTGGATTTAAAGTATCCCTGGAAGTAACCTGGACGAACACTTTATCTACAAGGCCGATATCGGAGAATGCCAGTTCGTTTGAGGTGGCGGAGCGAGGAAGGAGCTTGATTATATCCTCCTCATAGCGCAGCTTTGAGCCGAACCACCCGAAGATAAGGGTTGTGACGATGAGAATGGCGTACATGAGGCCTTTGTGTGCCTCAAAGAACTTATATAGCGGAAGGAAAATCCGGTGCATTCTTTTGTGGGTTAAATTTCACAAATATACGCATAAATCTTTAAAAAGAAAACAGGTCCTTCCGGGCCTGTTTTTGGCGCTTTGGACAGCCTCAGAAGCGGTCCATGAGGTGGAAAATACGGTCGTGTACTTCCGTTATGCTTCCTGTGCCGTCAATCTCGCAATACTTTTCCGCGTCCTTGTAATAACGGATGATAGGTTCCGTTTTTGCGTGGTATGTGCGGATTCTGTTTTCCACGATTTCGGGGCGGGCGTCATCGGCCCTGCCTTCGATGGCGGCGCGGTGAGATATCCTTTCGTGGACCATTGCGTCCGGAATCATTATCGAAAGGCATGCGGTAACGCTTTCGCCGTGTTTTTCCAGCATCTCGTCAAGCACTTTTGCCTGTGCGATGGTGCGGGGGAAACCGTCCAGGAGGAAGCCGTCCACGCCTTTGGTAGAGCGGAATTTTGCTTCTATCATGCTTTCAACCACCTCGTCGGGAACAAGGTTGCCTGCATCGATGAGAGTTTTGGCCTGCTTGCCAAGCTCCGTTCCTGCAGCTATTTCACTGCGGAGGAGTTCTCCCGTAGAGATGTGACAGAGATTATAGCGCTCTGCCATAGCGCCGGCCTGGGTGCCTTTTCCCGCACCCGGAGGGCCGAAGAGAATGTAGTATTTCATTCGTCCAATACGTATATGTCTTTGATATTGCGACCAAGTTCGTCGTAATCGAGGCCGAAGCCTACGATAAAGCGATTGGGGATTTCCATGGCGACGTAGTCCAGTTTAACGTCTTTTTTGTACACGTCTTTTTTGAGAAGAAGGGTGCATACACGGACGTCGGCCACTTTCTTTGCCTTTAATTGCTCCGTCAGGGCCACTATTGTGCCGCCGGTGTCCACGATGTCTTCCACAATCAGTACTTTTTTGCCTTCCAGATTGTCCGGAAGGGGGATTTCCGTTTTGACAACGCCTGTTGTGGACGTGCCTTCGTAGGAGGAAAGCTTGCAGGCCTTCAGGACAAGAGGGAAGTTGACGCGCTTCAGAAGCTCTGCCGCAAAGATGACGGCGCCGTTAAGTGTGCATAGGAGAATTACCGGATCCTCGTCTGTAGAACTTGCATAATCCTGATTGAGGCGGGCTGCAACGGCATCGATTGCCTTTTCAATATCTTCGTTGGGGATGAAGATTTTGAAAGATTTATCATGCAGATGAATTTTGTTTTCCATGAAAAATCGGTTACTTCCTGCAAAAATAATAAAAAACATGTAAAAATACTTCCAAAACATGACAAGTTATCAACAGGGGGTGTTAAATGCTCTTTTTCCTGACTAACTTGGACCATGAGAAAATTGTTGTTCGCATTGTCATTCTTCCTTGCCGGAAGCCTCGCATCGGCCCAGGAAGAGAGCGTTTTGAAGGCGGCGATGTACCTTTCCGGAGCATCGTGCGAGGAGGAAATACCCGAGGAGTGGATAGACAGGATTGAAGCCGCCGGGAAGGTACGGATAAATGATCCGCATCTTAAGCCAAGTGTGTTTCTTTCTTCTTATCAAGTGGCGTGCATCAATGATTACCGAGGCAGGGCAGGCGATATCCTTTCATACGGGGAACTGGCACTTGTGGACGGCTTTTCAGAGGAATGCGTCGAGGCGCTGAAGCCCTTTCTGTCGCTGCATTCTTCAAAACTTCCGGGAAATATCGACACGGTGCGGCTGCATACGACAGCGCTGCTACGGAGCACATTGAAAAAGGCGGGCGGGAAACTGAAGCTCAGCGGCGATTCGTGGAAGGCGGGAGGAGCCTGGCGCTCAGCCTCATACTCTCCGTTTTTCAAAGGCGGCGACGGTACTTTCCATGCCGATGTCTCCGGCCGATTCGGGCGCGCTGTAATAGGAGATTTCAACCTTCGATATGGGCAGGGGCTGGCATCGTGGACGGGGTTCTCAATGAGCAGTCTGTCAACGCTCGATGCGTTTATATGGCGTTCTACGGGCGTTTCTCCGGTATGGTCTTTTAATTCATCCTCAGTGCTCCGCGGTGCGGCTTATGAATATTCGTGGCGACGTTTCAACGCAAGTCTTTTCGCCGCGGCGCAAGGCGTTTATGGAGGACATTTGGACTTTTCGGGTCGCAATGGGAGAATAGGAGGAACGGTGCTCTGGAACGGCGGTCTGACAATATCGGCAGACAGCCGCTGGAACATTAAAGGGGCCGATTACGCCGCAGAAGTGGCATGGCGCGGCATAGGTGTTCCTGGAAGCGCAGCGTTCAAGGCTGCAGGCCGATGGAAGATAAGGGAAGAGGTTAAACTGGCCCTGCAGCTAAGAGCCGTTCCCAGCAGATTCGGCGAGCGGAAAAACGGCGAATACGCCGTTGCAGTGGGCTCCTCATATACTTCCGGCCGATGGAAGTCTTTGGCCGGACGGACGGGCTTCGGCAGCAGCGTCCCCGTTCACCGGGCGTCTCTTACTGCAGACGCAGCCTTGCTGCCGATTCCGGAGTCGGAGCCATCCCGTTTTCAACTACGCGTTTACGCTATGTGGCAATGGCAGATAGCATCGGCCTGGAACTTGGATTTGCGTTTTACGGAAAGGTACCGGAACTACGAAAACTCCCGAAGCAGTCTTAGGGCCGATCTTCGTTATGCCTTCGGCCCTTGGCTTGCGGTATTGCGTACCGAGGGCGTGCATTGCGAGAATATCGGCGGCCTGGCATATCTTGAAGGCGGACATAAGAGCCCTGTCTGGAGCACTTACCTTAGACTGACGGGGTTTTGGATTGACGCCTGGAACGACCGCATTTACGTTTACGAACGCGACGCACCGGGCACATTCTCGGTCCCGGCATACTACGGCCGCGGCGGGGCACTTTCCCTGGTCGGCTCCTTTAAGCACAGTTTCCAACGTGCTGCCAAAAGCAGGCACAGAATTACGCTGAAGGCCAATCTTCGGGCAGCAATATGCCTAAGAACAACTCACGAACCGGCTTACACACTGAATCTACAACTCCAGTGCGACATATAAAATGGTATTAGCGCTTACCGACTTTCAGCCTTTGGCCGATCGAGATGCGGTCGCTTCTCAGGCCGTTCCAGTTTTTGAGCTGCTTTACGGTGCAGTGATACTTGCGGGCGATTTTGCCAAGATTGTCACCGGATTTGACCTTGTAATAAACCCACTGGCCGCTGCCACCGGAAGCTGAAGGACGGGCAGTGGGGACGGGGCGGCCGGCAACGGTTTCGCGTCCGTCCGGGACCTTTTCGGCGAAAAGGACATCGGCCTTGTAGCGATAAATGCTGTCCTGCATGTCAAGGAATGCCGATGAATAGTTGAAAGGCAGGCGAAGCACCTCGTCTGAACCGGGGGTAGAGCCCGGAATGATGTCCTTGTAGTACTGGGGATTGAGGTCACGCACGTCGTCAATCGGAATGCCGAGCACTTCGCTCAGCTGGGCAAAGTGAAGGTTGCGGTTGACGTGGAAGGTATCAACATACACCGGAATGGCCAGCGGAGTGGGCTTGAGGCCATATTCTGCGGCATAACGGATGGCGTACATGGCGCCGACCATAGCAGGAACGTAGCCGCGGGTCTCGCGCGGAAGATATTCATACACGGACCAGAAGTCGGTCTTTCCTCCCGCTCTTTTAATGGCCTTGTTCACATTTCCGGAGCCGCAGTTATAGGCCGATATGGCAAGGGGCCAGTCGCCGAAAATGCGATATGCATCGCGGAAGTACCTGGCGGCGGCATCGACGGACGAAACCGGATCCATGCGCTCATCGACGTATGAATCAATCCTGAGACCGTAATTGAGGGCCGTGCGATACATGAACTGCCAGATTCCCTTGGCCCCGACGCGTGATTCGGCCCTGGGATTGAGGGCACTTTCGATGATTGAGACGTATTTCAGTTCCAGAGGCAGACCGTACTGGCGGAAGGTTTCCTCGAACAGGGGCATGTAATAATCGGCCAGGCCTAGCATTTCGCCCATTTTCGTGGGCATTTTCTCCGAATAGAGAATCATGTAGTTCTTGACCGTCTCGTTGTAGGGGAGGGAGATGAAGGCGTTCATGGCGCCGAGCCTGCGCATCAGCACCGAATCCGGCACATCGGTTGTGAAGCGCACTGAGTCCATATTGTACTGCTCGCGTCCGGGGATGCGGGAGCGGCGGTGCATATACCACTGGCTCAGCAAGGTATCAGTGCCGACCGAAGGTGTGGAATAGTCCTCCAGCCCTGCCGATACTTTGTTCTCGTTCTCTCCGGAGAGTTCTTCCTCGATGATTTCGCGTTCCTCCGCATCGGCCTTGAATGCCGCTATTTCCGCCTCGAGGGCTTCGATGCGTTTTAGAAGGGCTTCGTTTTCTTTTATCAGCTGTCGGCGATTCTTGTAATTGCCCGGGCCGGCCAGCAGCGGGAGTCCCAGGAGCAGACAGGTGGTAAGTATAAGTAGTTTTTTCATAATCAAAATCTTAGACCCAGGGAGAACCCGACAGCCGGGGCCGATGCATACTGCATGGGTACGACGGCGGGTTCCAGGCGAAGGGTGATGTCATCGTTGACTTCGAAGTCTTGCATGTACGCAAATACGTTGGCGTCAATCACTTGAATCACATACACCAAAGCTATTGCAAGTGCCGAATAATCCCTGTATCGGCGGTAAACGTCGCGGTAATACTTGGCGGTTTCTCCGCTTTGGGGCGGCCTTTCAACGCCTTCCTCGTCGGTCGTGGCCATATTGTGAATCCATTTCCAACGCTTGTACTGGGTGTTGTTGTCTATGTAAAAATGCACGCTGCCGGCCATGAGGCCCAGATAGAGCGGCACTTTCCAGAATTCACCGTTGTAGATTTGTCCAAGGCCGGGCAGGAAGAGGGAGTAGAAGGTGGACTTTGCCGGGTCGGGGGAGCGCGTACCTTTGTACATGATGGCTCCGTCCATCAGCGAGCCCCACCAGAACAGGCCTGCACCGACATAAGACAAAGTGCTGAAGGTCTTGTATTTAGCCTCTTCCGTCTGCTTGTACATATTGCCGAAATGGATGCCTCCGTATATACCGGCTCCTATGCCGCCATAGATTATGGGAAGCTTCCAGTACTGCTTATTATAAATCTGATTGCCGCCGATAAGGATAGCCGAGCCGATGGAAAGGTTCTTCAGCGAGGCTGTGTTCTTATGTGCCAGGCCGCCGAAGAACTCTTTGAAATTGAAGATGGAAGAGGTGTCAGCCGCCGTTTTTTCGGTGGTGTCGGCATAGTTTTGGGTGAAGGCGTCGCGCTTGAACTGGTCGTCCCTATATTGGGCCGACAGAGGCAGCGCACAGGCGGCAAAACCCAAGAGCAGAGTTATGACTTTGAGAAACCTCATCTCTGATCAAGCGCCTTCAAGAATTCCTCCATCTGGGCGTCGGAGTCGAACTTTATAGTGAGCGTGCCCTTGCCCTCCTTGCCGCGGCGAAGGGAGATGTTTTCGCCAAAATATCGGCCCACATTTTCCAGGAGGCGATAGTACATTTCCGGGAGTTCCTGCGGCTGGTCCTGATTGGTCGCGCCGGCAGGCTCTTTGGAAAGCGCTTTTACCTTATCCTCAAGCTGGCGCACTGAAAGGCCGTTTTTCACAATAAGGTCGCACAGCATTTCCTGAACTGCGGGGTCTTCTACGCCCAGAAGGACTTTGGCATGTCCCACGCTCACCAGGCCGACTTTAAGGTCGTGCTGGACTTTGGCGGGGAGCTTGAGAAGGCGCAGCTGATTGGCGACGGAAGCACGTTTTTTGCCCACTCTGTCGGCCATCTGCTCCTGCGTCAGACGGCATTCTTCCATGAGGCGCTGGTAGCTCATTGCGACCTCGATGGGGTCCAGATTCTCCCTCTGGATATTTTCCACGATTGCCATCTCCAGCATGCCTTGCTCGGATGCGTCGCGGATGTAGGCCGGGATCATATCCATGCCGGCCATAATGCAGGCGCGGTATCGGCGTTCGCCGCTGATTATCTGGTATTTCTCTCCTTTACGGCGCACCGTGATTGGCTGGATGAGGCCGAAGGTGCGGATGGAGTCCGACAGTTCCTGCATGGCTTCCGATGCGAAGCTCATGCGAGGCTGATAAGGGTTGGGCTCGATAAGGCCGATGGGGATGCGCAGGACATCCGACGTGTCCTGAGGCTTGCCTTCGGCAGATACTACTTCCTTGTTGATATAGCCTACGGGCTTGCGGAGTTCGGAGAGGTCGTCGCCTCCCAGCAGGGCGCCCAGGCCTTTGCCCAGACCGTATTGATTCTTAGCCATTGTTCTTGTCTAATACTTCTTTTGCCAGATTCAGATAATTGGATGTGCCGTTGTTCATCACATCGTAAAGGATGATGGGCTTGCCGTAGGAGGGAGCTTCGCTAAGACGGATGCTGCGCTGGATTACGGTATTGAATACCATGTCTTTGAAATGCTCGCGCAGCTGTGCGACTACCTGGTTGTGCACCTTGGTGCGTCCGTCGAACATCGTCACCACAAACCCTTCGATTGTAAGGGCCGGGTTGATGCCGCTTTGCACAAGACGGATGGTCTGGATAAGCTTTGCAAGTCCTTCCAGGGCGAAGAATTCGGGCTGGACCGGGATCATTACAGAATCTGCCGCTGTTAGGCAGTTGACGGTAATAAGCCCAAGGGAAGGGGAGCAGTCTATGATAATGTAATCGTAGTTGTCTTTTATGGGTTGCAAAGCTTTTTTAAGGGCCGATTCCCGCTCCGGAGTGTCCAGAAGCTCAATCTCCGCACCAACCAGATTGATGTGGGAAGGAATCATGTGCAGCTTTGGAAGCTCTGTCTGGATTAGGGCGTCGGAGGCATCCAACTTGCCGATCAGAATCTCATACAGAGTCCGATGACTGGTGTTTTCCGGGTCGAAGTTCAGGCCTGAGGTTGTGTTTGCCTGAGGATCGGCGTCTATTATGAGCACGTTTTTCTCAAGGACGGCAAGGGATGCAGCCAGGTTGATGGCAGTGGTGGTTTTGCCCACACCGCCCTTCTGGTTAGCTATTGCAATGATTTTTCCCATACGTTGTTTACATTTAACCTACAAATATAATCAATAATTCCGGATTCCCCTATAAAATGTTCCACAAAGTTCCACAGGTGAATGATTGGCGGGATTTTGCGGGGAAGGGTGAAGAGGATGTTTGGGTGGGGATTTGGTTTGCTGGATGAAAGGTAGGTGCAGTCTGTCTGGAAGAGATGGGCGGGATGGAACTCTGCTGGAGGGGATACGGAAGTGGGATGGAAGTCTGCTGCTGTGGGTGAGAATTGGAATGGAGGTATGCCGGCTGGGGGAGTGGACCTGCTCCAAGGCACATTTGGTCGAGGTCTTAAGGCATTTTGGACTTGGTCCAATTTTGTGCGCTGGACCTGGTCCACCGAGTGTGGCTCAGAGTGCAGTAGAATGCAGATGTAGTGGACCTGGTCCAGGGGTTGTTTTCGGACCTCGACCAAAAGTTTATGGCACCTCGTCCAAATAAGCAGTGGACCTGGTCAAAGGCACATTTGGTCGAGGTCTTAAGGCATTTTGGACTTGGTCCAATTATATGCGGTGGACCTGGTCCACCGAGTGTGGCTCAGAGCGCACTAGAATGCACATGTAGTGGACCTGGTCCAGGGGTTGTTTTTGGACCTAGACCAAAAGTTTATGACACCTCGTCCAAACAAACAGTGGACCTGGTCCAGTTAATCATTAGAGCACGTCCAAGATTTGAATGTTTATGTCTCATCAGGTAGTGACTCTATCTCAACGTGCGTCGAGATTCAGTGGTATCTCATGTATTGGACCTGGTCCAAGGCACATTTGGCCGAGGTCTTAAGGCATTTTGGACTTGGTCCAATTTTGTGTGCTGGACCTGGTCCACCGAGTGTGGCTCAGAGCGCACTAGAATGCACATGTGGTGGACCTGGTCCAGGGGTTCTTTTCGGACCTCGACCAAAAGTTTATGACACCTCGTCCAAATAAACAGTGGACCTGGTCCAAGGCACATTCGGTCGAGGTCTTAAGACATTTTGGACTTGGTCCAATTTTATGTGCTGGACCTGGTCCACCGAGTGTGGCTCAGAGTGCGCTAGAATGCAGATGTAGTGGACCTGGTCCAAGGGTTCTTTTTGGACCTCGACCAAAAGTTTGTGGCACCTCGACCAGATAAGCAGTGGACCTGGTCCAAGAGGTGTATGGTCGAAGTCTGCGGAGGTGTTGGACCAGGTCCAAAGGCACGGAGGGGGCGCTATTGTTCAATCTTGGAACGGGTATCTGCCAAATAACGTTCGCATACCGTCTTGAACACCGAATCACTGAATCCTTGATTCTCGAATCTTTGAATCTCGGGGTACTGAAGTTTTGGATTTCGAATCCATGAACCTCGAATCACTGAAGCCTTGAATCTCAGAGCATTGAAGACTTGACTCTCGAATCCTTAAATCTAGAATCCTTGAACCGCGAATCATTGAAGCCGTGAATCTTGCCCCCGGGGCACTGAAGCCTTGAATCTTGCCCCACGAATCACAGAATCCTCGAATCTCTATCCGCTGATTCCTTGCTTAATCCCAATCTCCCTAAAACGTTAAACCGGATCTACGTCAAAATGAATATGGCCGGGGTATTTGCGCTCCTTTTCCACCTTGGCGACGGTGGATAGAAGGATGGCTTTGGAGCATCTTAGGCTACTGTTTTTGGGGAAGAGGAGTCGAATAATCCGGACCGGGGAGGCTTCCGGGAAGCTATGCATGGGGGTAAATGGCCCTATTGTTGTCACTTCTGAGGGCAGGGCCGATTTGATTGTGCCGACGAGTACCTCGGAGAGGTAATCCAGGCGCTTTTCGTTTTTATCCGTCACAACGACATCTATCATGCGGGAAAAGGGAGGGTAGCCGAATGCGCGGCGCTCCTGAAGGAAGGCAAGCCCCGAGAGGCCGTTAACAAGTGCCTGGAATACAGGGTGTTTGTCTTCGCGGGTTTGGATGAGGAGCCTGCGGCAGGGAATCTGGCGAAGCATTTGCAGGGCTTTCTCGTCGGCCCTGAAGTCTTCTTTGCCGAGGAGGCTGTCGGCCTGAATTATGACGGCGAGGGGGAATGCTTGGGCGGGAAGAAGTTTAATGCCGACAGGGGTTATGAAGCTTATTGATTCGGCCGGGATGGCAGGGTACAGACGGTTAAACTCTGCGCTGTCTTCTTCCTGCGCCTGGCGGGAACGGCTTATGACAAGTACTTTTTCCCCAGCATCCAATGCATCTTTAACTGCCGACAGCAGCTTGAGAGAAAAGGCCCCTGCCATGCCTCTTTTTCTTTGCTCGACCGATATATTGACGAGGGTGGTTTCCTGCTGAAAGCTTTGCTGTAGTTTGATGCCTGCAAACAGGCCTGTTTCAACGTTATACAGAGATTCCAAAGACGGGGTTTCACTACTCAGCAGAACGTTGGCGCCATGAGTTATGCCAAGGAAAATGGCAGCTTCGCGCGCATGGTAACGCGGTGCCGGCGAGTCTTGTTTGTAGGAGCTGTCCTGCTCCTGGTCCACAACTATCAGCCCCAATTTTTGATGCGGAAGAAAAAGGGCGCTGCGGGTACCCAGGACAATGTAAGGGACTCCGCTCCGGATTGCGCTTCCTACTGCGCGGCGAGCGGCTGAAGTGCGGGCGCTGTGGTAAACCAGAAGGTCCGGAAACACTGCCGCCACTTGTTCTTCGAGATGGCGGGTGAGTGCAATATCCGGCACAAGAAGGAGGACGTTTTTACCTGCCGATAGAGTGCGGCGGGCCAGTTCGAGGCCGATGGCAAGACGCTCTGCGCCGATTCCGCCTTCCAAAAGTGCAGTCCGCCCAGCAAAGAATGCGGACTGGATATCCTTGCAAGCATTCTCGCATTGCGGGGAAAGAGGGTTTTCGTCACCTTCGAGAAATGGGGGGCGGTTGCCTTCAAGGATGGCTTGAAGGCGGGCAAGATCGGCCTTGTAACGCTCTCGGACGCTGTCTTTCTTGGCCTTTTCCAATTTTGACTGCACTGCCAGCAGGCGTTTTTCGAGCCTTTCGTGGATGCGGACCTCGACGGCTTCCTGCTCCGTCTTGAGGCTTGGATATGCGGCTTTATAGACTTCGCCTACCGTGCATAGGTAATAATCGGCCAGATAGCGCCAGAAGCGGATTTCTTCTTCCGTTACCGGCGGGAGGGAGGACAGTCCTGCAGGGAGGATGTTCATCTCCTTTGACGGCTTTGCATCTATGGCCGATACTACCCCGACGTACGACCTGTGGGCGAATCGGACAGTGACGCGCGTGCCGACGGAGACCGTGCCTTCCATCGAGTAGAAGGGCTCCCATTCCAGTTTAAGCGGGAGAATGACCTGTATGAAACGTCCGTCTTGCACAGAATACAAAGTAACAACTTTTTAGCGGGAAAAAGAAATATCTTATAGGAGTATATTTTGTTATTTTGGGCAAAAACATTAACTTCGCACTTCGAAACTAAATCCGAACCTCTGACGCAATGTCTGTTAATATTAAAGAAGTTACCTCCCGCAAGGAGCTCAAGCAATTCGTAAATTTCCCCGAAAAACTTTACAAGGACAATCCCTATTACGTTCCGCCGCTGGAGTTTGACCAGCTGGACACCCTGGACCAGGAAAAAGGTGCCGCACAGGAGTTCTGCGACTCCAAACTGTACCTTGCCTACAAGGATGGGGAACTGGTCGGCCGCGTGGCCGCCATTGTGAACTACAGAGCCAACGAGCAGTGGAACCACAAGGAGGTCCGCTTCGGCTGGATAGACTTCACCGACGACAGGGAAGTCTCCCGGGCGTTGATAGACAAAGTGGAAGAATTCGGCCGGGAAAAAGGGATGGAATCCATCGTGGGCCCGCTGGGCTTCACGGACTTCGACCCGGAAGGCATGCTGGTAGAAGGCTACGACCGCCTTAGCACCATGGCCCTCATCTACAACTTCCCTTATTACAACGAGCATCTCGCCGCCATGGGCTTCGAAAAAGACGCCGACTGGATAGAATTCAAAGTCTATCTCAAAGACAGGCTGCCCGAAAGGATGGAGCGTCTGAGCGAGCTGATCGCCCGCCGCAACAGCGAAGTGCACATCAAGCCCCTCACCCGTAAAATTGTGAAAAATGAGGACTATGGACACAAGGTCTTCAACCTGATCAACGAGTGCTACAAGAACCTCTACAATTTCACGGTCCTGCCGGATCACATGTCGGAAAAATACCTGGGATTCTACCTCAGCATCCTGGACTTGAAATACGTCTCCTGCATAGAGAACGACAAAGGGGAGCTGGTGGCTTTCGGCATTTCCATGCCCTCCCTGGCCGACGCGCTTCAGAAATCCCGCGGTAAGATCTTCCCCATGGGCTGGTGGCATCTTCTGAAAGCCATGTACTGGGGCAAGAAAGAAGGAATAGAGCTGCTCCTGATCGGCGTCCGGCCGGACTATCGCAACTCTGGCATTTCCACGCTGATATTCAAGGATTTGTTTGCCAAATTCCATAAAGAAGGCATCCAGTGGATGGAAACCAACGCCATGCTGGAAACCAACGAAAAGGTCCAGGGCCTGTTCATGGACTTTGACCACGAGTGCAAGAAACGCCGCCGCTCCTATATCAAGAAACTAGCATAAAAATACTTAAAAGATAAGCCGATGTCTGTTCAGATCAAGGAAGTTACCTCCCGGAAGGAACTGAAAACATTCGTAAATTTCCCCGAAAAACTTTACAAGGACAATCCCTATTACGTTCCGCCGCTGGAGTTTGACCAGATGGACACCCTGGACCAGGAAAAAGGTGCGGCGCAGGAATTCTGCGATTCCAAACTGTATCTTGCCTACAAAGACGGCGAGCTTGTCGGCCGCGTTGCAGCCATCGTCAATTACAAAGCCAACGAGCAGTGGAACCACAAGGAAGTCCGCTTCGGCTGGATAGACTTCATCGACGACAGGGAAGTCTCCAAGGCACTGATGGACAAAGTAGAGGAGTTCGGCCGCGAAAAGGGCATGGACTCTGTTGTCGGCCCTCTTGGATTCACCGACTTTGACCCGGAAGGCATGCTGGTGGAAGGCTTCGACCAGCTGAGCATCATGGCTCTAATCTACAACTATCCTTATTACAACGACCATATCGCCGCCATGGGCTTCGAAAAAGATGCCGACTGGATAGAATACAAAGTCTATGTTCCGGATCAACTGCCGGAGCGTTGGGACCGTCTTTACAAGATCATTTCCCAAAGGGCGAATGTGCATCTGAGGCCCCTTACCCGCAAAATCATTAAGAAGGAAGATTACGGCCACAAGGTCTTCAAATGCATAAACGACTGCTACAAAGACCTTTACAACTTCACAGTCCTTCCCGAGCACATGGCCGACAAGTACCTGGGCTTCTACCTCAGCATCCTGGATCTGGACTATGTGTCCTGCGTGGAAAACGACAAAGGGGAGCTTGTAGCCTTCGGTATTTCGATGCCTTCGATTGTGCGTGCGCTCCAGAAATGCCGCGGCAAACTTTTCCCCTTCGGCTGGTGGCATCTTCTTAAGTCGATGTTCTGGAAGCACGAAGAAGGCGTAGAACTGCTTCTTGTGGGCGTGCATCCGGATTATCAGAACTCCGGTATCAACACACTAGTGTTCATGGACCTGTTCCAGAAGTTCCACAAAGAGGGCGTTGTCTGGACGGAGTCCAACGCTATCCTTGAAACCAATACAAAGAATCAAGGCCAGTTCAGGGACTTCAATCCGGAATGCAAAAAGCGCAGAAGGTCGTATATCAAGAAGTTGGCATAGACAATTTATCCACGGGACTCTTCGACAAAAGTCAAGGGTCCTGTGGTTGTTATTTGCTGCTTCTAAGCCGCTTTTTGAGGGAGAGGATGCGGTAAACGCTTTCGTCGATTCTGGATTCTGTCAGGGTGCTGTCTTTCTGGACGGCATCCATTATTGCGTCAAAGGCTTCCGTGAAGTTTTTGGGGCCCAGGATTATATCGGCTCCTGCTTGGATGCTCATGATGGCTGCCGGGCCGCTTTTATACTGGCGGGTGATAGCGCCCATTGCCATGCCGTCGGTGATGATTATATTCTTGAAACCAAGCTCTTTACGAAGCTTTTCCGTAAGCATTACTTCTGACAGTGTTGAAGGTAGGGAAGTGCCGGTTACTGCAGGTGCTGCAATGTGCGCCGTCATGATAAGGGGAACATCGGCAGATATTGCAGCTTTGAAAGGAAGCATTTCGCAACTGCTCATTTCGTCCCAGGTCTTCAGCGTCTGCGCGTAGCCGTAATGGCTGTCCGTCTTTGTGTCGCCATGACCGGGGAAGTGCTTGACACAGGCCGCAATACCGGCGTCTTTTAAACCTTTGATGTAGGCCGATACCATCTTTGCAGCCAGCGCCGGATCGTCCGAAAAAGCGCGCGTTCCGATTACCGGATTGCGGGGGTTTGTGTTGACATCGGCAACAGGGGCGAGATCGACGTCGAAACCGTAGGTGCTTAGATATTTGCCAATCGTATTGCCGCACTCGTATGCCTTTTGAGGGTCCCCGCTTTTGCCGATGGCTCCCATCGATGCATATTTGGGCACGTTGAAGACAGGATTATTGGCGATGCGGGCAACGCGGCCGCCTTCTTCGTCGATGTAAAGGAGCGGATCGCCGTTGAAGCGCCTAAGCGTGTCGATGAACACCTTGAGCTGGTCCGGATTCTGGATATTGTGGGCGAAGAGGATGATGCCGCCGACAGGGTAATGTGCATTTGTGAAGCGCATACGCTCGCTTACACCGCCCACTTTATATGCGGCAAGCTGGTCGTTGTCTTCCCAGACAATGTTCACGTCAAAGGCTTCCGGCCTCACGCAGAACAGCTGGCCGACCTTTTCCCGCAGGCTCATCTGCCCGATTTTCTGAGCTATCGGATCGGGCTCCGGAGCCTTGGTTTTATTCTTGCTGGAAGGATTGCCGCAGCCGATGATAAGCAAGGCGGCAAAGACTGAAACAATGCTTTTTTTAAACATAACCCAAATGTTCTGCAAGTATTTTAATGCCGATGCCGATAAGAATAAGCCCGCCAAGTAGTTCCGGATGCATTTTTTTGTTCACGACATCGCCGAAGCGTACGCCGAGGGAGAATCCCGTGAGACTGAGCAGGAACGACACGACGCCGATTATAACAAGCGGCTCACACATCTGGCGCAGAGTATTGTAACCGGTGCAGGCAAAGGTGATTCCCACGGCAAGGGCGTCTATGCTTGTTGCGACAGCAAGCGCCAACTGCGTCTTCAACTGCCTGGGGTTCAGGGATTTCTCTTCTTCTTTGCTGAACGAATCGGCAATCATTTTGCCGCCTATGAAGGCGAGCATCGCAAATGCTATCCAGTGATCCCAGGACTGAAGCTGCGCACTGAAGCGGCTTGTAAGAGCCCAGCCTATAAGAGGCATCATGGCCTGGAAAAAGCCGAAAAAGAAGGCCAGACGGAGCATAAGGGGAGTATCCGCCTTGCGGACAATGACCCCTGAGACGACGGAAACTGCAAAGCAGTCCATCGCCAAGGCTAACGCTATAAGTAACAGTTCCAACATTGGGACACAAATATACGTAAAAATTTGGCAGAATCGACCGAAATGCTTAAATTGCAGGCTGCAACGTGTACAATATGGATCAAGTAAAAGTAATCGAAATCAAAAAAAGCGTCTTCGAAGACAACGACAAAGACGCGAATAATCTTCGTAAAGAATTGAAGGACAGGGGAGTATTCCTCCTTAATTTAATGTCTTCTCCAGGCAGCGGCAAAACCACCACTCTTATAAGCACCCTGAACCTGCTCAAAGACAAGCTGAAAATAGCAGTAATGGAGGCCGATATAGACAGCGACGTGGATGCCGTGAAAATCAAAGAGGCAACAGGCATTCAGACCATCCAGCTCCACACCGGCGGCATGTGCCACCTGGATGCGGAAATGACCCGCCAGGGCCTTGACAACGTCTCCCTCGAAGGGACGGACCTGGTTATCCTGGAGAATGTCGGCAATCTGGTATGCCCGGCGGAATTCGACACGGGAAGCTGCAAAAACGCCATGATCCTGTCGGTGCCGGAAGGCCATGACAAGCCTCTCAAATATCCCCTCATGTTCTCAATCTGCGACGTGGTAATCGTCAACAAGATAGACGTTCTGCCTTACTTCGATTTCGACCTTGAAAAATGCAAGGAATATGTGCGGATGCGCAATCCCAAAGCGCAGGTAATTCCCATTTGTGCAAAAACC
This sequence comes from Bacteroidales bacterium, assembly GCA_017477465.1. GTDB lineage: Bacteria > Bacteroidota > Bacteroidia > Bacteroidales > UBA932 > Cryptobacteroides. Next base: position 30,881 of record JAFUVU010000023.1, read on the forward strand.
GGCGAAGGCGTGGATGTCTTCGCAAACTGGCTCCTCGAGCAAGTGAAAAACTGGAAACAACAATAAAACTAAACTGATAACCGATTATGCCCGAAATGTCAAAAAAATTTGTCCCAAAGCATTTTGGCGACAAAAACCCGAATCCGAAGCTGATCAAGCTGGTGCGTCATATAACTGACCGCATCCCAGGCAAAATCAAAATGACCACCGAAGCTCCGGAGTACTGGGGCCTGGCCTGCATCTTCGAAGACGAGATGGACCCCATAACCCGCGAAGCGGCCCTGGATCTGCTACTGGACATGCTGCCCGGCAATCCGTTCAAAGTCCGCAAGCACTGGACAAGGGATCAACTTCACGAAATGAACCGCCAGAAGCACTATGCATCGTCGGTGGAAGGCTTTGACGACCTGCTCGACAAACTTGCCTACTTCGGCATGCTGGAATACGACTACGGCGACAAATACACCAAGGAGGGTCCTGTGCCCGGCACCACATACGAACGTAAAGACCGCATCTATTGGGTGCCGATGTTCGTCCCCGGATCGGCAGAATACACCAACATGAACGTTGAGCTGATGGATAAACACCCCGAGCTGGCAATGTTCTTCGAGCGCATGACCTTCCTCCCTCTGGAGAAGATCACGCCCATGGTGCCGATGGGAGGCAGCGGTATCGGCATGCACGTTATTCCGGTCGAAAAAGCCATCTCGATGGAAAACGAATCCATTGACATCGAGCATATTTCATACTGGCTCAAACGTTACGAAGGCCACCTCGGCGTGGGTATCTGCTCCTGCCGCTACGGCCGCAAGAAACTGGACGAAGGCTGTGCCGACGATTACCGCGACTGGTGCATCGGCGTAGGCGACATGGCCGACTATCTGGCCGAAACCGGCCGCGGTCACTACATCACCTACGACGAGTGCATGAAGATTCTGCAAAAAGCGGAGGACAACGGCTTCGTTCACCAGATTACAAATATCGACGGCGAAGGCAAGATTTTCGCAATCTGCAACTGCAATGTCAAGATTTGCAACGCTCTGCGCACTTCCCAGCTCTTCAATACGCCCAATATGAGCCGCAGCGCCTATGTGGCGGAGGTTGATCCCAAGAACTGCGTCGCCTGCGGCCGCTGCGTTGAATACTGCCCTGCGGGTGCCGTCAAGCTTGGACAGAAGCTCTGCACCAAGGAAGGCCCCGTCCAGTATCCCAAGCACGAGCTTCCGGACGCAAGCAAATGGGGTCCGGAAAAATGGACCGAAGACTACCGCGACGTCAACCGCATCAATTGCTATGAGACCGGCACATCGCCTTGTAAGACTGCCTGCCCGGCACATATCGCCGTTCAGGGCTACCTAAAGAAAGCAGCCGAAGGCAAATACACGGAGGCGCTGGAGCTCATCAAGCGCGAAAATCCCTTCCCGGCAGTCTGCGGCCGCGTCTGCAACCGCCGCTGCGAAGATGCCTGCACCCGCGGCACCATCGACCAGCCCATTGCCATCGACGCTGTCAAGAAATTCATCGCAGAACAGGATCTGAAGGCCGAAACCCGCTTCGTCCCCGCTATCAATATCGCTTCCAGCGTACAGGAAAGATGGGAGGAAAAGATTGCCATCATCGGCGGCGGTCCTGCCGGCCTCAGCTGCGCAAACTACTTGGCCACAATGGGTTACAAGCCCACTGTTTTCGAAAAGAACGAAGAGCCCGGCGGCATGCTCCGCTATGGCATTCCTTCATATAAACTTGGTAAAGATGTCCTTAAGGCCGAGATCGATATCATGAAAGAAATCGGCGTAGAAATCCGCACAGGCGTGGAAGTCGGCAAGGATATCACTATCGCGCAGCTCCGCGAACAGGGCTACAAGGGCTTCTATGTGGCTATCGGCTGCCAGGGCGGCCGTCTGCCCGGCATTCCCGGAGAGACGCTTGAAGGCACAACCACAGCCATCGATTTCCTGCACAAGGCCAATTGCGGCGATGTGAAGGTTTCCGGTAAGGTCGTGGTCGTCGGCGGCGGTAATGTTGCCATCGACGCGGCCCGTGTCGCTATGCGCAGCGGTGCTTCCGATGTCACCATGCTTTCTCTTGAGACAGAGGATATTATGCCCGCTTCTCTTGAGGAGCGCACGGAGGCTCGCGAAGACGGAGTGGTCCTTAATCCCGGTTGGGGTCCCAAGGAGGTCCTGGGCACGGACAAAGTCACCGGCATCGTCTTCAAGAAGTGCACGTCCGTCTTCAATGCGGAGCATAAATTCGCTCCCGAGTACGATGAGAGCCAGCTTATCACCCTTGATGCAGACCTTGTAATCTTTGCCATCGGCCAGACTGTCGTACTTAAAGAACTGCTCAAGGACACTAAGGTGGAATTCTTCCGTGGAGTTTATCCCGTTGCCGACAAGCTCACTTATCAGACTGCCGAGCCTGACATCTTCGTCGGCGGAGATGTGTTCACCGGTCCCAAGTTCGCCATCGACGCAATCGCTGCAGGTAAAGAGGCTGCCGAATCACTACACCGCTTTGTGCAGCACGGTCACATGACCATCGGCCGCAACCGCAGGGATTTCATCGAACTGAACAAGAAGGACATTGCCGTAGAAAGCTACGACAACTCCTCCCGTCAGTCACCGGAAGATTACAAGCCTCAGAGCAAATTTGCCGAATACCACGGCACCCTCACCGAAGAGCAGGTTCGCAAGGAGACCGCCCGTTGCCTTGGCTGCGGCGCATCGGTAGTTGATGAAAATAAGTGCATAGGCTGCGGCGTGTGCACCACCAAGTGCGGCTTCGACGCCATCCACCTGCACAGGGTACATCCGGAGGCAAGCCACATGCGCACTTCCGAAGGCAAGTTCGGCGGCATCCTTCCTTATATGATTAAGCGCACAGGTAAGATTCTGTTCAGCAAGAAGTCATAAGAGAATGCACGAACTTGGAATAGTCTTCTACATCATCCGTGATGTGAAAAAGGTCGCCGAGGAGCACAAGGTAGAGCATGTGTCCACGGTTGTGATGAATATCGGGGAAGTGTCAACAATCATCCCCGATTACCTCACCGACTGCTGGCGCTGGGCGGCCGACAAAGAAGACCTTTTGAGGGGATGCGAACTAAAGGTAAACACCGTTCCCGCAGTCACTTACTGCGAAGACTGCGGGAAGGAGTTTCCCACCGTGCAGCATGGGAAAATTTGTCCGCACTGCGGCAGCGAGCACACCTATTTATTAAGGGGCAACGAAGTAGAAATCAAAGAAATACAAGTATAGATGTCCAACTTTAGAACTCTGTCGGCAGGTGAAATCGCCGCTTTGGAGGCTGTCGGTTGCCATGCGGCCGACTGGTCGCTTGTGCGCACATCGGCCCAAACCGTTGACGTGTCCCGTTTCCGGGATGTGCAGTTTTCCGGGTATATTGAACTCGGCTGTTTCGAGAAAGATTTTACCCTGCCGGGCGGCGTTGTAAAGCCTTCCGGGATTCGCCATTCCACTCTGCACAATGTGCGGGTAGGGGATAATTGCCTGATAGACAATGTGTCCAACTACATTGCCAATTACGACATAGGCGAAGGCAGCTGCATAGAGAACGTGGACCTCATGTTCGTTGACGGGGAGTGCTCCTTCGGAAACGGCGTGCAGGTGTCGGTGCTCAACGAGACCGGCGGCCGCGAGGTGAAGATTTTCCAGCGGCTGAGCGCACAGCTGGCGTACGTGCTGGCCATGTATCGCCACAGGCCGGAGCTCATCTCCCGCCTCAATGCCATGATTGACGACTTTTCCCGTCGGCAGAGGAGTTCGGTGGGCAGGATCGGCAAGCATGTTACCATTCGCAATACGCGGTATATCAATGGCGTATGCGTTGGGGACAGGGCTGTCATAAGCGGGGCAAGCCGTCTGCGCAACGGCACCATTACCAGCAATGACGCCGCTCCGGTTTGCATCGGCCATGGAGTAATTGCCGACGATTTCATAATCTGCAGCGGCACTTCGGTGGAGGACAATACCACTCTTACCCGTTGCTTTGTGGGCCAGGCCTGCAAGCTTGGGCATGGGTACAGCGCATCGGATTCGCTGTTCTTCTCCAATTGCCAGGGGGAGAACGGTGAGGCTTGCGCCATCTTCGCCGGGCCTTTCACCGTGACGCACCATAAGAGCACGCTCCTGATTGCGGGCATGTTCTCGTTCATGAACGCCGGCAGCGGCTCCAACCAGAGCAATCACATGTACAAGCTTGGTCCCATCCACCAGGGCATTCTGGAAAGGGGCTCCAAGACCGCGTCCGATTCCTACATCCTCTGGCCTTCCCGGGTGGGTGCGTTTTCCCTTGTGATGGGGCGGCACGTTACCCATTCGGACACTTCCAATCTGCCGTTCTCTTATCTTATCGAGCAGCAGAATACAACTTATCTGGTCCCCGGGGTTAATCTTCGCAGCGTCGGCACAATCCGCGATGCGCAGAAATGGCCCAAGCGCGACGGCCGCAGTGATCCCGACCGCCTGGACTGCATCAACTATAACCTCCTGAGTCCCTTTACCATTCAGAAGATGATAAAGGGCATAAAGCTGCTGCACAACCTGCAGTACTCTTCCGGCGAACTATCCGATGTGTATTCATATCACAGCACAAAAATCCGCAACAGTTCACTGCGAAACGGGATACGTTTTTATCAAACCGCGATTACCAAGTTCCTTGGCAATTCTATTATAAAAAGGCTTGAGAATCTGCCCGCCGGCGCCACGGACCAGCAGATCCGCGAGGCTTTGGTTCCGGACATCCCCGAAGGCTGCGGCAACTGGATAGACCTAAGCGGAATGATTGCGCCCAAGGAGGTTGTGTCTTCTGTGCTGGACAGAGTGGAAAACGGGGCGCTGGATTCCCTGGAAGAACTTAACCGGACCTTTGCCCAGATGCACAAAAACTACTACACCTATGAGTGGACATGGGCATACGGCCAGTACAAGGACTTCTTCGGGATAGACCCGGAAACAATTACGGCTGAGCAGGTTATCTCTATCGTGCAGCAGTGGAAAGACGCCGTGATAGGGCTGGACAAAACGCTGTACGAGGATGCCCGCAAGGAGTTCAGCCTTTCCGCCATGACCGGCTTCGGGGCCGATGGCACCAAGATCATCAAGGAAATGGACTTTGAGCAGGTTCGCGGCGACTTCGAATCCAACTCCTTCGTAACAGCCGTCCTGGAGCACATCAAGGTGAAAGAAGCTCTCGGCGACGATCTAATCGCCCGCCTGCAGCGGTAGGGGCGGCTTCTGTGAGGGCAACCGGCTATGGTTGCCTTCTTGCACGTTGCGGCGGCTCGCTTGAGTGGCTTCCCGGGTGCGCTTTTGGCGTTTTTCGCACCTCGCGAGTGCGTTGGGTGGCCTCTCAGGTGCGGTTTCGGCTTTTTTCGCACCTCGCGGCGCTGTAGTGAGTTGTGTCGCGCACGACTGGATTGGCGCGTTTGTCACGCCCTTGATTTACAATGCATTACGAAACGGCTTAAGCCAGTCGGCGCAGAAAAACATTTCACATCGTCTGGGTTGGACCAAGTCCAGCATGTTTTTGGTCGCGGTCTCCTGCCTTTTTGGACCTGGTCCAGTATGTTTTTGGACGCGGTCGTATTTGATGCCTTGGACCTGGTCCACAACATGTGCCCCTGATGGCCCTAGAAGCCATACTCTTTGGACCAGGTCCAGCCACTAAAATTGGACCTCGTCCAAAACTCATCGGCAGTAATCCACTCAGCGAAGATAGAGAGGGTAGTTGCAGAAGGGTATTTTTTCGGGCCGAACCCTTCTGCAACTACCCTCTCCACCTTCGCACGTACATTCCAGACAAAAAAGCCGCCCGGGGAAATCCGCACGGCATCTGTTTGAAAGATGCCTTTGCTCACAATGGAATATCTGTTGTCGTTATCGGCACACTAAAAAAAGCAATAATTAGCTTGCATGTTAATTTATTTTCTAATAACTTTTGAGTAGAATCAGTGCCTGAGAGTGATTTCACGGGCACTGTTTTTATTTGTCATGACTATCCCAGTGGACTCAGTGCTGGCATAGAATTAATCATGTTCGCATTGTTGAAAAAATTATTAAAAACTCTTGATTTTTCTTTTGCTTATGAGCAGATGATTTGTTAAATTTGCGACTTGAAGAAGAAGTAGTAGCAGTGAAATCAATTGAAAACATAAGGTACAATAATGCACTTATGGTCCGTCTAAGCATAGCCGGGCCTACGCCGCACCTTTGGGATTTTGAATGTTCAACTCACTAATTAATATTTACTTATGAAAAAAGTTTTCTACGAAAAACCAACTACTGAAACCCTCGTGGTACGATTCGAGGGGGTAATTTGCGGAAGCCCTAATCGTGTACACTCAAACAACCAGACCGAGTATTTTGGCCGTGGTGACGATGATGATGTAGATATTCTTTAGTTTCAATGGCCTTATGAAGAAAACACTTGTCTTTGGCGGACTCATAGCAGCTATGGTTCTCGCCTTTTCATGCAACAAGGAACAGACTATTGAAGAACCTGTCCTTCATGAGTACACTTTTGCCGTCTGCAATGGCGATTCTGCTGTTAACACTGCGGATACCAAGTCCGTTCTTGGTTCCGACGATAATGGTATGTTTCTTCAGTGGGAATCTACCGATGAACTGAATACATGGGCATCAGTCAGTGAAGGCAATTATTCTTACAATAACAAAAGCGCAATTGATGCTTCCACCAGCCCTGTCACTTTCAAGATTAAGAGTTATCAGCTTCTAAGCGCAGGTGCTACTGCATACGCTAGCTATCCTTACGCATCAAACAACAATAAGACCCCTATTGCGAAGCTTAGTTTCCCGACGGCGCAGAGCCAGAACGGAGAAACTTTTGTGGCCAATGCTATGCCTATGGTCTCCAAACCGTTCCCTATCTCTAATGCTATCGAGGAGACAAGTGGAATTTCCGATGAAACTACTGCTGTTGCCTTCTACAATCTTGGGGGTATCATTGAATTCGATATCTATTCTCCCACTGGCACATATGCAGAGGAAAACATCAAGAGTGTGAAATTCGAGGCGGCTTCCAAAATCGCTGGCTCCTTTGAATTCGACCTAAGGACTGTCGATCCTTCTGATGCCAGCACACTGAGTATCGCGGATGAGGATTATGCTGAAACCGCCGTGACCACCACCGTATCGGGGACTCTCGCAGTTGGGTCTGCAACCAAAGCATCCAATGCCAAGAAGGTCTATATGGCTGTTGCTCCTGGTAGCTACACTGGTACCGTTACCGTCATCACCTCTGGCGCGACCTATGTTTATCCGGTTTCTGCAGCAAAGACAATCGAGCGCTCTGCTGTCAAACGCCTGGGTATCAACCTTGAGAAAGATGGTGTCCGTCAGGAAACAATTGATTATGTAACACTTGATTGGGAGTCTATTGCCGAAACCGATACTGAAGGCTTGTCAAGTGCCGATTTGGGTGCTATCGCGGGCGTTACTGTTAATACAGATGCCACGGATTATAAATCTTCCAATGCTCCATATCTTCCTAAATTCAGCACCTCTAACCATTATATTATCGTTAAGACAGATGCTCAGATTGGTCAAGTGAAGCTCAATGTAAAGGGGTTCTCTGCCGGTTCCGGTAACGTTAATTCCACCCTTAATATTTCCAGTTCAATTGACGGTGATGCATGGACTGAGGTCCAAAGTTTCGAGATATCAAGCACGACCGAATTTGAGTTCACGACAACTAATGCGTTTACGGCATCACATAGATATGTAAAGATTGGCTATACAAAGGCCAAGAATAATATCGGTATCGGACGTATTTTTATATCGAAGCCCAATACGGATCCTGCAATTATCCCTACAAGCATTACAGATGTTCCTGCGGTTGGCGTTTCTGATGTTGAGCTTACCGAGGCTTATACCGTGATGAACTTTACCGACGATGTCGAGGTGGCTTCAGTTACGGGCTGCGTTACAGAAGCTATTGCAGATGCTGGATCTATCGTTTATTCCGTTGCTCCTAACTATACGACCACTGCTAAAGATGGTACTATTGTTCTATGGTCTGCAGCCAATCACTCTATTACCTCTACTATAAATGTGGCACAGTTAAAGTCAACTCTTACAGTAAGTAAGACGGAGGTCATTATTCCGGCTTCTTCCACCTCAGCTACATTCACAGTTACAACTGCTGAATTTGGTTATACGGCAGCTGTCACTTCTACAGAAAGCGGGATGAACCTAAGCATCTCTTCAGGTGCAAGTGGTTCAGCCAGCGAAAGCGCGCAGACTATAACCGTTGCATCCACAACCGAGGCTCCGACATCTGGCGATGCTATAATTCTTGGAATCGTTAAAGTTTATAGGAATGGCAATACCTCTGATCCTCAATATAAAGAGATAACAATTAAGAAAGACGTTAGCACTAGCGATGTCTATTATGTTAAAGCCACAAAGTATACAAGTGGAAAAGCATATCTAATTGTATCCAATGGTTATGTCCTTGCACATCCAGGAACTTCAGCTGGAACTATCGCAGGCGTTTCTGTAGATATTGCTGATAATAAAATACTTAAGACATCTGAAATTGAAGCATGTGAATTCACTATTGAAGATGTTACAATCAGTTCTAATACTTATCAAACATTAGCTTTTGATAACTCCGGGACTACTACTTACGTAACTGGCGCTAGCAAGAAGACTTCATTAGGAAGGAATACTTCAAAACCGACTTCTGCTTCAGCATATACTGTATGGAAGGTCGCTACCACCACATCTTACGGATCATTTACCATTACGAATAATGGAACGAATAATACAAGTCGTGCTATTCGTTTTAGATCAGGAACAGAATACAATTGTTTTGGCAATTATGCATCGGCAGATGGGTCTGAGTATTATAATGTAGATCTTTACGAACTTAGCGAGTGAAACCCATCCGGGGGCGTAACCTCCGGGGGTGGAGACACCGCAGATTCCAAGCCGGGATATCTCTCCTGTGGGGAGATCCCGGCGGTGGAACTGTCGGGATCGGCAGTTTCAGGGAATGAGAAGGACTTCAGCAGCAGCGATGCCGTGTCCAAGTGGCAACGATACGACGTATCCGGCAATTCCAACCAGAAGGTCGTAACTCATACCTTCATGTACAACAACAAGCAGTATCGCAACTACACGATACTGTACGACAAGACAATGAAGGCGGCACTCTGGGCGGCATTTCCGATGCACGCGACAGCGTACCCGTGGAATGTGACGCGTGGAGACAACTGGCAGTACGACCCTGCTCTGGACCAGTCTTGGCAGCCTAAACTCTCATCGAGTTACAGCGGCGGCTACACCCGCGGACATCAGGTGGCGTCCAACGACAGGCGGACGACCATCTACCAGATGTACCAGACGAACTACTTCTCCAACATGACGCCTCAGACAAGTGCTTTCAATGCCGGAGACGCAACAGACTGGGACGAATTGGAGACCTCCATTCAGAACTTGGGGAAAGCCTCCACAGGACGCGATACTCTCTATGTAGTCACAGGCGCCATTTTCGGTGCAGGATACAAAACGGATGCGAAAGACAATAATAGTGTCACTTGCCCCGTTCCTACCGACTACTACAAGTGCATCATGAAGGTCAGTTTCAATGCCGCTGGAGAGGTGACGGCAGCCCAAGGCGCCGCCTTCCTTCTGAATCATGAGACCGGGACGAAGCAGGAAAAGACCATTCGGCAGATGGAAGAGCTCACGGGATTTGACTTCTTTACGAACATCCCGTCCAATTATCAGAATTCTGCGGAGGGTACATTTACTTCGCTATTCTGATAACTCGGTCATCAAAGCAATAGTAGCAGCAACTTACATGCAATTGCATACAAGTTGCTGCTACTTGTATTTAATCCGCGCCACTTTCACATAAAGTAAGCATCCGATGAACTGCATATTGTAGCCGGGAGAGATCCTGGCTACATTTGCAAAAAATCGGAAGCATATGATGACACGCGAACAGATCCTGGAAATAGATCAATACTGCCAGGAGCACAAGATGAGTTACAAACGGCGCTTGGAAGAACTTGACATTCCGTTCTGGAACTTCTACAAGGCAAAGCGTAAGTACAGATTGGAGGACGAAGCGTCTAGCAATGTCGGAGAGTTCGTTCAAATGGTTCCGGGAACGTTCAGTTCTGGACTGATGCCCATCAGGAACGGGAAG
>JAFUVU010000024.1 GCA_017477465.1 Bacteroidales bacterium
CCAACGCCGCAGCGGAGTCACTCAACTCCAAGCTCAAAGGCTTCCGTGCTCAGGTAAGAGGAGTATCAGATCTACCCTTCTTCATGTATAGAGTCTGTCAAATCTTTGGGTAGTCATACCCGGAACTTTGCAAGTGAGCCGCTGCGTATCTCTGGTAAAACCCCATTTCTTTCCGTCCGTTTCAAAGGTCAACGCCATCTCTTCCGGATCGGACGGATCGGCCAAGGCGACGGACAACAAATCATAGGCTGGAGACAGAACATATTCGCGGTTTCCTATGTCCAGAAGGGAAAAGTTCTTGCAATGCATATCGGAATTGCCGGTAATCCACGAAAACAACACCAACTCCCAAAAACGTTGTAAATCGAGCAGAGGAGCCGAAGAGAACTGTTTGACGGTATGCGCCAACTGGCGGTATGTTCCAAAGTACTTGTGTTCCGTGAGCCTGTTACTTAATTGACAGAAATCCAACATGGAAACTTTTTTTCCGGAGGGCGTCCGATCCATCCTCCGGGTTATGTACCCCAACTCTCCGTCGGAGAGTCTTATCAGGGAATGCTCCGCCACCTTGATTCCTGCCAGGCCAGCCATTTTCATGGTGACATCCTCTAACTCGGGTAAATGAGGATAGGAAGAACTTTGCGGCTTGAAAATATACCTCCCCCACAGGCCGACAATAGTAAAACGACGGGGTTCGTTCTTCCCTCCCCGGTCAATATCCAACGACATTTTTGGTTGAACTCCTGTTACAGAAGTACTTGCCCGAATCACTTTCTCTGCCAAAGCAGACATGTTATCCCGGGTGTATGGAAGATAGGGGGCCTGCGCAGTACCAAAGAACTTGCGTGAGCAAGCCGGGTGAAAATCCTTTTGGTTTTCATCCAGAGGAGCATAACAGAACAGACACTTATTCATAATCCGCCGGCGTTACACTAATATCCCCGATACAGTCCCTGCAACAGGCCAAAAGCAGCCCCATCCGGTCTCTGGGGTCAATCTTCCAAGAAGCGGACGCCACTTCCAACAACCACCCCTCCGGGATGAGCCCGTCAAAGACCGGGAACATCATTTCTTTCTCATAGGCCTCGACCGTGAGAGGCATCGTGGGAGAGAGAGATTCTGCGTCAGGAGAAGAAAGATACTTCAAGTCATATTGAAAGCGATAGCCGTCCTCATTTTCCGTGAGGATGCCGCAAAACACATCTTTAATAAAAACACGAGCCTGTCTCATTCAATTTCTGTTTTAGCGGGCCAAAGATGCTCACCAAAAAGAAGCAAAACCTGATTGACCTTGTCCATTCGCAAGGTCTTCTTACCTTGCTCCATCTCACGGATAAAACGAAGCCCTACACCAGCCCTTTCCGCAAGCTCTATCTGCGAAAGTCCGTATTTTTTTCTTTTTGCCTTTATATATTCTGACAGTTGCATTTTATACCCCTTAGGGTGCAAATATAAGAATTATTATTCAATTTATACCCGAATGGGTGCAAAACAGCAAAGCTTTTCTTCCATTATACCCTTTCGGGGTTACTATCTCAGTTTTCTTTTCAGGGAACGGGATGTCTCGATGAGCCAGCCGATGGGTTTGTTGCGGTAGAGGTGCCACAGGCGCTGCACCTGGGCTGGCGCTTCCCATTCTGCCTTAATCTCTTCCGGAAGGGAATCGTAGGTGCGCCACCAGGCGGCAAACTGTACGGTGAGGAGCTGCCAGGGCTTTCCCCCGGTATAATGGATGGTGGCCTCCTGCTGCACCTTCTCCCAAAGGCCCTCCTGAGGGTACTGGCGGCAAAAATCGGCCTTGTACTGGGGAAGGAAAAAGGTGCGGATTCCGTTGTAGAGGGGGCTAAGGGGAAGCACCCTGCCTTGGCAAACCTGGTTCAGCGCATCCTGGTCCGGAAATTCCAGATAGGGCACTTTACAGGCTTCCAGCAGCTTTTCGGAAACCTTCTCCTCCCGCATGGCCTTCAGGTTCATCAAAAGGAAACCGGAGTTAAAATAGCGCCGAGGGTCACATCCCAGGGCGCGGAAGCGATTGGCCTGGTCTTCGATGGGGGCTTCGAACACAACGCCCAGGTAGTTGTCGGCAAGGGCGGTCTCCCGGTACAGCCGGGCAAGGTCCTGGCGCACAATCACGTCGCAGTCTATGTACAAGAGCGAATCATATTCCTGCAGCAGCTCCGGCAGCAGCAGGCGGAAGGAGGCGGCCTCTGTGTAGCGGGGGTCGGTGTAAACGCCCTCCAGGCGGCCCTTGAGGGTGATATAGCGGAAACTGAGACGGCCCTTCCCCAGGCGAAGAAGCTTCTCCTGCATCCGGACCGGAATCTCTTCCGTAACAAGGCATATGACTTCAAAGTTCCCGTCGGCCGAAGCATCCAGCAACGACCGCAGCATCGTGGCCGCCGGCACAAAGTAGTTGGGGGTAAAGGCTATGGCAAGGGGTGTGGTCATAATCTTTCTAACCATCTGGAGAAGAAAACATTGTAAACGCAATACGAACTGCCGTCCAAAGACTTGGTCTCCAACAGCAATTCTTTCTCCACCAGGGAGTCCAGCAGGCGCGAGGCTGTAGAAGGAGCGCCCAATCCGTATTTTTGCAAAAACGCTGCGCTGGTGGGCTCCTTCACTTCACCTTCTTTGGCCACGGCTATCAGGAATTTCCATTGCCTGGGGGTAAGCAGGGAGCGGCGTTCCAGGAAAGTGTCTTGGTATTCTTTCAGAATCGCGTCAGCAGCCATCAAGACATCCACAAGGGCAGCCTCTTTTCTGGTAGAAGCAAACACCCGGTTGCACAGGGTCTGGGTATAGAACGTATGACACCTGGTCCAGTCCAGGATATAGTCCACCGCCTCCTGGGTAATGCACTTGCTCTGATTGACAAACTGCTCCTGGATGAAGCGGGCATAGACATCCCGGTCAATTTTATCCAAAGTATACAATGAGGCACTCTCATAGAAAGGGCTGTTCTCGTAGGTGAACATTTCGGCCATCATGTGCTTCCGGCTGCCGGAGAAAATGAACTGCACATTGGTGAGCGGCTGAATATAGGTTCTGAGCAGCGCCTCCATGGACATCCCCGTATATTCCCGGATTTGTTGGAATTCATCAATGGCCACAATCACTTTCGTGGGCCTTTGCTCCAGGTAATCCAGCAGCGCCTTCAGGGAGTAGCGACGGTCGGCGTCAGTATCCAGGGTAAACGAGTATTTGGCTTCTCCGCTGAGAGGGTCCTGACTGATTACGGGGCGAATTCTTCCAAGGAATTTCAGAAAGGATTTAATGACGGACTCTTTCTTCAAAACCCTGGCTATTGACTCTGCAAATACGGCAATAAAGTCATCGACATTGGCGGTAGCATAGATGTCCACATAAAACAATTCAGGCTTTTTCTTCCTGGCAGACAAGTGGTCAAAGACGTGGTAAATCAAGCCCGTTTTCCCATAGCGACGGGGCGAAATCAGGGTCACATTGGAGCCGTTATCCACGAACCCCAGAAGGTCTTCCGTCTCCTTTTTCCTATCACAAAAATAGGCCTTCGGCGTGTGTGGAATTAGATAAAAGGGATTCATAAATTCTTCAGTTTGCCCAAAGATAGGGATTATTTTCCATTTCGCAAAATGCGAAACGCAAAATGCGAAAAAGACGCACTGTTATTTATGAGTTCGGCATAAGAGAAACAAATATGCCTCATTGATTTTCTGAATAATAGGAGATCGATGAGCTAACAAGGGGCGTATATTTTTCCGGTAATCGGCCGGGAGAACTGCCGTATGGTTAGGAGACTGGGGCGTTTGACCCTGCACTTTATCGAAAATCGAATAACAGAACCCTGCCTCTCCGATAATATCCAACCAGCGGACAGGGAAGGCGTCAGGTAAAGCCTGTAAAGCATCGTAAATTGTTTTTGTATACATAACTGGCCCCGTTGTTTTTGCTTTTTATCGGTTTTTCCGGGTGCAAAAGTAGATATATAAGTTCACGCGTGCAAGGATTTGGCAAAAAATCGTATTTTAAGGTATATTAATGCAAAAATCGACTGATTATCAGCCGATTAAAAAAATTAAAAAAGAAAAATTAAGGGGTTAAAATTCGACCTTTTGAACAGTTTTTCTACTTTTTGATATCTCCCCGCTGGGCCCTTACAATGGAAATCAGAGCCTCATGAAGATTATCTTCCGGGCGCAATTCCAGCTTGGAGCGCATATTGGAACGCTGTGCAGAGATATTGCTCTCGCTCTTGCCCAGCCTCAGGCAAATCTCGGTCTGGCGTTTTCCCTGAATAATGAGCTGCGCAATGGAAATCTGCGTTTCCGTAAAACCGGGAAATACTTTCTTAAGGAAAGTGCGGTCCGACATTTCCTCCCGCAGCATCGCATCCACGGAAGAAACCAGATTGTGCTGGGCCCAGGGTTTCATGGACATGAGAATTTCGCGGGCCTGCTCCGTAGAGGCGCCAAAGTTGCGGGAAAGGGAAGAATAGCCCTTGATATCATCCCGTGAGATGCCCGTAGCCTTCATAAAGGCCGTAAACTCCTCTGTGAGATTCACTTTCTCCTCGTCGATAAGAAGGGTAGTGCGCGTAGCAATGGAGTCATACAAAATCACCGCCACCAGGATGAAAAGATAGATGACAAAAAGGTTGGAAAGCAGCGCGGACTCCACATTCAATAATACATAGGTATAAGAGAAGAGAGACAGCGCGGCCAACACCGTTGGAGAATAGCGGAGATAGGTAACAAGGGCCGTCATTACCAGAAGGATAGAAGTGAGGAAATCGGTAATGAAGTACTGGTCCAGGCCGGCAGAATAATGATGGGCATAAGTAAAAATCTCCACAACATTCTGCAATTGGGCCACGATAAGAAGGGTAGTAAGAGCCGCCCGCAAATGGATTTTGCCCCAAAAGTACATTCCCACCAGCAAAGCAGCCACCACCACCTCTACAATGGCGCTGATACGGGCCGCAGCTTCCAACGGCTGCGTAAAAACAGAAACAATATTGATGACAATAAGGGCGATGGAGGTAATCATGAAAATGATGAAACGTTCCTTGCCCAGCAAAGACTGTTCCCGGTCTCCGGAAAGACTCAATAGCCAGGAAGATATACCTTTAGCCATGATGAAACCTTAAAATGAACCTTAATTCTACCTTAAATCCACCTCAAAGATAGCAATAAATACCTTAAAAAACAAGAAGCCCCGGTCGATGTTAATCGATCGGGGCTTCCGAAAAACCGCAGCTACCTACTCTCCCACCTGGTGGGGCAGTACCATCGGCGATGGTGAGCTTAACTTCTCTGTTCGGAATGGGAAGAGGTGGTTCCTCACCGCTATAACCACGGCAATATAGGACTTGAGAGAATAGAGATTCCCGAGCACGTCGGGAATGACGTATTGCATTAGACAGAGTCTCGCTTCAATTGGCTTATCTTTCTCCTAGAGAAAGTCTCTCGGGCAATTAGTACAGGTCAGCTGAGCCCATCACTGAACTTACACTTCCTGCCTATCAACGTGGTAGTCTCCCACG
>JAFUVU010000025.1 GCA_017477465.1 Bacteroidales bacterium
ATTTTGGGACACCAAGCCCGTTAAACATTATACTATTACGGCGCGCCGGATGGCGACGACCGCTCGCCAACAAAGATAAGATAGCGGTCTTGATTTTTATATAAACTGGCCTATAATCGCCAGATTTTATATAAATTTGTAGGCTATGGCAAAGTTCTGGGCCGATATATTGGTGCCGATCGCACTCGCGGGAGCGGTGGCAGTGCAGACTTTGGGCGTGGAGGTAAATCGCGCCCGCAGGCTCCATGCGTGGTTCCCTCAGTACAGCAAAGACACTGTGGTCCAGGCATCGTCGGCCGACAGCCTGCAAAGCATTGCCGATTCCGTGAAACTTCCATCGGCAAACAGCCTGAAAGCCCTCGCAGACTCGTTGAAGGGCGCATCGGCAGACAGTCTTCCAAGCGTCGCGGATTCAGTCAAACAGCCATCGGCAGACAGCCTAAGCATTGAGGAGGAGGAGCTGGACCTTTTCGGCGAGACGGAGGACACCCTTCCCAAGGTCTTCGCCAGGGACACCATGAAAGTGCCTGACAGCCTGCGCATAACAGACCCGTTCCTGTATCAGTGGTACGTCGCCACCAAGGACAGCTACACCCACAAGACCGTGGTCGATTCCCTGAAAGCGGAAGGCGACACCCTCATCTGGCCAAGGATAGATTCCCTCTTCATTGCCGACAGCACCCTCCAGGCAAAGCTGGCCTGGGAGAAAAAGTGGGCGTCGATGACAAAGGCCGAGCGGAAGCGCTGGACCTACGAGCACGTCAAGCTGCCCGCCATCATGCACAGGCAGGACTCCATCCTCAAGCGCAAGGACAGCCTGCAGCACATAAAAGACAGCATCCGCCAGAACACTCCGCGCATACTGGAAACCGCCTTCCTGCCGGACTCCCTGTATTATAAACGCCTGGTCGCATGGCGTCACAACCGCCTGTGGAACAGCATCGAAACCTTCGAGTGGGACACAACGTACAACTACCACTTCCACGACTATCCCTTCATGCGTGAAGACGTGGGCGGATCGTGGCTCGGCATGCCCGGCAGCGCCGTCCAGACCTACAACGTCTTCAAGCGGGACAAGGAGGCCTCCCCTTCCTTCTACCAGCCGATGGAAAGCTGGACCTACACGCCCGACAACCTTGCCATGTTCAACACCAAGACTCCCTACACAGAGTTGGAATACTATGGCAACCTCTTAAGCAACAGTTCTTTAAGTGCCGATGCCTTCCGCGTCTTCACCACCCAGAACATACTTCCTTCGCTGAATGTGGAACTGGAAATGAAACGCTACGGCGGCGCCGGAACCTTACAGAACGAGCAGATAGACAACCGCACCTATATGGTGGCCGGCAACTACCTTGGAAAGAAGTACCTGGCGCACGGCGGCTTCATATACAACAACATCACAAAGCAGGAAAGCGGCGGCGTACAGGACAATTACTGGATCAGGGACACCACGGTGGACTCCAGGGAAATATCGGTAAACCTCACGGCGGCGAGCAGCCGTTACAAGAAAACGTCTTTCTTCTACGACCAGAGCTACCGCATCCCCTTCGAATTCATCGAGAAGCTGCGCCATCGCAAAGACTCAACCTGGACTCCGTCCGACACCCTGAACACCGACATCACAACCGGCTTCATCGGCACTTCTTCAGAGTTCACTACATACACCAAGAAGTACGTTGACAACACCAACGAAGCCCTGTCGGCCTTCTATCACGACGTGTTCAACATAAATCCTTCAAAGAGTGCCGATTCGCTCCGCAACATGCGCCTGGAGAACCGCATTTTCGTGCGTCTGCAGCCCTGGAAGGAGGATGCCATCGTCTCCAAGGTGGAGGGCGGCGTGGGCCATCGGCTGCAGTCGTTCTACCTCCAGTCGCCGGACGAGGTGCTCTTCAAGAGCTCCAACCACAACTGGAATACCTTCTACGCTTATGCAGGAGCAGAAGGCCGATTGAGCCGATACCTCCAATGGGACGCGGCCGGGCAGTACAACTTTGCCGGACAGGAAGCCAACGAC
Source organism: Bacteroidales bacterium (assembly GCA_017477465.1). Classification (GTDB taxonomy): domain Bacteria; phylum Bacteroidota; class Bacteroidia; order Bacteroidales; family UBA932; genus Cryptobacteroides. The sequence continues at coordinate 2,021 of JAFUVU010000025.1, forward strand.
TTCTTCCTCAGAGGCAATCTGGGCCTCAGCCTGTATCCGTTCAGGCGGCATCCCAACAGCCCCATCACGCTGAAGGCCCAGGTGGAAACAAAGCTTCAGACCCCGGATTTCTATGCCCAGCACTTCTTCTCCAACCACTTCCGCTGGGAAAACAACTTCGGGAAGATTTCCACCACCCGCGTTCAGGCTACGCTGGACATTCCGAAATGGCGGCTCAAGGCCCATGCAGGCTACGGTCTGCACGCAGGGCATGTTTTCTATGACACTCTGGGCATCGCAAAACAGCACGAAGGCGCAATCAGCGTATTCATGGCAGGGCTGTCCCACCACCTGGCTCTGGGGCCCGTGCATTTGGACAATTCCGCCCTGTTCCAGCTGTCATCGGCACAGGAGGTGCTTCCTCTGCCGGCGCTTGCCTTAAACTTGAAGTGGTACGTCCAGCTGAACATCGTGGATCCTAAGGTACTGCAGCTGCAGGCCGGCGTGAACACCCGCTTCAATACGCTCTGGTACGCACCTTGGTACAATCCCGTCACGGGAACCTTCACCAACCAGAATGAGCAGCAGTACGGCAACTGCCCTATTTTCGACGTGTTCCTCAACATGCAGTGGAAGAAGTGCTGCATCTTTATAAAGTTTGAAAATGCGACCCGCGGCTGGCCCATGCAAAAGCACGATTTCTTTACCGCGCACCATTACATCGAGGCTCCGGCGGCCATCAAGTTCGGCATATCCTGGCCGTTCTACCCGCGTCTTGGCAAAGCTAAGACCCTGAGCGAGCGTGCCGGTTCGGGCATGGGCGGCGGCTCAGGAATGGGCGGCGGGCTAAGTGGCGGCCTCGGCGGTGGTCTTGGCGGTGGTCTTGGCGGCGGCCTCGGAGGCATGCTTGGAGGCGGCCGATGACACGCAGGGTCCTGCTCTCAGCAGCACTTACGCTGCTTCTTCTGATGATTCCCGTAAGGAGTTACCATCGGCTTGTTCCAACTCCGCCCGAAGGCACTCTCCGCTGCTCGGTCCCGGCCGAAGACGCAGCCTTCTACGGCACTCTGGTACGCAAATACATCGACGACGAGAACCTGAACATGGAAATTGTGAAAGGTCCCATGAACCTGGATTCCCTGCGCAGCGGAGCCATCGACATGCTCGTAATTCCGGAAGATGCCGACAGCCTCTGGACGGGCGTCCTCACTTCCCGTTCCTTTGCCGACGGCACCGTCTGGGTAGTGCGCGAAGACGAGACCGAGGCCTTCCGCAGAATCAACCGCTGGATTACGGAACTGACTGCATCCGAGCGCTTTAACCGCATGCATCGGCGCTTTTTCTCCGGCAAGTCCGTCGATCTCAGCGCCATTAGCCAATACGACAATCTCCTCCGCCATGCCGCCGACAGCATCGGCTGGGACTGGCGCCTTATAGCCGCCGTCGTGTACAACGAGTCCCGTTTCCACAACGAAGCCAATTCCCATAAAGGCGCCCTCGGCCTGATGCAAATCCGCAGCAGCCGCTACACCGCGGAGCAGTTGCTGGATCCGGCGACCAACCTCTCTATCGGCACGCGATATCTGAAAAAGCTGGAGAAAATGTTCCCGTCTCCTGTGCCGATGGAATCCGTAAAATTCGCACTTGCCGCGTACAATATCGGCGAGGGTAAAGTCGGCCAGCTGATCGAGCGCGCCAGGGAGGCCGGCCTTGACCCCGACCTTTGGGAATCGGCCGCAAGCATGCTTCCCGAAAGGCACCACACGGTAGCCTACGTAGAGAACGTCCTCGACACTTACAGCTACTACAGCCGCATCTACCCCCGCTAACCACCTAGACACGTAACTCCCTATCCTACAGCCACTTACTGAAAATCAAGTGTGTCTTTTTGCCACACTTGATTTCAGGAAGTTGCTCAGGGTCAGATTGTTGCGTGTCGAGGTTAGTGCTTTTTCTGATAGAGTTCCCAGGAGTTGAAGAGGTTCTGCCAGATGGCATAGAGGCCGCCTGCTACCGAGGTGACGGGAGTCATGTAATTGTAGCCCAGCCAGATAAGGAAGCCGGTGTTCTTCTGGCCTAAGGCCTGCCCGGCGGTTATGGAGTCCAAATCGTGGCCGACGGCAGTGCGCTTTTCACGGCTTCCCATCTGGCGGCCTGCGAAGAACTGCACGAAGCAGCAAAGAATCGAAACTACTACTATGCCCGCTATAGCCCCGGCGCTTAAATGACTGAGCAGCAGCGCCCTGGTGGAAAGGACCATAGCCAGAGTGAGGCCGATGCCCCAGACATAGAAGCTGTTCGAAGCCCAGCGCATGAGCCGCCGCTGGAGCTTATGCGTAGTGTATCGGATAAGCCAGGCCAGCAGCCCGGGAAGGATAAGAACGGGAAACACCTTTAACGCAATGTGCCCCACATAAGCCCAGAAGCCCAGCGTTGCCGATGGATTGACAAGCGGAATCACCAGCGGAATAAGGAAAGTGCCGGCCAGGTTGATAATCACCAGATAGCTCACAGTGGCAGCTAAATCCCCGCCCAACCGGTCCGTAATGACGCCTGCGGCCGATGCGGTAGGACAAATCATGCACAGCATGGCGCACTCCAGAAGCATGCGCCACTCCCCTTCCCTGACGACAGCGACGGCGGCGGCCAGCACCAGAAATGAAAGCACCTGCACGAGCAAGGCGCCAAGGTGCCACCTGCTTATTTTAAGGTCGTGCGGGGAGACCTTGACGAATTGGAAGAACAGCAGAACGGCTATCACCAGCCGCTGACCTTCCGACGCGATGGGATGCAGCCATTTGCCGTAAGGATGCAGGGCAGGAGTGACGTGATAAATACAGTAAAGGCTGATACCGAGCACGATAGAGATCGGCAGCATCCAGTCTTTAAGAAGCTGTATGAATTTATTCATGGTGCGGCACCAGCGGGCCGAAGATTTTATCTATCCAAGGGTCGGTCACTCTCATGCACAGTCCTGTGAGGAAGGCCAGGATAAGGGTGCCTTCGCGTATGACCACAGTGCTGCCGTTACCGGTAAGAAGGCCGAAGCAAATCCACGAAAAAACGGCCGTCACAGCTACCAGGGTAACGTCGAACAGGATTTTCACCGTGCCGAAAGGCTTGTTTGTCACCTTGCTGAGCACGGCGGTGGTCATGTCGCCGGCGAGCACCCAGCCGTCGCCCACTACTTCCAGTTTTATGCCGATTGCGGTGAGCACGACGGCGGCGAGGGTAAGCAGTACCTGCATGACATAATCAGTTGCCGGAGAGGCGATTGCGTCAAAAAGCCAGATTGCGCCGTCGCACATGTAGCCGAATACGAAGGCGGCCGGAATCTGCATCAGATAGCGCAGCTTGAAGTCTTTGCGCAGAAGCAGAAGTTGGAAAAGGATGAACACAAGGTGCATCATCCAGGTAAAGGTGCCCACTGAGATATTGCCCCAACGGAGATTCAATATAACCGGCGGGCAGGAAGGCGGGGCGATGCCGAGGTTGGATTTAACGGAAATACCCACGCCCAGAGCCACTATCACAAGGCCCAGCGTGGATATGCCATATCGAATGAGAATGTCTTTAATTTTCATAAAAAATGCTTTTCGGGCATGCAAATATCCGCATTATTGTGTAATTTTGCAAATTACGCACGGAACGTATTAATATTACAATATTTATGAAAAAGACAGCTTTTATCATGATGTCAATTCTCGCATTTGCGGCATGTGCACCCAAAAACGGCGCTCCTGCCCTGGACTTGACTTATCTGGACACAAACGCCTCTCCAAAGGCGGATTTTTATCAATATTCAACCGGCGGCTGGCAGGCCGCCAATCCCCTGCGCCCGGAATTCTCCCGCTTCGGCAGCTTTGACGCCCTGCGCGAACAGGCCCAGGAGAATCTGAACGCCCTCTTCGAAAGCATGACCACCATGCAGGCCGCTCCCGGCTCGGTGGATCAGAAAATATCGGACCTGTATAAGATGGCGCTCGACTCCACCACCCGCAACAGCCTCGGCGCTCAGCCTATGCAGCCTTACATCGGCAAGATACAGGGCGTTCAAAGCAAGGACGAGCTTTCCGCACTTCTTGGCAAGATGAACCTTTACGGCGACGGCGGCTTCATGAACTTCGGAGTAGAAGCAGACCTCACAAACAGCGACATGCAGGTGCTGTACCTTGGTCAGGGCGGCCTTGGCATGGGCGACCGCGACTACTACCTCCTGGAAGAAAACGCCAAATTCAGAACCGGTTACAAAGAGTATCTGGAGAAAATCCTCGGCCTCTCCGGCATAGAGAATACCGCCGATGTCGCCGCTCAGGACATGGCCGTTGAAATGAAAATGGCCGATATCTTCTGGAGCCGCGAGCAAAACCGCAACATGCTCGCCATCTACAATCCCATGTCCACTGCCGACATCGTCAAGAAATGGCCGGCCATCGGCTTTGACAAAGTGCTTGAGGCGGCCGGTGTCCCCGCAACCGACAAGGTGATAGTGCAGCAGCCTTCCTACTTCGACGGCCTCAACAAAATGTTCAAAGAGATGCCGCTGGAATCGCTTAAGAGCTATCTCCTCTGCCAGTATATCTCCGGTCAGGCCGGCTCTCTGTCCGACGATTTCTACACCGCATCCTGGGAGTTCTTCTCCCATCAGATGGCCGGAGCCAAGGAGCAGCAGCCCCGCTGGAAACGCGCCATGAGCGTCCCTAACGGCATCCTTGGCGAAGCCGTCGGCGAAATGTATGTCTCCCGCTACTTCCCCGAAAGCTCCAAGCAGAAGATGGTCGCCCTCGTCGAGAATCTGCGCACCGCCCTCGGCCAGCACATCGACTCGCTGGAATGGATGAGCGACACCACCAAGGTCCGCGCCCGTGAGAAACTGGCCGCATTCACCGTCAAAATCGGCTATCCCGACAAGTGGAAGGACTATAGCACCCTCACCATCGACCCTGAAAAGACCTATTTCGAGAATCTCCGCAGCGCCAGCGCCTGGTACGTCAAAGACAACCTGGACAAGCTTGGAAAGCCCACCGACAAGAGCGAATGGGGAATGACTCCGCAGACCGTGAACGCTTATTACAACCCCACCACTAACGAAATCTGCTTCCCTGCCGCTATCCTCCAGAAGCCCTTCTTCGATCCCGAGGCCGATGATCCCGTGAACTATGGCGGAATCGGCGTCGTCATCGGCCATGAAATGTCTCATGGATTTGACGATCAGGGCTCTATGTTCGACGCTTCCGGCAATATGGTCAACTGGTGGACAGATGCCGACAAAGCCAAATTCAACGCCCTCGGCGACAAGCTTGCCGCACAGTTCAGCGCCGTTGAAATCCTGCCCGGCGTAAAGGCTAACGGCCGATTCACCCTCGGCGAAAACATCGGCGACCACGGCGGCCTGTCCATCGCTTTCACCGCTATGGAAAACGCCGTCGCAGGCACTCCTGATCCCATGATTGACGGATTCAGCCGCGCCCAGCGCTTCTACCTCAGCTACGGTGCCATCTGGGCCCAGAACATCACCGACGAGGAAAAAGCCCGACTCACCAACATGGATCCCCACTCCCTGGCCGAAAACCGCGTCAACGTATCCGTACGTAACTTCCAGAGCTTCTTCGATGCCTGGGACATCAAGGAAGGCGATCCCATGTTCCGTCCCGAAGAGGAACGCGTACACATTTGGTAGCGGAACGCTTCATATCGCAAAAACTTAAGTTTCAAGGAAACGTGGCGGCGGTGGCTATCGCCGTCAGTTTCTTTGTAATCATCGTCGCAGTGGCCGTCAGTTCCGGTTTCACCCACAGCATACGGGAAGGGCTGGCGGCCATGACAGGCGACATCCGCATCACTCCTTACGTGGGAGCATCGGCCGATCCTGTCCCCATGCCGATGCATCTCCCCTCGGAGGATGCCCTGCTGGCCGAGCCCGGCGTGCGGTCCATCCAGGCGGCCGCGGTCAGGGCAGGCATCGTAAAAAACGGGGACATAGTGCACGGAGTTGTCGTAAAAGGCATAGAAAGGGCCGATTCCGCCCTGACGGTCAGCATCCCGCACAGGCTGAGCGAGATCACCGGCCTTGGCGTAGGCGACGACATGACGACCTACTTCATCGGCGAAAAGGTCCGCGTGCGCAAATTCCGCATTACCGCCGTCCACAGAGACCTGCTTGAGCTGGACGACAACCTGTTTGTCTATGCCAATCTGCCCGATATCCAGCGGCTTAACGGATGGAACGAAGACCAGGTTTCCTGCCTCGACATAAGGCTGGAGGAAAACGCTTCCATGCAGGGGGCGGCCGCTGCCATCGGCAATTTGCTGCTGGGAAGCGGGCATCCTGAGGAGGAAGGCCTGTACATCTCCTCCTCCGAAGACAGCTATCCGCAGGTCTTCGACTGGCTCAAGCTCCTCGATTTCAACGTGGTAGTGATACTTCTCCTGATGACCGTCGTGGCGGGCTTCAACATGGTGAGCGGCCTTCTCATAATGCTGCTGCGGAATGTCGCTACCGTCGGCACGCTTAAAACGCTGGGCATGAGCGACCGCGCAGTCGGACGCCTGTTCGTACGCATCGGCGCAGGCGCTGTCCTCAAAGGCATGATTGTCGGCAATGTGCTAGCCCTTCTTTTCTGCCTCGTTCAAGGGACCACCCACCTCATTCCTCTGGATCCGGCCAACTATTTCGTCTCATGGGTACCGGTCCACATAAACATCCTCTGGGTCCTTCTGGCCGATGCCGCCGCCTTCGCCGGAATCCTGGCCCTCGTCTGGCTCGCCTCCCGCGCAGTCTCCGCCATCGACCCCGCCAAAACAGTAAAGGCCGACTGACCCCCTCGACACGAAAGCGCCTGACACTGAGGCACTTCCTGAAATCAAGTGTGACTTTTTGCCACACTTGATTTTCACATTTCGTTGAGAATCAGCGGGTTGTGTGTCGAGGTCAGATGCGGGCTTCGCGGAAGACTTCCTGGATTGAGGGGTAGGTGTTTTTGAGGAATGGAGGGAGGGACGATTTGGCCACCCAGGCGGCTTTGGTTATGTCTTCTTCCCTTTGGGGCGTAAGGTTGGTGGGATCTGTGTAGAGCATGTCGTACCACCATGTGTGTTTAAGGTGCCAGATGCCTTCCCGCAGATACACGTGGTCCGTTATGCAGATAAGGCGCCTGAGGTCCAGTTGGTCAACTCCGGTTTCTTCCTGGACTTCACGCATGGCGCAGACTTCGATGTCTTCGCCTGCTTCCTGGTGGCCTTTCGGCAAGTCCCAGAGGCCGTTACGGGAGATGAGCAGGAAGTCGCCCCTTCTGTTGCTGACAAGGCCGCCGGCGGCATTCACCTCCTTGAATTCTGCACAGATTCTTCTGTATGTGCGTTCTATATCGGTAGAGGGAATATAGATTCGGGAAAGGGTATCCTGCACCTGGAACATGCGTACGAGGGCGTGCACGTCCACTCTTTCGCCGACGTGGAACTCCACTGAGTTAGGATCGGCCAGGGCTTCTTCCGACGGGGAGCAAATAATGATACACCGTTTCTCGAAATATATTTTGTGCATGATTTTTGTTATATTTGCGTTCTGCAAAGATAATGAAATATGACCAATATCGAAAGTAAACACGGCACCGTCTCCCGCCAGCCCTACGAGTTGTACATGTCAATGACCGACCTGAGCAACTTCAAACGCATGCTCCCGGAAGACAAGGCGGCAATGATAGAAGCCGATTACGACACCCTCACCGCCACGGTTCAGGGTTTCAACATAGGCGTGAAAGTGCACGAAAGAGTACCTTATTCCCGCATTGAGCTGGTGGATTTCGGCGCTCCCTTCGCCTTCCACATAGTAGTGCATTTCGACCCCGCCCCGGCCGATGCCTACAAGACAGACTTCTGGATCTCAGTGGAAGCGGACCTCAACCTTATGATGAAGATGATGCTCTCGGGCAAGGTGAAAGAAGCCCTGGACAAAGTGGTGGACGGCCTTGTGGATGCATCGAACGGCAAAATGCCGGAAGGCCTTGACCCCGCCCAGTGGGCTAAGTAAACGAAAAAACAACCTGCTTCATAAGCGACATTTACCCGGAATAGGACCTGCGAAGCGACTGGAGCGTTGAAGCAGGTTGTTTTTAACAATTATCTATAAGCGATGATCTTTCCCGAAGGTTTCCGTCAGCTTCTGGCCCAGTCTGTAGGTTCAGACCGGGCCGACATTGTTTTGGAAGCCCTCAGTGAACAACCCTCGGTTTCAATCCGCCTGAATCCCGCCAAGCTGAAGGAATGCCCATTCCCGGATGCGCAGCCCGTGCCCTGGAGTCCTTACGGCTACCTTCTTAAAGAGCGGCCCGTCTTTACTCTGGACCCTCTTTTCCACGCCGGATGCTACTACGTTCAGGACACATCGGCAATGATGGCAGGGCACGTTTTCAGGCAATTGCCTCTTGAAGAAGGCGCCACTGTGCTGGACCTCTGCGCAGCCCCCGGCGGCAAAACCACAGACCTCGCAGCCAGCCTCCGCGAAAAGCTGGGCGGGCGTTTTTCCCTCATCTCGAACGAAGTGATGAAGGGCCGCTCCGCCATCCTGAGGGCCAATGTCGAAACCTGGGGAGACCCTCGCGTCGGCGTAGTTTCGCGTGACCCGTCGGCCTTTGGAAGCGCACCCCTTTTCGACGTAATCCTGGCCGATGTCCCCTGCTCAGGCGAAGGCATGTTCCGCAAAGACGCCCAGGCGCTGGAGGAATGGTCGCCGGAACTGGTCGATTTCTGCGCAGCACGCTCCCATCGCATTCTGCGCGACATTTGGGACACGCTCAAGCCGGGCGGCCATCTCATCTACTCCACCTGCACATTCAACCAAAAGGAAAACGACGAAACCGTGGCCTGGGCGGCAAAGGAATTAGGGGCCGATATCATCCCCCCGGCCTCCCTCTGCGGCGCCCCGGCAGTGCCCACCCGGCACGGTCTGCTGATGCTCCCCGGCCTCGTCCCCGGAGAAGGGCAGTACGTATCTGTCCTGAAAAAGCATGGCGAGTCCGCGCCCGTGAGGCCTGCCGATGTCTTTTTCATCTTCGGCGCCTTTCGCCCGTCGGCCCCGGACAGCGCGGCGGCGATGGTGGACGTTGACCGCAAAACCGCCCTGCAATACCTGCACGGGGATGCCATCGTGCTTCCCCAGGATGCGCCGACAGGCCCTGTCACAATCTGCTTCCAAGGGCAGCCGCTCGGCCCGGGAAAGAACCTTGGCAAGCGCTGTAACAACCTCTATCCCAAGAACAAACGCATAAGAATGGATATCCGATGAAACGCTTCATCCTCACCGTAATCACCCTTGCCGCCTGCTTCCTGTCGGCCATCGGCCAGGAAAGCCAGGCCGATTTTCTGCGCCGATACTCGAACCTCGTGGAACGCGTCGGCCCCGCCGGCCTTGGCGTGGAGACGCTGCTTGGCAAATGGGAAGCCGCATACCCCGAAGACGCGCATATGATGCTGGCCCGCTTCTCCTTCTATTTCACCCGCTGCCGCAGCTCAAGGGTGGAGGAACTGCCCCAGGACCGCTATCTGGGCAATGCTCCCCTGCTCCCGATCACCGACTCCCTCGGCGTAAAGCATAACTACTTCGAAATCATCGACTACGACGACGACCTCTTTGCCGAGGCACTCCGCTCCATCGACCAGGCCCTTCGCATCAAACCCTGGCGCCTGGACTACCGCATGGTTAAAATCGACGCCCTCATAGCCTACGAGAAAGAAAGTCCGGAGATGGCCCTGTCAGAGCTTAAATCCCTGGCCGACAAGCACTTCAAGGAGCACCCGGCATGGGAGATAGAAGGCATGGACAGTGTGAGCGACGAGCAGTTCAAAGCCTTCATGCAGGATTACTGCGCATCGCTCTTTAGGCTTGGAACTGAATCATCGGCCCAGGCATTCAAGGGCCTGTCGGAGTATCTTCTCACCTATTGCAAAGACGAGCCGATGTACCTTGACAACCTTGGAAGCTACTACCTTGTAAGAAAAGAGTTCAAAAAAGCGCAGAAGTACTTCGACCAGGTGCTGCGCAAACATCCCGATGACATGACGGCGCTCCGCAACGCCATCCTGATGGCGCGTGCGCAGAAAGACAAGAAGATGGAGAAAAAATACCTGGAGCAGATGGCAAGGCACGGAGAGAGCGAAAACGACCGCGCCGGCGCCCAGGCACAGCTCGATGCTATGAATCGAAAATAACAAGAGCATTTTGTGAAACTTTTTTCCTCCGTCAGACGTATAATTAGAGTATCGAAATAGACGTGTAATGAAACTTTCGCAATTTAGTTTTGATCTTCCGCAGGACAGAATTGCCCAGGAACCCACCCGTTGGAGAGACGAAGCCCGCCTCATGGTCCTCCACAAAGACAGCGGTGAAATTGAGCACAGGCTCTTCAAAGACATAATAGACTACTTCGGCAAGGGAGACACCTTCGTCCTCAACGACACAAAGGTCTTCCCCGCCCGCATGTACGGCAAAAAGGAAAAGACAGGGGCCGACATCATGGTCCTCCTGCTCCGCGAACTTAACCGCGAACAGCGCCTTTGGGACGTAATCGTGGATCCCGCCCGTAAAATCCGTATCGGCAACAAGCTTTACTTCGGTGAAGATGAATCGCTTGTGGCGGAAGTCATCGACAACACCACTTCCCGCGGCCGCACCCTGCGCTTCCTCTTCGACGGCCCGTACGAGGACTTCAAGCAAGCCCTCTTCGCCCTTGGCGAGCCCTACGTCCCGGAATGGGTGAAGCCCAAAATCACTCCGGAAGACATCGAGAACTACCAGACCATCTTCGCAGCCCACGAAGGTGCCGTAAGCGCACCCGCCGCCGGCCTGCACTTCAGCCGCGAGCTGTTCAACCGCATGATTCTCAAGGACATTGCCAAGACCTTCATCACGGTGCACATGGGAATCGGCCACTTCCGTTCAGTGGATGTGGAAGACCTCTCCAAGCACAGGATGGATTCCGAACGTCTGATTATCAGCCCCGAAGCCGCCGCAGCCATCAACAAGGCAAAGCGCAGCGGCTGCAAGGTAGTGGCTATCGGCGCAACAGTTATGCGCGGTCTGGAGACCTACGTCACCACAACGCACGAAGTGAACGCCTTCGACGGCTGGACCAACAAGTTCATCTTCCCGCCCTACCAGTTCTCGGTGCCGGATGCAATCGTGTCCAACTTCCATCTCCCGCAGAGCACCATGCTCATGAGCGTGGCAGCCTTCGGCGGCTACAAACCGGTAATGGCAGCCTACGAGGAGGCCCTCAAAGAAGGCTACCGCTTCGGTCCTTACGGCGATGCACTGCTCATTGTGTAAATCTTTTGCAGTAAAATTCGGTCAAAACAGATAAAAAGCATATAAAACAACACAAGTTTGGGACAGCTTGTGTTGTTTTTCTTTTATAGCACCTATATTTGGAAGGCAGGCTCTCCACTAACGGAGGGCTTGTTTTTGCAATTATGGATACATACGATGAACGCGTCGCGCTATGCGCCTTGAACAAGATTTTCGGCTACCATCCCCGGCTGGGGCTGGACCTTCTGAACGAGAGCGGATCGGCACTGGAATTGTTTTCCGTGAACGGTCCTGTCAATCGGCCCGGAGTGCCCGGGCATCCTGATCTGGCGGAACAGCTTAATGAAAAGAGCCTCGAATGGGCTTTCAAGGAGCTCGCACGGGTCAGGGAAAAGGGCTTTCTCTTTCTAAGCATCCGGGACGACGGCTACCCGGCCGTCCTCCGCGAGTGCGAAGACCCTCCGCTGGGGCTGTATCTTAACGGAAGCAGCTCACCCACAGAGATTTTCGACATGCATCCGATGATAGGCTTTGTGGGGACGCGCGATCTCAGTCCCTACGGGAAGACATGGTGCCGAAAGCTCGTGGAAGCACTCGCAGAAGCCAGAATCCGCCCCGCAATAGTAAGCGGCCTCGCTCTGGGGGTCGATGGAATAGCCCACCGGTCCGCGCTGGAGTGCGGCCTTCCCACCATCGGCGTAATGGCTACCGGGATTGAGCGGATTTATCCCTGGCAGCACAGTCAGCTTGCCATTGACATGGTAGGATCGCCCGGGTGCGGACTTGTAACCGATTATCCCATAGGAACTATGCCGCTTGCCCAGAACTTTTTGCGCCGCAACCGCATAATCGCAGGACTGGTGAGCGCGGTCGTGGTGGTGGAATCGAAGTCCCGCGGCGGCTCCCTTATGACGGCGCGCTATGCCTGCGAATACGGTCGGGATGTATATGCGGTTCCAGGCCGACTTGACGACACGCGCAGCGCCGGCTGCAACTCGCTCATCCGCGAGCAGATGGCCCAGATCGTCACAAGCCCTGAAGACCTGGTGGGAGCGCTCGGCCTCGGCACTTACAAACGCGGCGCAGGTGGCTCCTGGGCGCATTCCCAACAGGACTTTCTGGAGCAGGCGCTCGGCAGGGAGTTCGGGGGAGGGAGCGGCGCGGTTGGGGTGAGCGGTGGAGTGGTTGAGGCGGGAGGTGGAGTGCCTGGGGCGGGAGGTGGAGAATTCGGGGCAGGGAGCCTTCCGGTTGCCGTCTGCTTAGCCGTCAGAGAACATTCCGGCATACTCCCCGACGACCTTGCCACCCTTCTTCAGCGCCCTATCTCCGAGATACTTAACGCCATCGGCCTTCTTGAAGCAAAAGGCTTCCTTGAAACAGACCTCCTCCGCCGATGCTCCCTCGGCCCAAAGTGGAGGTAATGAGATTAAGGCCGACAAGTTTGCCCAGCAAGAGGAATGCCGCACGAATGCAGGACAGGGTATCGGGCGTGTCGCCAGCACCGTTGGACCAGGTCCAATACACATTTGGACGAGGTCCAATAATAACCCATGGACCTGGTCCACCAGATACAGCCTACAGGCCACTGGAAGCCATTACCGTTGGACCTGGTCCACCATATACAGCCTACATGCCACTGGAAGCCATTATCGCTGGACCTGGTCCAACACTCAAAATCGGACCACGGCCAAAAACACGCTGGACCAAGTCCAACAACACCTTGGACCAGGTCCAATACACATCTGGACGAGGTCCAATAATAACCCCTGGACCAGGTCCACCATTTACAGCCTACAGGCCACTGGAAGCCATTACCGTTGGACCTGGTCCAACACTCAAAATCGGACCACGACCAAAAACACCCTGGACCAAGTCCAAAAACACCCTGGACCAGGTCCAACGGCTCTAAGAACTAATCACATTATCAATCACTATATTAACAGAATTTAAGTTATGTACAGAATTGTTTCAAGAAAACTTCCAAACGGGGAGTTAAAGAACGTCCAACCTTTCCACATCACCATGAAAGGACTGAAGAAAGCAGTACTGTGCCGAGACGGCGAAGACTACGGCATGATGGTGAAATACATTGCAGTATGTTCCCATAGGAAAAACGTAATCGTTATCATATATGCAGTGGTTTCCAATCATTGCCATGTCGCCGTTTTGGCAGCGTCTTACAATGATGCCTATGCTTTTGGTGCCGAACTTAAAAGAATTTATGCCCAATGGTTTCAAACCAAGTATCTGGAAAAACGGATACTGAAAGATGCTGATGTCCAAGCTTTGCTGCTTGACAACGACGCCTATGTCAGAAATGCCCTTGCCTATATTCCTCGGAATGCCTTGGACAACGGTGAAGTTGTCGATACGTATAAATGGAGTGGTTACAGGGCGATGTTCCGGGCGAACACTTCTAAAGCCTCAGGAATTCCGGTCCGAAAGATGACGCGCCGTGAATTGGACAACGCAATGCATACCCGTGAGCCGCTTAAGGATGTCGATTGGACGATTGATCCCGATGGCGAGCTGATGCCTGAATCTTTTTGCGACTCGGCCTATCTGGAACAGGCTTTCAATAACGACCCCGCTTTCTGGCTTAAAAGCATCGGCAATGTAAACGTATCGGCAATGCAGGAAAAACTGGAAGACGCTCCGCGACGGATGCTTCCGGACAGCGAATTCTACAAAATAGTTGCCGATTTATCCCAACAATGGTTCAATAATGAGCTGGGCGGCCTCCCTATAGAGAAAAAGAAGCGTATCCTTCCCTACCTCTGGCGATCAAGAAAGACGACAGTGAATCAGCTCGCCCGCATATTCAAGATGGACAGGGATGAAATCGGCCGATGTTTAAAAATTCCAACGGCATGATTTCAAAAAATGCTTATATTTGTGGATATGAAAAAGATTCTCCTTCTTCTCACAGCATTCACCCTGATGTTGCTGCCTGCACAAAGCCAGGCACAGTCTAAAAAGAAATCGGCAAAAAAGGCCGATGTCACCGCTAGCGCAAAGCCTGCCTCAGAGTCTCTGTATTACCTAACGGCAGACCAACTGCCAGACCTTCTGAAGTGCCTGCCCGCCCCTCCGGATTCGGCCAGCTTCGACTTTTCGAGGGACAGACTCCGCTATCTGTGGGGAAAACGCCAGCGTCTGAATGCCGAAAGGGCCGCCCAGGCCTGCCGGGACGCATACTGGAAGCTGGACACCCTGTGCGCCATCTTCAGCGAGCCTTTCGGCCTTGAAATATCGGCAGAGAAGACGCCGGCAATTTACCGCGTGTTCACTAAGAGCATTGTCACGATGGGGCAGATCAACATGCGCGCGAAGGCTCACTATTCCAGGATCAGGCCTTTTGTCTATTTTGACGAGCCGATGCTCTCCCGCTGGGAAGAAGACGAGCTGAGGGGCGAAGGTTCCTACCCTTCCGGCCACACCGTCCGCGGCTGGAGCGCAGCCCTGCTGCTGTCCCAGATCAATCCGGAGGCTGCGACCAAGCTATTCCTCCGTGGCTGGCAGTATGGTGAGAGCCGAGTCATAGTAGGAGCCCACTGGCAGAGCGACGTAGATGCCTCCCGTCCCGTTGCCAGCATGGCCTTTGCCACTTTGCAGTCCTCAGCGGAATTCCAAAAAGATCTGGCCGAAGCAGTCAAGGAGTTCAAAAAGTTGACATCGGGCCGATAAATAATGCTTATCACGATTTAAGGTGGGAACTCTGAACTTGATCGAGGGACGAGTCCCCAGTTTTTTGTAGACTGGAACTGGCCTGGTTATGAATCAGGTCTTTGGAGGTAATTACAGATCTGGTAATGGCTGGGTTGGACCTGGTCTTGTCAGTTTTTGGTCGAGGTCTTGGGGATTGTTGGACGCGGTCTAGACAATTTTTGGACGTGGTCAAATTTTAGTGCTTGGACCTGGTCCAGCACTTTTGCCGCTGAGGGCCGTAGAACCCACAACCGTTGGACCTGGTCCACTACATGGAATTGGACCAAGACCAAAAAGATGCCAGACCTCGGCCGGAAATAGCTTGGACCAGGTCCACCCCCAAAAAACAGATCATGTCCAGCACATAGCCAGCGAAGACAGGCAGGCATTAGAGACGCTGGACCAGGTCCAACAACAGTAATAGACAACGCAATATTAACAATATGACTAAGCCCGAGAGTAATGATGGCCAAATCCCGAAGCATTTTCAAATCAAGACAGAGAGATAGGTTTAAGCGAAAATGTTTATCTATTCTTATGGATTTTCCAAATGATTTGGAAAGAAGTTGCAATATAGGTCATCACTTCGATTCAGCGGTGTAGTTTGTGGATATATATTGCGCTCATAGGGGCGTCTCGCCCCTGGCCGCGCGGCTACCCCTGGAG
>JAFUVU010000026.1 GCA_017477465.1 Bacteroidales bacterium
CCTGCCGCTAGCGTTCATCCTGAGCCAGGATCAAACTCTTCATTGTATATTCTTATAATGCTTAGCTTGTCCCTGACGCTTTAGTTTCATAAAGAAACTGACGCTCGTTTAAATAGAAATTGTATTACAACTTCCGGTACTTGCTTGTACTTTACTTTCAGTCTTTTCAATGATCTCTTTAACTCCCCGCCTTTCGGCTTTTGGGGTAGAAAAACCCGCTCGCAGCTCGAACGGGATTGCAAAGGTACAACCTTTTTTTGAACTGACAAATTTTTTCTGCACTTTTTTCGAAAAAAATTTTAACTTTGTGAAATGAAATATCGTAACTATCGAATTCTCAATTAAATCATGAAAGAAATTCATTTTGCCGGCGGATGCTTCTGGGGAGTCCAACATTTCTTTTCCCAGGTAGATGGTGTAATCGAAGCCACCTGCGGCTATGCCAACGGGGACAAAAACAACCCCACATACGAAGAAGTTTACACGGACACTACCGGCTTCGCGGAAACCGTAAGAGTAGAGTACGACCCTTCCCGGGTAAGCCTTGAAGAGCTCACGGAGCTGTTCTTTACTATAATCGACCCTCTGAGCATGAATCGGCAAGGGCACGATGAAGGGACCCGATACCGCACAGGCATATATTATACGAACCCCATCAAGCGCCCGATACTTGAAGAGGTTTACGCGCGCGTGAAGGATAAGCTGGGGGCGCCGTTAGCCGTAGAGCTGGAGCCTCTGAGGAACTTCTTCCCTGCCGAGGAAAGGCATCAGGATTACCTTTCAAAGAATCCGGAGGGCTATTGCCACCTTTCACCGAAAACCTTCCGCTACCTGCGGCTTTATCAGGATATCAAGCTTTACCTCGGTGACGAGCCGGACACCATAGCCCGCATGGCCGACACGGCAGCCCTTCTTAGCGAGCGCATGCACTTCTTCTGGACCGGCTTTTACAGGGCCGATGGGGAGACCCTCGTCCTGGGTCCGTTCCAGGGACCGTCGGCATGCATGAGGATTGGCTTCGGGAAGGGCGTCTGCGGCACTGCCTGGGAGCAAAAGCGCACGCAGGTTGTGCCTGATGTCGAGCTGTTTCCGGGGCACATAGCCTGCAGCAGCGCTTCCAAGAGCGAAATAGTTGTACCTATAATCAAGAACAATGAAGTTACCGCAGTCCTCGACATAGACAGCGACGAGAAAGACAGCTTCGACCAGACCGATGCCATTTGGCTTGAAAAGATTGCAGGCCTCATTTAGGCATTATCGAAAAAAAGCCTTATATTTGGGGATTAAGACAGTTCATAAAGAATATGAAACGCATCCTTCTCCCCATTGCAGTCTGCCTTTCGACATTGGCGGCATCGGCCCAGGAAACGCCTTCATGGTTAAGGCGCAGCGCCATTTCTCCTGATGGTAAAACATTGGCATTCAGTTATAAAGGCGATATCTTCACCGTCCCTGTAAGTGGCGGGGAAGCTAAGCAGCTAACCTCCAACCGCGCCTACGAATCGGATCCCATGTGGTCTCCGGACGGCAGCAGGATAGTGTTCTCCTCCTGGCGGGAAGGCAGCAAAGACATCTATTCCACCACCCCCGAAGGCGGCGTCCCCAAGCGCATCACAACGCTTCCCGGCAATGAGACGCCCCTCGCCGTCACCCAAAACGGCACAATCTACTTCACCTGGGCCGATTCAGACCTGATGAGCCCGGGCTTCGACGGCTTCCCCGGAGATCCCGGAGTTTATAAGACCACCCTGGAAGCAGCTGCGCCCCAGATAGTTACCTCGCTTACCATATCGGCAATGAGCGTGAACGGCAAGGGCGAAATACTTTACGAAGACTGGAAAGGCTACGAGGATCCCCTCAGAAAGCACCATACCTCATCTGTAACGCGCGATATCTGGCTCCTGAAACCTGCCGCCGAAGGCACCATCGACTCAAAGGGCAGTTTCACTAAGCTTTCCACTTATAAAGGTGAGGACAGAAATCCCGTTTTCGCCGCCGACGGCGACACCTTCTATTTTCTGAGCGAGCAGGACGGCAAAACCTCAAACGTTTACCGCAGCAGCGTTTCAAATCCGTCGTCTCAGGTACAGCTCACCTTCTACGACAAGAATCCGGTGCGCTTCCTGTCGGTAGCAAACGACGGCACAGTCGCATACTCCTACAACGGCGACCTTTACACCCTCAAGGGCGGTAAAATCGACATCACGCTAAGCCGCGACGAAGACCAGAAAGAGATTAACCCCCTCAACCTGAAAAGCGCATCGGATATGGCCATATCTCCTGACGGGAAGGAGGTTGCGCTCGTAATCCGCGGCGACGTCTTCGTCACTTCCACGGAATACCCCACCACGCGCCGCATCACAAACACTCCGGAGCAGGAGCGCGGCGTCAGCTTCTCAAAGGACGGCCGTGAAATCTACTTCGCCGCCGAAAGAAACGGCTGCTGGAGCATATACAAAACCTCCCTCACCCGCAAAGAGGACAAGCTCTTCACATACGCGGCCTCCTTCAAGGAAGAAAGGGTAAGCCCCGAAGGTGAAACATCGTTCCAGGTACAGGTCTCCCCCGACGGCAAATGGCTTGCCTACCTGCGCGACCGCACAGAACTTGTAATCCTCCCCACCAAAGGCGGCACGCCCAAGAGTCTTCACAAAGGCAAGAATTACTCCTATCAGGACGGCGACCAGCAATTCGCATGGAGCCCCGACAGCCGCTTCATCCTTACCAACTGGCAGGCCGACGGCGGCTGGAACAACGAAGACATCGCCCTTGTGAACATCGAGAGCGGCGAAATCACCAACCTCACCCGCAGCGGTTATTCCGACGGCGCTTTCCGCTGGGCACTCGGCGGCAAGGCCATGACATGGGAGAGCGACAAGAACGGCTACCGCAGCCACGGAAGCTGGGGCGCCCAGAACGACATCTACATAATGTTCTTCGACGGCAAAGCTTATACAAACTTCGGCCGCAGCAAGGAACAGAAAGAAATAGCCAAGCTCCTGATGGGCGAAAAAGCCGCAGAGAAGGCCGAAAAGAAAGAGAAGAAAGACAGCGTCGCAAAGAAAGTCGAGAAACTGGAACTTGACCTCGAATGCAGGGATGACCGCGTCCGCCGTCTCACCCGCTTCTCAAACTCAGTCGGCGACCATTTCCTGACTCCGGACGGAGAAAAACTCTACTTTACCCAAAGGCTTGAAAAAGGCTTCGACCTTTGCGTCCTTAATATTGAAAAAGGAGATGTCTCCGTCGTCAAAAAAGGCGTTACAGGCACGTTTAAGCCTTCTCCCGACGGAAAATCCCTCTTCATCTTCCGCGGATCGTCCCTGCTTAAGATGGACATTGCAACGGGAAAAGACAAGGCCGTAAGCTTCAGCGGAGAATACGAGTTCAAGCCCCAGCAGGAAAGACAGTACATTTTCGAGCATTGCTGGAAACAGGTCAAGGAGAAATTCTACGTAAAGGACCTGCATGGCGTAGATTGGGACTATTATCACGACAATTACGCCAAGTTTATCCCCTACATAAACAACGACTTCGACTTTGCCGACATGCTGTCGGAAATGCTGGGAGAGCTCAACGGCTCGCACACCGGAGCACGCTACCGCGCACAGTCCACCCGCAACCTTGGCCATCTTGGCGTCCTGTACGACACTGAATACAGCGGCGACGGCCTCCGCATTGCGGAAGTCCTGCCCGGCGGAGTGCTTTCCAATACAGATTCCGAAATCAAAGCCGGCGATATCATAGTTTCCATCGAAGGCCACGATATCAAAGCCGGAGAAGACTGGATGAAGAATCTCTACGAGAAGGCCGGCAAACAGACCATACTGAGAATCAAGACCGGAGGCAAAGAAAAAGAGTACATCGTAACTCCTTCAGGCAGCGATGCGTCACTGCTTTACCGTCGCTGGGTAAGACAGCGTGAAGAGATGACTGAGAAGCTTTCCGGCGGCCGTGTGGGCTATGTCCACATCAAAGGGATGGATTCGCCAAGCTACCGCGAGCTGTATTCCAAAGCCCTCGGCAAATACCGCAACTGCGACGCCCTTATCGTTGACACGCGCCATAACGGCGGCGGATGGCTCCACGACGACCTGGTAACCTTCCTCGGCGGCAAGGAATACTGCCTCTTCACTCCAAGGGACCAGTATATCGGCCATGAACCGTTCAATAAATGGACTAAGCCCAGCTGCGTGCTCATCGGCGAGGACAATTACTCCGACGCTTCCGGCTTCCCTTACGCTTACAGAAGCCTCGGCCTTGGCAAGCTCATCGGCGCACCTGTACCGGGCACTATGACGGCCGTCTGGTGGGAGAACCAGATCAACTCCGCCCTTGTGTTCGGCATCCCTCAGGTTGGCAACTGGGGCGTAAAAGACCAGCGCTATATCGAGAATTTCCAGATAGAGCCCGACATCTTAATCTACAACGATCCGGCCTCAGTGCTCAGCGGACGCGACCTCCAGCTCGAAGCGGCCGTGGAGGAAATGTTGAAACAACTTAAATAAGCTATGGAAAAGAAGTTAGTAATAATACCGACTTACAACGAAAAGGAAAACATCGAGCAAATCATCCGTACCGTGCTCGCCCTCAACGGCGGTTTTGAAGTACTGGTGATTGACGACGGCTCTCCCGACGGCACGGCCGATATAGTAAAAAGCCTGATTCCGGACAGCGGAAACCGCCTCCATATCTTGGAGAGAAGCGGCAAGCAAGGTCTTGGAACAGCCTACCTTCTTGGTTTCAACTGGGCCCTGGAGCACGACTACGACTATGTCTTCGAAATGGACGCCGACTTTTCCCACGACCCCAATGACCTGCTGCGTCTCCACAAAGCCTGCGCAGAAGACGGGGCCGATCTTGCCGTCGGCTCGCGTTACTGCAACGGCGTTTCTGTGGTTGACTGGCCCATCGGCCGCATCATCATGTCATACTTTGCATCGGCCTATGTGAGGACAGTGCTTGGAATGAAGGTCTACGACACAACGGCGGGCTTTGTCTGCTACAGCCGCAAAGTACTGGAAACCATTAAACTGGACCAGGTAAAGATGAAAGGCTACGGCTTCCAGATAGAGATGAAATACACGGCCTGGAAGCTTGGCTTCAAGGTCAAGGAAGTGCCCATCATCTTCACCAACCGTCAGAAAGGCACGTCAAAGATGAGCGGCGGCATTTTCGGAGAAGCCTTCTGGGGAGTTATCGCCCTGCGCTTCCGGAAGTTTTACTAAAAAGGTCTTTCTTGCCGATATTCAGCTGCGTAAGCACTACGCCGGCAATCGCTACGCATAGTCCTATCCACTGCAGATTGCAGAGTTTTTCCTCGCCTAGGACGAAGCCTGCAATTGCGGCAACTACCGGCGTCATCGCCTGGAAGATGCTGGACTTGGCAACGCCGAGATGCTTGATTGAGTAGGCCCAGAGGGCGAAAGCCACCGAAGAGCAGAGTACCGACAGGCAAAGCACGGGTTCCCAGAAACCCTTGCCAAGGTACACATCGGCATCAAAATTCTCCATGCCGCGCGTAAGGAACAGCGGAATAAAGCATACAGTGCCGATAAGGAACTGATACATAACTATTACCGACGGTTCATACCCTCCGGAAAGAGCCTTGGTGAAAGAAGCGTAGCCCACCTCGGCGAATACTGCCAGCATAAGCACGATTATGCCGAACACGAAGAGCCGGCTTGTACTCCCCTGCGCCCCGGTAACCAGCACAAGGCCGCTAAGGCAGATGATCATTCCGACAACATGCTGCCAGGTTATCTTCTCCTTGAAGAATATGACGCCGGCGCCGATTGCGACGACGGGGGTGGAAGCGATGACAAGGGCGCTGATGGTGGGAGAACCCGTGAACTGGATGCCGTAGGTTTCGCAGAAAAAGTAGATGAACGGCTCACAGATAGCCAGGGCCAGGAAATTGCGCCAGTCGTCCTTTTGGATTTTCATATTATACCCGCACAGCAGGTTGACCACGAACAGAATTAGGGCTGCGATAAAGATACGTATCGGCAGGAAATACTCTACCGGGATGCCCTGCTGCAGAAGCCTGTTTGACCAGATGTAGGACAATCCCCAGAAGGTAATGGCAATGACGGTTGCCGCATACACTTTCACTTTGTTCATATTCGTACCCTGTTATTTTTTCAAAAGCCTTAGGCCGATTCTCCCACGGTCCAAATCTATGGAAATAACCTCTACGCTCACCTGCTGATGCAGTTTGAGCACCTTGGAAGGGACGGCCATTCCGCGAACGCCCATCTGCGAGGCATGTATAAGCCCGTTTTCATGCAGGCCGATGTCCACGAAAGCGCCGAAAGCGGTGATATTTGTCACGATGCCAGGCAGTTCCATGCCGGGCTTAAGGTCGTCAATCTCGCGGATATCATCGGCGAAAGAGAAGGTCTGCGCTTGTTCGCGCGGGTCCCTTCCCGGTTTCTGGAGTTCCTGAATGATGTCGTTGACTGTGGGTAGGCCGAAGTCGGCCTCTACGAAGGCGGCAGCATCTATCTGCTTGCAAAGCTGCTCGTTGCCAACCAATTCTGTCACAGGCACTTTCAGGCTTGCGGCCATGCGGTCAACTATATGATATGACTCCGGATGAACGGCAGAATTGTCCAGCGGGTTTTCTGCTCCCGGAATACGGAGGAAACCAGCGCACTGCTGGAAAGCCTTCGCCCCAAGACGCGGGACTTTGAGAAGCTCTTCGCGAGAGCGGAAGTCCCCGTTCTTTGCCCTGAAATCGACAATAGCCTTTGACAAAGCCGGGCCGATGCCGCTGACATACTGAAGCAGATACGGACTTGCTGTGTTGAGCGACACGCCGACGCTGTTCACGCAGCTTTCGACGGTATTGTCCAGCTTTTCCTTCAGAAGGCCCTGATCGACATCGTGTTGGTACTGCCCTACTCCCAAGGACTTGGGATCTATCTTCACAAGCTCTGCAAGAGGGTCCATAAGGCGCCTGCCGATGGAAACAGCGCCGCGCACGGTGACATCCTCATCCGGGAATTCCTCCCTGCCGACATCGGAGGCAGAATAGACGGATGCGCCGTCTTCGCTTACCGAAAAGATGCGGACGCTGTCCGGCAATCCTACCTTGCGGATGAAATCTTCCGTCTCCCGCCCTGCAGTGCCGCTGCCGATTGCAATTACCTCTATATCATACTTTTCGGCCATGTCGGCAATGGTTGTAATGGCCTGGACTTTCTTGGAAAGCGGCGGATGCGGATATATAACGTCATGCGCCAGAAGATTGCCCTGCGCATCCAGACACACGACTTTGCAGCCTGTACGGAAGCCAGGGTCGATAGCCATCACTCGCTTTTGGCCGACTGGCGGTGCCAGAAGCAGCTGGCGCAGATTCTCCCCAAAGACTTGGACGGATTCGACATCGGCCTTTTCTTTTGCTTCGCGAAGGACTTCGCCTGTTATGGAAGGGTCCAGAAGACGCTTCCAGGCATCATCTATGGCCGTCCGAAGCTGCTCACCGCATTCCGGGGCGGGATATCCGTGATCCTGGCACCAGTCGTAGTACAGTTTTTTGCCGCAACGCTCGCCGTCTGCGTCTATGCTTACCCGCACGTAACCTTCTTCCTGCGCGCGCAGCATGGCCAGGAGGTTGTGCGAAGGGATCTTGCTTACAGGCACGCTGAAAGAGAAGTAATTGCGGTATTTAGCCGCCTCAGGGGCCGATTCCCCCGCTTTAGTAACCCTTGATTCCACCCTGCGCGTGCGGTAAATGCCACGCAGCGTTTCACGTGCCGATGCAGTTTCGCTGATACGTTCTGCAATTATATCCCTTGCGCCTTGGAGGGCTTCGTCGGCAGAGCTGACCTCCCCTTTCACAAACTTTGCCGCATCCTGCTGGGGATGGCGGGATTTGCCGCTCCAGAGAAGGTCCGCAAGCGGTTCCAGACCATTTGCAATTGCCACTGTGGCGCGTGTTTTACGCTTAGGGCGATATGGGAGGTAAAGATCTTCCAGTTCCTGGGAGGAAAGGCACTGCTCTATCTGTTTCTGCAGATCGGGCGTCAGTTTATCCTGCTCGCCGATGGTTTTGAGGATTGAAGCCTTGCGCTTGTCCATTTCTTCATAGACATCGGCCCAGTGTTTTACCTGGGCTACTTCTATGTCCGTAAGGCCGCCTGTGCGCTCTTTGCGATAGCGGCTTATGAAAGGGACGGTGCAGCCGTCTGCAATTAGTTCGATGCAGTTTTCCACCTGCCACTGCTGCAGGGACATCTGCTTTGCAATATGCTTAATGTACAGCTGATTCATATCAGATACGAAGGTACAAAAAAACCAGCAAAAAGTAAATAACAAATAAAAAGGAAGGCCGATCCGCCCATTCTGGACCCGCCTTCCTTAGGTGCAAACAACAGCCGGCGGCGATCATCCGCTCTCTTACTTATGGTTTGCAGGACAAAGGTACTGACGAAATATGGCGGGGACAATTTTTAGAAGGCCTAAAAAGTTTCAATGCTGCTGCCTTATTTTCAAGCATTTACAAAGCGCAAATTATTTTTCAGGCTAACAAAAAGCCCTCTCCGTGTTGCGAGAGGGCTTTTTGTTGCAAGCAATTATTCAGTCCTGAGAAAAGTCGCGCAGAAATTCCCTGTAGGCGCTGAAAATCTTGGACTTTGACAGGTAGCCAAGGTATGTGCGGTCTTCCGTTACAACCGGAAGGTTCCAGGCACCGGTTTTTTCGAATTTCCGCATCACCGAATCCATGGATTCTTCCGGGGACACATATTCCGGAGCAGTGCGTACGTAATTGTAAACGTGACGTTTATCATACAGGTCTGTGCGGAACATGTCCTTCCTCAGATCGGCCAGAGTTACATAGCCTTGATAGCGGCCGCGGGAATCCAGCACGGGGAAAAGGCTGCGCTCCGAACGGGCGATCACGTCTGCGAGCTCGCCCAGGGTGGAATCTATCTTCACCGGCAAAAAGTCCTTTTCGACCAGCTGATCGGTCTTCATAAGGGTAAGGACTGCCTGATCGGCCTCATGCGTCAGGAGCTCTCCCCTGGCGGCAATACGCTTTGTGTAAATCGAATAGCGCTCGAAGATGCGGGTCACTCCGTAAGAGACTGCCGATGTGAGGATAAGCGGGACCAGAAGGGCGTATCCGCCGGAGATTTCGGCAATAAGGAAGATGGCTGTAAGCGGCGCCTGCATAACGCCGGCCATAAGCCCTGCCATACCGACAAGCACAAAGTTGGAAACCGGCACAGTGTCCGCTTTTATAAGATTCAATGTGGAGGCGACCACCACGCCCGCCAGCGCTCCCACAAACAAGGTGGGACCGAAGGTTCCGCCCACTCCGCCGCCGGCATTGGTAAAGGTCATGGAGAAGACCTTAAGCAGCAATACGAGCAGGAAGAAAACCGGGACGGCCCATTTATATTGCAAGAAGAAATTGAGAGGTGTGCCGCCGCCGAAATCGGCCTCTGCGCCATGCAGAAGAGGGGTCAGGAAGTCATAGCCTTCCCCATGCAGAGGCGGAAAAAGGAAGATAAGCACTCCAAGCGAGACGGCCGACACGAACCAGCGAAGGTAGGCATTGCTTATCTTGCCAAGCTTGTCTTCCATGGCCAGCGTAGTGCGTATGAAATACACGGCGAAAAAGCCGCAGAGCACTCCCAGAAGCAGATAATAAGGGAGATTGCGCATGGCAAACGGAGCCACATGGGCCAGAAAAGGCCCGCTCTCCTGCCCAAGGATGAGATAACTCACCAGCGTTGCCGATATCGAACTGAGAAGCAGCGGCAGTATCCCGCTCATCGAGAGGTTGAAAAGGAGAATTTCAAGGGTGAACAGCACCCCGGCCAGCGGCGCATTGAAAATACCGGCGACTGCACCCGCGGCACCGCATCCAAGCAGGAGAGTCATGCCCCTGTAGGACATTCCGCAGTATCTGCCAAGATTGGAGCCGATGGCGGCGCCTGTGTACACTATCGGGGCCTCCGCTCCTACGGAACCGCCGAAGCCTATGGTGAGGGCACTGGTAAGCAGCGAGCTCCAGCAATTGTGCTTTTTGATGCGCGACTCGTTTTTGGAAACAGCCTGCAATACCTTGGTCACGCCATGGCCGATATTATCCCGGACCAAATACTTGACGATAAGCAAACTGAGCAGCATTCCCACGCCGGGAAGCACAAGATACGGAAGGCGCGATTCCGGGACCAATGAGGAGAGGCCACCCTGAATGGCATGGATGGCCAGCTTCAGCAGAACTGCGGCCAGGCCGCTCAATATACCCGTCATCACAGACAGCACAAGCAGCGCCGTACTTTCCGGCACTTTACGCAAAAGGGCCCTTGAAGGACCCCAAAGATACTTTATGCCGCTGCGCTTTGCCACTATTCGTCGTCGCTGCCGTTGGAATATTGGGCTATGTTGTCGTCCGGCAGGGTTTCGCCTGCAGCGTCCGATGCATCTGCGCTGCCACCGGCTACGGCCTCGTTTTCTGCGTCTTCTTCGCCTTCAAGCCAGCGTGCTACATCTTCCATGTCGTCGGTCTTTACGTTTATCTTGACAAGGTAGATTGCGTCCGCGGTTTCAATTGTAACGGCGTAGAAACTTGTTCCGTCCGGTTTCGGATATTTTACAAGGTCTGTCAGGTAATCACTGAAGCCTTTGGGATATTTCTCGGAAAAGGCGGCGGCCAGGTCGGGATGTCCGGCCATTTTTTCGTAACTTACCACGTGTCTTTTCTTGCTGTCTGCCATATTATCTATAATGCTTATTTTAAGTTTTATTTCTTCTTAGATTTTCGCGCTGCAATATTAAGGCTTTGTTTTGAACTCTGCAAGGGCTTTTGCGATTTTTTAGAAGAATTTTTAAAGAAAAACGACTTTTGGCGTTGTTTTTTCTCCATATCACGTTCCACGAACACCGGACTCATGTCCCTGGGGTCGATTCCAGTGTAGAACATGACGGACGAAGTGGTCATCGGCGTGGGCGTAAAATCCTGCACCTGGTCCATCCAGATTCCCTTCAGGGCCGGATTCGCGGCAAGGTTCTGCATATCCTTGAGCGTGCAGCCGGGATGCGACGATATAAAATATGGCACAAGCCCAACGTGAGTGCCCGCCTCGCTGTTTACCTTGTCGAATTCTTTGCGAAGACGCTGGAACAGGCGGAAGCTTGGCTTTGCCATTTTCTGAAGCACGTGGTCTTCGGTATGCTCAGGCGCCACTTTAAGCCTTCCCGAGGTATGGTCCAGCACCAGGGATTTCAGATACGGCTTCGAGCTTTGGTCCACGAAACCGTCTTCCGTCAGGAACAGGTCGTAGCGTATTCCGCTGCCGATGTAGCTATGCCGAATGCCTTTTGTTGCATCGATGGCTTTGTATAGCTCCAGGAGGCGCGTGTGGTCACAGTTAAGATTGGGGCAGCGGGCCGGGAAAAGGCAGCTGCGGCGCTTGCACTTGTCGCAAAGCTGCGGATTCTTCCCATGCATTCCGTACATGTTGGCCGTGGGCGCTCCCACATCGGAAATGTTTCCCGCAAAGTCCGGCAAATCGTTCAGCGCCTTCACTTCCTTAAGTATCGACTGTTCGCTGCGGGACGATATGAATTTACCCTGATGGGCGGCGATGGTGCAGAAATTACAGCCTCCGAAACAGCCGCGGTGCGTATTCACGCTGAATTTAATCATATCGTATGCGGGAATGCGCTTGCCTTTGTAACGGGGATGAGGCAGCTTCGTAAATGGCAGATCCCAGAAAGAGTCCATCTCCTGCGTTGTCGCCGGAGGGAAAGGCGGATTAATCTGAACATACCCATCCCCTACCGGTTCCAAGATTGTATCGGGATGCATCATGTTGGCATGGGTCTCAATCCAGTGGAAATTCTCGGCAAAAGCCCGCTTGTCCCGACAGCATTCTTCAAAAGAATGAAGCACCAAGGTTCCGGAAGGGGTTTCTCTTTCTGAACCGTCGCTTCGCGACCCCTCCCATAACGTCGATTTTCCGGCGGCTTCGCCTTCAGAAAAATCTAACTGTGGGCCCCTCCCGGCAAGCCGGGAAGTTTGCTCTTTTCCCCCTATTGTCCCCCCAGGGGACATCTGCCCTAACGGGGTGTGGCCGAGGGTGGCCACAGGTTCAGAAAGAGAAACCCCTTCCGGAACCCTTCCCTTCACAAAGAAGGCTATCTGAGGGATTTGGTGCATGCGGTGAATGGACCAGCCTTTTTCTATGCCTCTCGTCAGCTCAAGCATCGGCCTTTCTCCCATGCCGTAGCATAGGTAATCGGCCCCTGAGGTTACCAGAACCGAGGGCATCAGGCAGTCTTTCCAATAATCGTAGTGCGTCAGGCGACGGAGGGATGCTTCTATGCCACCGATGACAACCGGAACGTCGGGGAAAAGCTCCTTCAGTATCTTTGTGTACACCGTTACCGCATAATCCGGCCTTGCTCCGGCCTTGCCTTCGGGCGTATAGGCATCGTCGTGTCTCAGACGCTTTGAAGCCGTGTAATGGTTCACCATAGAATCCATGGCGCCGGCATTGAGGCCGAAATACAGCCTCGGGCGGCCCAGCTTGCGGAAATCGCGCAGATCATCCCGCCAGTTGGGCTGCGGCACTACCGCCACCCTGTAGCCCCATTTCTGGAGCCATCGGCCTATAACTGCAGTGCCGAAGGAGGGATGGTCGATGAAAGCGTCCCCGCTGAAGAGGATTATGTCTATGTAATCCCACCCCAGCGCCTGCACCTCCTTGACGGAGGTCGGGAACATATATGCGTTATTCGACATACAGGAGAAGGCCTTTGAGGTATTCCCCTTCGGGGTGATAGATGTTTACCGGATGATCGGCCCCTTGGGCCAGACGGTCGAGGATGCGGACGCTGCGGCCGGTTTGGGCTGCCGCAGAGAATACGGCAAGGGCAAACGCCTCTTTGTCAACGACTTGCGAACAGCTGAAGGTAAACACAAATCCGCCGGGAGCCACCTTGGAGATGGCCGCGGCGTTGAGCCGCTGGTATGCCCTCAGCGCATTCTTGAGAGCCCCGCGGTGCTTGGCGAATGCCGGAGGATCCACGATTATAAGGTCGTACGCGGCATCGGGAATATTCTTTACGAAGTCGATTGCATCCGTGCAGTAGGAAGTGTGCAGACTGGCATCGAAACCATTGTGGGCGACATTGCGCTCGACCATATCCATGGCCCTTTGCGAGCTGTCCACAGAATCCACATGAAGCGCACCGCCGGCGAGGGCATAGATGGAGAAGCCGCCTGTGTAGCAGAAGAGGTTGAGCACCCTGCGGCCATGGGCCATTTTGCCGACAAGGGCACGGTTGTCCCTCTGATCAAGGAAGAAACCAGTCTTCTGCCCTTCTTCCCAGTTTACCAGGAAGCGGTTGCCGTTTTCAAGCACGGCACATTCTGCCGATTCGAAGCCCGGAGCCTTGTACAGATATCCGTCCACAAGGTCCAGACCCGCTTTGAAAGGAGCCGTACCGGAGCTTTTGTCATAGACTGCCTTCAGCTCTTCCCCATACACTTCCCTTAGGGCGGAGGCGATGGCAGCCTTGGCGCGGAACATGCCGACGGAATGGGCCTGCATGACGCACACCCCGTCGTAATAATCTACAATGAGCCCGGGAAGACCGTCGCCTTCCCCATGCACAAGACGATAGCAGTTGGTATCGGCCGACTTTGCAAGGCCGAAGGACTCGCGGAGCTTATATGCCCTCTTAAGCATCCTGTACCAGAAATCCTGCTTTGTGGGATCTTCGTCAAAGCTTAGGATGCGCACTGCGATGGAGCCTATCTGGTAGTGGCCGCAGGCAAGGACCTGTCCGTCGGCCGATTGTACGCTCACCAGGTCCCCTTCTGCCGGATGGCCTGTGACTTGAGCTATTGCCCCGGAGAACACCCAGGGATGGAAACGGAGGATCGACTCCTCTCTATGAGGTTTAAGGATTACTTTATCCATTGTCTGTAAAACGTTCGGGGTGAAGTTGTTCCTCCGTAAGGGGGTGTTTTTCACTTTGTTGCAGTTTCAGGTACATTTCCCTGCACACCCATGCATCCGTAGCTGCATAGAGCCGCTGGCTGGCCGACAGGTTTTCCGCCTCCCAATTGGAGAGCTGCTGGGCCTTTGAAATCTTGACGCCCAGGATGATTGCGGTCATTTTTTTTACGCTTTTGTCGCGTATGCCCCATTCCCATACAATATTTTGCAGATCGACGAAAGCTTTGGGAGAGAAGCGGGTTATTTTCTGCAAGCCGCGGACATCGTCCAAGGTTGCTGCGCCCACTTTTAGTATGGAGGGATTAGCAAGGATGGCCGCCAATTTGCGGGGCAGCCCACATTTTTTGAGGCGGAACAGATAGGCCTTCGAATGGCCCGAAAGCTGCAGGAGCGCTGTTCCGGTGGAATGTTGGTCCGGGGAAAAGGTGGGGCGGGTTTCCGTATCGAAGCCTATGACCTTCTGGCGTTTAAGATAGCGGATGGCCTGCTCCATTGCGGGGCCGTCTTCTTCTATTACCACAATCTCTCCCGGGAAAGCGGCCATTTCTAGAGAGCTTATCTGGTCCGGACTAATCGTTATTTGAAACATAGGTATGCATTGCGTAAGCGGCATCTGTCTCCACTAGGACAGGAGTGCCGGATTCGGATTCTACCGTCTCGTAATAGTGGACGGCGGGACGCGATATCCTGTGTGTCTGGAGACGCTTTTCCCTTATCAGAGTGTATGTAGTGCGAATTGTGGAGCTGACCGGATCCAGCAGTTGGAAGGACGCGGTAAGCATGCTGTTGAATGCGGCATCCTCCTCCGCTGCTGCGCGGCGAATCATCTTGAGTTCCGACTGCAGGGGGGCAGGGTCTATCGTATAGCTGTCCAGGATAAGTGCATCCAGGGGTTTTCCCTCTGCCTGATATTGACGTAGGAAATTGCGAAGCTGGGTACGCACGTCCAGTGCCGATTCCGGAGTTATGACGGAAAGTGAGGCGTTCTCGTAGCCGCTGCGGGCAAAGACATTCTGCCAGGCTCCGGAGGTGCGCACCTCGCGCGACGTCCAGACGGCTATATTGCGGGCGCCGTTGTTATATGCCTGATCCAGAAGTATTTTCACAGGCGAAAGGATTATGCTTTTTCCACCGCACAGTTGACGGAGGGTGTCCACATCGAAGAGGCCCCATTCGGCCTGAAGGGAGGAGGTGAATATCAGAATCTTTGCCTGTTGTTTGCGGCGAAGTTCGTCAAGGGCTTGCGGGGTGCTCAGGCAGGTGCTGTCCCATGCGAAGACCGCGCACTGTACTGCGGCCTCCCTTAGGCTGTCAAGCACCATGCCGCGCAGGCTGTCGGGAATTGAGCGCGAATCCTGAAAGAAGTGGGTGTAAGGGGCATTGAAGGCGTCCATGATGGCATGGAAGCTTTCGCCTGCGAAATCCGGCAGGGAGTCGCGGTCTGCGTCGCCGTCCACATTGTCGGCCCAATCTACGCTTTGGAAGCGACGGGCAAGGATGATGGTGCTTTCCGGTTCTCCTACTATGGCTATGCTGCCTTCCGCCTTTTTCGAGCCGGCAAGGGCTACCAGGCGGCCGGTGCCGAGGGTGTCCGCCGCTATGCTGTAAACCAGCTGAACGGCAGGGCGGGGCTGCAGGGCTGCACGTCGGCAGGAAGTCAGTGCCGCCAGGACAGCCATTATTACTATGGGAACAATTCTTTTCATAAGGATTCTTGCAGATTTTGCAAAAATAATCATTTCCCGCTACTTTTGCAATGCAAGCACTTCCCTGATTTTAGGAACCAGCAGGGACTCTACATACTCGTTTTCCATGAAATGGGAGCCATCATATTCCGTGAAAGAGCTTTCGCCAAAAAACTGCTTCCAGAGATCCAGTCTGACGACGCCGCTTTTCTTGTAATGGTCCCACTTGCCGAAGAACGCATAATAATATCCCTTGGCGTCGATTGAAGCGAAGGCTTCCTGCCCTATGCGGCGGTATTTCACAAGGACTTCGGGGACGAATTTAAGCTTCTGCCTGTCACCGGCCTTTACCGGGAATTTGTGATGCAGATACCATCGGCCGAGTGCGAAACGCGCTATTTTGGACGCTTTATACAGGTTTTCAGGAGCGCCGAGGGACGGCGACACAAAAAGATGAGGGACATCCTTCACCAAAAGGGCCTGTATCGCCCCTAAGGATTCACCTATCACCAAATCCGGATTTAACTCCTTCACCCATTCCGCTATTTGTGCCCGGCCGGTATCGGGGTCGAAGTCGTAGGTCCTGACTATGGTTTTTACTTCATCGGGATTGAAGAGAGTATTAAGAAGGCCGGGGATGCGGCTGTCTCCGCCGCCGCCCATGCCGTGTATGTATAGGATAGTCTTCATGGTTTGCAAATTTACGATTTTCTGTTTACATTTGTCAGTTACATATAGTAAAAACGGTATGAAAAATCATCTGATCTGCGCTGCATTTGCAGTCCTCCTGCCCTTGGCCGCCTTTTCACAGGCACGTCCCGCTCCTGTAAAACCTTCAGACTATCAGTTCACTACTGTAAAGGAGAATCCAATCACTTCCATCAAGAACCAGAACCGCAGCGGCACCTGCTGGTGCTTCAGCACTCTTTCGTTCCTGGAGTCGGAAGCAATTAAGAACAAAGGCATCAAGGACCCTGCCCTGTATCCGGACTTTTCGGAAATGTACGTAGTTCGCAAAGCATATTCCGACCGCGCCCGCAAATTCGTCCGCCTGGATGGCCAGCTGGGCTTCTCCGCAGGCTCGGATTTCGGCGATGTGATTGACGTGGCAAAGGCATACGGCCTCATCGACCAGAACTCCTACAGCGGCCTCCAATACGGCTACGACCTCCCCGTCCAGGGCGAGCTTGACGCAGTCCTCAGAGGCTATGTGGACGCAGTCGTCAAAAACCCCAACCGCAAACTCACCAACGTCTGGCCCAAAGGCTTTGAGGGCATTCTGGACGCCTACATGGGCGAAATCCCCGAAACCTTCACCGTTAACGGCGCTTCCTACACCCCGGAAAGCTACCGCGACTCCTTCGGCCTGAAACTGGACGACTACATCGGCATCACTTCCTACACTCACCATCCTTTCTACACTTCCTTCCCTATGGAGGTTCAGGACAACTGGCGTTGGACTCCTTCCTGGAACGTGCCTCTGGACGAATTCGTAGCAATCATCGATTACGCAATCAACCAGGGCTATACAGTTGCTTGGGGCGGCGACGTGTCCGAAGTCGGCTTCACCCGCAACGGCATTGCCGTCCTAATCGACACTCAGGCCAAACCCACTACAGGCTCGGACCAGGAGCGCTGGGTGGGCAAAGCGGAGGACAAGCCCGCAGAAAAGGCAGCAATCAAGGAAATCGACGTTACTCAGGAAATCCGTCAGCAGATGTACGACGAAAAAACCTCCACTGACGACCATGGCATGCATCTTTACGGCATCGCCAAGGACCAGAACGGCAACAAGTTCTATCTCATCAAGAACTCCTGGGGCGAAACCGGTGAATACAAAGGCATCTGGTACATGTCCGAGAACTTCCTCAAAGGCAAGACCCTCAACATCATGGTGAACAAGAATGCCGTTCCCAAGGATATCCTCAAAAAACTTGGGCTCAAGTAAAGCATGAGCCTTAAAAAACACATTCCCAACAGCATCACTTCCATGAACCTCCTTGCCGGGGCAGTGGGAGTGGTGCTCACTTTACAGGGCAGGCTTGATATAGCCTTTCCCCTGATGCTGGCCGCCGCCGTCTTCGATTTTTGCGACGGACTCGCCGCCAGGCTCTTGGGAGCATACTCCCCCATCGGCAAAGAACTTGATTCTCTGGCCGATATGGTCAGCTTCGGCCTTCTTCCCTCCGTTATGCTGGTTGAAACCATGCAAATCCACGGACGCACCGACTGGGTCTCATTCATACCGCTTTTTCTGGCCGTCATGAGCGGCTTGCGTCTTGCGAAATTCAACGTGGACGAGCGCCAAAGCACCGATTTCATAGGTGTAGCAACGCCTACATCGGCCATGATTTGCGGTTCCCTGACATACTTCATCGCAGCCGAGCCGGGCACCTTCCTGGAACAGTGGGCGGGCAGCGCCTGGTTCCTCCCCGTCATCGCAATCGTCCTGGGGCTGCTCCTGGTGAGCGAGATTCCGATGTTCGGGATGAAGGTTGCCAAAGGGCATAAATTACTGGACGGCAAGCGGATAACCTTCCTTGTACTGTCCGCCATTTCACTGGTTGCAGTCATCGCCTTCCGCATGAACTGGAGCCTTGCCGTACTTGCCGTATTCTTAATCTATCTGCTCGAAAACTTCCTTCTCTTTGCCTTCTCAAAACGTTCATAAACCGGCCAAACCGCGAAAAAGGCCGGCCGTCACTGTAAAGAAAACGGCTGTCAAAAAGCGGAAGAAGTCTGCGAAAAAGGTCAAGCTAAGCCCCTGGTGGATCGTGGGGCTTGTCTGTTTATTGGCCCTTTCCGTGATAGTGCCGCATTGGCTGTATAACGCCAACCCGGACACCGGAGCTCCCGTCCCGGAAGGCTATCGGCATTTTATGCTTGACCTGTCCCACCACAACCCGCGCGAAGTTGCCTGGGATTCCCTGAAGGTAGTAATAGATTCGCACGGCAACACCTCCAAAGACCTGAGTGGCGCCAAGGCCATCTTACCCCTCAGTCATGTAGTAATGAAAGCAACTGAGGGTGAATCGCTTAAGGACAAGCATTTTGAGAATTGGTGGCAGGAGGCAGGCGAAGCCGGCCTGTCGAGGGGCGCCTACCATTTTTTCCGTTCATCCAAGGACGCCGGGCTGCAGGCTCAGCAGTACATAGAACGTGTCACCCTGACACACAAGGACTTGCCGCCGATCCTGGACATCGAAACCGTCCACAACGGATGCACAAGGGAGCAGCTCTGCTCCAAGGCCTTGGTGTGGCTGCGGATGGTGGAGGAGCATTACGGACGCACTCCGATA
The DNA here is from genome assembly GCA_017477465.1 of Bacteroidales bacterium. Lineage (GTDB taxonomy): Bacteria > Bacteroidota > Bacteroidia > Bacteroidales > UBA932 > Cryptobacteroides. The sequence continues at coordinate 18,970 of JAFUVU010000026.1, forward strand.
GTCTATACTTCCGACTCCTTTGTCAAAGACTGGCTCAATAAATCCATAACGGACTATTATCCCCTTTGGATAGCCCGATACAACAAGCAAGAGCCACGGACGCAGCAGTGGCTCTATTGGCAGTTCACGGACGAGGCCGTAGTTTACGGAATCAAAGGTAAGGTGGACCTTTCGGTCCTTCGTTAGAAGTCGTCTTCAGTGAGGCCGAAACGCGCGGCCACATCATCGGGGATATCGTTGAAATCGATGGCATCCCAAATCTGCTCTATCTCCCGCCTGTCCTTCTTGGTGGGACGTCCTGCACCGCGGTCCCTTGTCAAGAAGAAAGTCTCCACGGGAGCGCGCAGCTTGTCAAGTTCCTCCTGAGGCGTGAGGTTCTGCGCAAATTCGGGAACAAGTTTGGCGCCCACACGCTGCTCAATGGGCTGGAGCACCTTGTAAACAAACGTCACCGAGCCTTTTCGAACATGGAGCACATCGCCGGTCTGCACTGCCTTGGAAGGCTTTGCATTAACCTGGCCGATTTTGACCTTGCCGCCCTTGCACGCCTCAGCTGCTTCGCCACGGGTTTTAAAGGCCCTGATAGCCCACAGGTATTTGTCTATACGTACTTCTGCCATTATTCTTCCACCGGTGCGGATATGATGTCGTTATCTTCCCTTGGATCCATCCTTACCTCGTGCAAAATGCTGTCCTTTTCTTCCGGGATAAGGAAAAAGTCGTTCACCTCTGCAGGGACAAGGATGACATCGCCTTTTTTGAGCCGATAGTTTTTCCCGTCGGCCTGCAAAGTGGCCGCGCCTGAGATGCAAATGTAAAGCAGGAAGGTGTCGTCGATATCCCTATGGCTTTTCAAAGGCTCCTGAAGGCGGATTTGGTTGACGGTGAACTGATCTGTCGAAGCCAGAAGGCCCTCCGTGCGGGCCCTGGGCCTTTCCCCGCCAGTGAGGCGGATAAGGTCGAAGGCCTCTTCGAGGTGGAGTTCGCGCTCCTCAGAGCCCCAGTCGTGCAGGCGGAACCACAGCTCCGAACATTCGGCCACTTCCAGAAGGCTTACATCCTGCGCGGCATGTACAAGGCCGGGGGTTATCAGATAGCTCTCCCCTACTTTTGGCTTTACGCTGTAAAGGAGCTCTTCCACTTCTGAGGCCATGCAGGCTCTGTAGAACTGCTCTGCGCTGACGTCCTTTTTGAAGCCGAGGTACAGCCTTGCCTTAGGGCCGGCCTCCTCCACCGTCCAAAGGGCGGTTTTGCCGAATGAGTCGTAGCGCTGTTCGGCGGTTTCATCGTCGGGGTTTATGTGAAGGGAATTGCGTCCTTTGACATTGAGGCGTTTAACCAGCACCGGAAACTGCGTGCCATACCACTCGAAGGCAGTATCTCCAACCACTCTTTCCAGGTAGGTTTGCATTATGTCGCTAAGGGTGTTGCCCTTCAGATAGCCCTCGCAGGCCATTGAATCCACGAAGCCAAGATCGGCCAGTTTGTATTCTGCAGTGCCCCAGGGAAACTGCTGCACATCCGTGAGGAAGCGCATCGGGGTCAGTTTTTTGTTCTCACTTTCCATACGGCTGCAAAAGTACATAAAAATTCGCAGATGCGCGCGTTTTTTTGTAGCTTTGCATAATGTAAATGCCAAGCATAATGCAGGAAAACTTGCTCAAAACCCTTTTCGAATCCTACACAGGCCTGATTCCGGAAGATATCGCAGAGCTGCCCTCTTCCGGCAGCAACAGGCGCTACTTCCGCATAAAAAGCGGGAGCGTCCAACTCATCGGCGTAATAGGGACCAGCCTGCGGGAAAACAAAGTGTTTATCGGCCTGGACCGTCATTTCATGGAAAAAGGCATTCCCGTGCCAAAGGTTCTTGCCGTCAGTGAAGACTGCCGGGCGTACCTGCAGGAAGACCTTGGCGAGAAAACCCTCTTCGACATGCTTGCCCCTGGGCGCGAAAAAGGCGAATACAGCCCCGATGAAAAAGCCATGCTCCGCCAGGCGATTGCAGAGCTTCCGCGCCTTCAATTCCTTGGAGCCGAAGGACTTGACTGGGAAAAGGACTGCCTCTACCCTTCCATGGACGGCAGGATGATAGACTTCGACCTCAACTACTTCAAGTATTGCTTCCTTAAGGCCAGCGGCCTCGAGTTTGACGAGGTTGCCCTGCAGGAAGACTTCGAGCGTCTGAAGTCGTCGCTGCTGAAGATCGAAAGCAAAGCATTCATGCACAGGGATTTCCAGGCGCGGAATATTATGATGCACGGCGGTCGGCCCTGGATAATCGATTTCCAAGGCGGCAGAAGAGGGCCGATTTACTACGACGTCGCATCCTTTGTCTATCAGGCGCGCTCCCGCTTCCCCGAGAGCCTGAAGCAGGAACTCCTCAAAACTTACCTCGGGGCTTTGCAAAGCTATCGGCCCATTGAGGAGAAGCAGTTTATGGAAGAGCTGCGCCTGTTCGTTCTGTTCCGCACTTTGCAGGTGCTAGGAGCCTACGGATTCCGGGGATACTTCGAGAAAAAGCCTCATTTCATCGCCAGCGTCCCGTACGCAATGGAAAATCTGCGCACGCTGCTGGAGACGCCTTTCAGCGAGTATCCCTATCTGAACGGCATCCTGGGTGCGCTTAGCCGGCTTCCGCAGTTCAATCGGCAGGAATCTCCCAAGGAAGAAGGGCTGCTGGTGCATATCTACAGCTTCTCCTACAAAAAAGGCATTCCGGAGGACAGTTCCCCCAACGGCGGCGGCTATGTATTTGACTGCCGGAGCATCCATAATCCAGGCCGATACCCTTGCTACCGCCAGCTCAGCGGAATGGACGAAGAGGTAATCCGCTTCCTTGAAGAAAACGGGGAAGCCGCCGTCTTCCTGGAAAGCGTGTTCAAACTTGCCGATGCACACGTAAAGCGCTATCTGGAAAGGAATTTCACTCATTTGCAGATATGTTTCGGCTGCACCGGAGGGCGTCACCGTTCCGTTTACTGCGCAGAGCAGCTGGCCGCCCATCTGGCCAAGAATTTCAATGTCAAAGTGCTCCTGACACACAGGGAGATGAAAGTGGAAAAAACACTCCGATGAAAGCCCTTGTCTTTGCTGCCGGCCTTGGTACAAGGCTCAGGCCCATAACCGACACCATCCCGAAGGCACTGGTCCCGGTTTGCGGACAACCTCTTCTGTATCATGTCCTTAACAAACTCAAAAGGGCAGGATACGATGAGGCGGTGGTCAACGTACACCACTTCCCGCAGCTTATCAAAGATTATCTTGCCGGCAGCGAGTTAGGGATGGATATCGCCGTTTCCGATGAATCGGCCTGCCTTCTCGAGACCGGAGGAGGCGTACTGAACGCCAAGGACTTGATTCTTCCCTGCGCCGGGCCCTTCCTTGTGCACAACGTGGATATTATCTCCAACCTTGACCTTTGCTGGCTCAGGGAACAGAGCCGCCCCGATGCCCTTGCGACGCTTGTAGTGAGCGAAAGGCCCACAAGACGCAACCTCCTGTTCGACAGCGAGATGAGGCTGGTCGGCTGGACAGACAAAGCCACGGGCGAGGTGCGCTCCCCGTATCCGGACCTAAAGTCCGAAAACTGCCGCAGCTACGCTTTTGCAGGCATCCACAACCTCTCACCCCGCATTTTCGATGCTTTTGGCCGATACGGCTTCAGCGGCCGGTTTCCGATAATGGATTTTTACCTGAAAGCCTGCCGCGAAGAGCCCATATACGGCGCTCTTGCCGAAGATTTGAAACTGGTGGATGTAGGAAAATTCGACACTCTTGCGGAGGCGGAAAGACAAGCCGCGGAAATACTTTCTAGCGGAGAATAAGCTCTGTAATAAAGCCGACGCTTTTGTTATCGGCAGTGAAAAGGCTGTCTTGGGAAAGGTATGCGTTCATCTTTTCTATCAGGACTGCCCGCTGGAAATACAGTTGATTCCTTATCACTGAGGAGCTTAGGGTGATATACAGCTTTCCTCCGCGGAAAAAGCGCTTCAAGGTATAAGGCCCGGCTCCGGAACATGCATCCCAGGCGGCGAAAATGCGCTGGGTATTGAGCCCGGCGGCCAGTTTCATGGATTTGATGAACTCCTGGACGACTTTGTCCATGCCCACCGCTTCCTTCCTGTGAATCCTTACCGCCATTTTACTCAACTTTAGTGAATGAACCCGCCACGGCGTTGAAATAGGCCCTGTCGTCGGTAATCCTGTCCACGATGCCGGACAGGCGTTCCTTGTCCGTATCGGTAATGAAAATCTGGCCGAAATCCTCCCCTGCCACCATGCCGATGAGGTTGGAGATGCGGCCCAGGTCTAGCTTGTCGAACACGTCGTCGAGAAGCAGCATCGGGGCAAAACCGTAGGAGCGCTTCATTATCTCGTACTGGGCGAATTTGAGGGCTACGAGGAAGGACTTTTGCTGCCCCTGGGAACCGGCGCGGCGGATTGGATGGCCGTCCATCGAGAAGATGAAATCGTCCCTTTGTATGCCGGCGGTAGTGTATCGGAGCTGGAAATCACGTTCCCTGTGCTCGCGGAAAAGATCCGTCAGCGAAGCTTTTTCAAGATCCGACTTATAGCTTACGGAGACTTCCTCCTTACCGCCGGAAATAAGCTGGTAATATCTGGCTACCACCGGATTAAGGTCATGGGAGAACTGCTTCCTGGATTCATGGATAAGCTTTGCCTGGGCTTCCATCCTGCTGTCTATTACTTCCAGAAGAGACGGATCCGGGGCAAAATCCTTGAGCATTTTGTTTCGCTGGGCAAGAAGCCTTGAATAAGCCTGTGCGGCGGCAAGATACTCCCCGTCCATCTGTGACAGGACAGCGTTGGACAGGCGGCGGCGCTCTTCGCCCGAATCACTTACGAGGGCACTGTCGGCAGGAGACACCATTACTAGCGGCAGTGTGCCGATATGCTGCGACATGCGCGGGCAGGGCTTGTCGTCCCTTGTCAGCTTTTTGCCTTCTTCCGACACTTTTATGCTGAAACGGGATTCGAGGCCGTTTTCCATGGCGTATGTGCCGCCGATGGTAAAGCCTGCCGTCCCATATCGGAAATTGGTGCTGTCGGGAGCAGGGAAAGCGCTTTTTGTCATTGAAAGATAGTAGATGGCGTCCATCAGATTGGTCTTTCCTTCCCCGTTGTTTCCGCTTATGCAGTTGACATTGGGGCTGAAGCTGAGTTCCTGAAAAACTATGTTTCTGAAGTCCTGTACTACTATTTTTTTGAGAGACGGCATGATGCAGTTCGTTAGGATTGCAAATATAAGATAATTTTCGTAAATTTGCAGGCTCAAAAGCTAATTAGAAACAAAAACAAATATGGCAAAAATCACCAAAACAGAAGAGGAAAGCCGTCAGCAAAACGTAGCTGAGGCAGTCTCAAAAACCGAAGAATTCTTCAAAAAGAACGGTAATCTCATTTACGGCTGCGTCATCGCAGTTCTTGTTATCGCCCTTGGCATCCTGGCCTACAACCGCTTCATCCTGCAGCCCAAGAAGGCCCAGGCAACAGACCAGATGGTCCGTGCAGAACGTTGGTTCGACGCTGGCGAATACGAACTTGCCCTTAACGGCGACGACAACGACCCCGGCTTTGAAGAACTCATCAACCAGTACGGTTCCAAAGCAGGCGAGGCCGTGTATCTGTACGCAGGCATCGCAAAACTGCAGACCGGCGCCTTCGAAGATGCAATCGCCTACCTCAAAAAATACAACGGCAGCGATCCCATCCTCAAAGCCCGTGCAGAAGCATGCATCGGCGACGCTTACGTAGAACTTCAGGACTATGCAAACGCCATCAGCTGGTTCACAAAAGCCGCCAAGACAACGGATAACGCATACGCAGCAGCTTATCTTCTGAAAGCCGGCATCGCTGCAGAAGCCAGCGGCGACAACGCCAAGGCTCTCTCCTTCTACAAGGAAATCAAAGACCAGTGGGGCAACGCTCCCGAGGCCATGGAAATTGACAAGTACATCTCCCGCATCGAAAACGCAGAGTAAGTATGGGTCGCGCATTTGAATTCCGTAAAGAGCGCAAACTGAAGCGCTGGGGCCACATGGCCAAAACCTTCACCAAACTTGGTAAGGAAATCACCATCGCCGTCAAGCAAGGCGGAGCAGAAGTAACCGGCAACCCTCGTCTTCGTGCCCTCATAGCAGAGGCCAAGTCAGAGCAGATGCCCAAGGAAAACATCGAGCGAGCAATCAAGAAAGCCACCGAAGCCAAAACCGGAGACTTCAAAGAAATCATCTACGAAGGTTTCGGCCCCTTCGGCATCGCTTATCTGGTAGAAGCAGCAACTGACAACAACACCCGCACCGTGGCCAATGTCCGCAGCTATTTCACCAAATGCGGCGGCTCCCTGCAAACCAGCGGCTCAGTTGCATTCATGTTCGACCATAAATGCGTCTTCCGCATCAAGGAAGATCCTGCAAAACCCATCGACACGGACGAGCTGGAACTCGACCTCATCGACTTCGGCGCTGAAGAAGTCTTCAAGCAGGAAGTAGAAGACGAAGATGAAAACGTGACAGTGGAAATCTCAATCTACGGAGACTACACCGCCTACGGCCAAATCCAGAAGTACATCGAAGAAAAAGGCTACGAACTCATCTCCGGCGGTTTCGAGCAAATCCCCAACGTGGATCTCAAGGAAGTCACTCCCGAGCAAAGAGCCACTCTTGACAAGCTCACCGGCCTTCTGGAAGACGACGAAGACGTCACCAACGTCTATACCACCCTGGCACCGGAAACAGAATAACGCTACCGGCGCCCGAAAGCGAGCCGGGCTCTATCAGCCCGGCTTTTTTTGTGAATATGCGAAAACTCTTCCCCCTCATCGCCTTGGTCCTCTCCCTCACTTCTTGCGGTGTAGTCCGCATGAGAAGTTCGGAGAAGTATCTCCCCGGGCCGGCTATTAGGGATGACTATACCCCGCAGGAAGGCATAGTGGAAGAAGTTCATTATCCGGGCAGCGTTCCAGGCCCACTGCACCGCAGGATGATAATATACCTTCCGAAAGACTATTACAGCTCCAACGAACGTTATCCTGTATTTTACCTTCTGCACGGCGCACGTGGATACGAGACATCCTGGATACGCAAAGGAAGGGTGTATCAGACAACGGACAGCCTATGGCGCGAAGGGAAAGCCGCTGAGTGCCTTATAGTAATGCCCAATGTCAACCAGTACAACGACGAAGAGGACTATGAAGGCGGCCGATTCAAAGACGCCTTCGAAAGCATCTTGGAAGTTGACGGAGTGGTGGAAAGCGCGTTTGTCCACGATGTGGTCAACCTTGTCGACAGCCTTTACCGCACAATCCCGGACAAGGAGCACAGGGCCATCGCAGGCCTTTCCATCGGCGGTTATCAAAGCATATTCATAAGCGCAAACCATCCGGACATGTTCGACTATGTAGGCGCTTACTCGCCTTATATGTGGTGCATGTCCAAACCAAGCCCTTACCGCAGGAAATTCTTTGGAAGGCTGTATTCCAAACTCAAGGTTCAGTTCCAGGACCCGCCGCAGGGCTATTATCTCTATGCAGGCAAATGGGATATCATGCGTCCAACGACGGTGAAATTCCATGAAAAGCTGGAGCAAAGGGGCTATCCCCACACTTATCAGAAATATCCCGGTTCGCACGACTGGCCCAACGGCTGGATCGAAGAGTTCGGCGATATGCTCCAGAAAGTTTTTAAAGACAGACTTGAACAATGAAAATACTTTTTGTAGTAAATAATTATTATGCCACAGGGAACGGCGTCTCGGCATCGGCCAGGCGAACTGTCCAGTATTTAAAGGACGCAGGCCACGATGTGCGTGTTCTGTCGGGCCCCAATTTACAGGCCGACAGCCCGCAGCCGGAATACAAACTCAAGGATTATCATTTCCCGGTTTTCCAGCCTCTTATCAGCTCCCACGGTTACAGCTTCGCTCAAAGCGACCTTCCCCTGATGGAAGAAGCGGCAAAATGGGCCGACGTCGTCCATCTAGAAGAACCCTTCGTGATTGAGGAACGTATGCTGGATATTTGCGAAAAGCTTGACAAGCCCGTTACCGGAACCTTCCACCTGTATCCGGAAAACATCACCTACTCCGCCGGTCCGCTGCGTTTTCTCAAGACAGTGAACCGCGGTCTGCTGAAGTTCTGGAGGGATCATACTTTCAACCGCTGCTACTGCGTGCAGTGCCCCACCGAAAACGTTCATGACAGGCTGCTAAGGTATCACTTCCGCAGCAAGCTGGAGGTGTTCTCAAACGGTTTGGTACCGGACAAATGCATCCGTCCGGCCACCCCTGGGGCCGATTATCAGTCCAACGAGCGTCCCCTTCTGGTAGCATGCATCGGCAGGCTTTCACTTGAAAAAGACCAGTCCACCCTGCTTGAAGCCATGCAGTACAGCCTCTTTGCCAAGCGCATCCAACTGTATTTCGCAGGACAGGGCCCGTCGGCGGCAAAACTGAAAAAAGCGGCTCACAAGCTCTTTGAAGAAGGTGTACTGGCGTACGATCCTATCTTCGCTTTCCACGATAGGCAGGGCCTGAGGGAACTTGCAGCAAAGGCCGATCTTTGCATCCACTGCGCCACAATCGAGGTGGAAGGCCTCTCCATAATGGAAGCAATGCAGCAGGGAGCAGTTCCAATCATTGCCGAAGGCCGATACAGCGGCACCTCACAGTTCGCCCTGGACGGCCGCAGCATCTTCCCCGAGAAGAATCCGGAAGCTCTTGCCAAGAGGATCGACTATTGGCTGAACGAGCCCGCAAAGCGCTGGGAAATGGGAAAACGCTATGCCGCTTCAATGGAAAAATACGACATCCAGAACTCCATCAACTCGCTGGTAAACATGTTCCAGCGCGCCATAGACAACAAGAAAGGCAAGTAAGGTTTTTATTTTCCCATGTTTTTGCATACATTTGTAGATATGACTGCAATTCATTCATATAAAGTGGCCGGTTTCCTTTTCACAGTCGAAGGGATCATGCCCAAACTGAACAACCTCACTCCCTTTGAAACGGACAGCAAGGATGCCACAGAGCTGTTCCACCTCACAATCAAGGACAGCCTGCCCCCGGTTCTCCCCCGCCCCGTCTTCACAACGGACGACGGTCCCGGTTTCCCGGAAATCGCCATCGGCGCTCTCCCGGACGGCGGTTATTCCTTCGTGGTCCGTCCATTGCCCGGAAGGCCCGTCGCCGGGGAGCTGCGCACATCGGCAGATTTCACCAAAGCGTGCCTCAAAGTCTATGGAGAGGATGATTCATTTGCCATAAACAATGCCCTCATGCTGCTGTTTGCATTCTCGTCGGCCGGGCATGGCCTGCTGGAAATGCATTCTTCAGTGGTAATGAATGCAGGTAAAGGCTATCTTTTCCTTGGCAAGAGCGGCACCGGAAAAAGCACCCACAGCAGTCTTTGGCTAAAGCATATCCCAGGCACTGAGCTGCTGAACGACGACAATCCCATCCTCCGCCTTATGCCGGACGGCACTGCCCGCGTTTACGGCAGCCCCTGGAGCGGAAAAACGCCCTGCTATAAGGCTAAGGACGTTCCCGTAGGAGCGGTTGTACGCATCCGTCAGGCACCTTTCAACAAGATAGAGCGGCTTCCCATCATCCAGGCATACGCTTCGCTGATGGCATCGGCCTCCGGATTCCGTCCTTTCCAACAACTGGCCGATGGCTGGCACAAGACCCTCGAAGGTCTCGCCTCCGTAGTACCATGCTATACTCTTGACTGCCTGCCGGACCAGGCCGCCGCTGAACTCTGTCACAGCACTGTCGCAAATGGATAAACGCACGGTTTCCAATGAAGTGCTGCTGGAAGACGCAGCCCGCCTGATGGAAGAAGGCCGCGAAGTGACCTTCCGCCCTCTCGGCACCAGCATGCTGCCCTTCATCAGGGGCGGACGCGACAGCGTGCGTCTTCGTAAAATGCCGGACGTGAAAGTGGGCGACATAATCCTTGTACGCCTCAGCGGGCCGCGTTATGTCCTGCACAGGCTTATAGAAAAGGACGGCGAAAAGCTCACTCTCATGGGCGACGGCAACATCCGCGGCACGGAGCACTGCACAGAGGCCGACGTAATGGGCACCGTAACAGCAATTGAAAAAGGCCGCAGAGTGGTCAAACCCGGCGACGGCCGCTGGTGGAGGGCCATTCCCCTCTTTTTCAGAAGATATTTTTTGGCTATTTACAGAAGAATAATATGAAACTCAAAGAAGGATTTATCCTCCGCTCCATCTGCGGAGAACACGTAGTGGTTGGAGAAGGCCTGGCTCAGGTAAACTTCAACAAAATGCTGTCCCTCAACGAAAGCGCGGCCTACCTCTGGGAAGCCGTTGCCGGCAGGGAGTTCACAAAGGAAGAAATGGTACAGCTGCTTCTGGACAAATACGAAGTAACCCCCGAGCGTGCAGCCGAAGATGTGGACAACCTGCTCAAGGTCTGGATTGAACAAGGCGTAGCGGAAGCCTAAAATGAAAAAATTCAGCGCCTGCATGAAGGCCCTTTGGGGCATGTCCGCCGCCGTCAGGTGGCGGATAGCGGTGAGCATCGTCATCGGCACGGTGCGCGTCGCCACCTCCCTTGCCTTCGTGTGGGTGAGCAAATATCTGGTTGACATAGCAACAGGAGTAAAGGCCGATCCGCTCCGCCCGGCCATCCTCCTTTTCGCAGGCATACTGCTGCTTCAGCTCCTCTGCAGCATTTTAGGCTCGTGGTGGAACAGCTACAACCAGGTAAAGACGCAGAACATCCTGAGGAAGAATCTCTTCGGCCATGTAATGCGCAGCCGCTGGGACGGCCGTGAGCGTTTTCTCTCCGGCGACACGGTGAACCGTCTGGAAGAGGACATACGCGTAGTGTCAGACCTTCTGACCGACCGCATCCCCGGCATAATAGTCACCATCCTGCAACTGCTTGCCGCGTCCGCTTACATGTTGTTTCTTGCGCCCAGTCTGCTTTGGGTTCTGCTCATACTCATGTTCGTGGCTGTTTTCGGCTCAAAGATGTTCTTCCGCCAGCTCCGCCAGTTGATGGCGGCCATCAGGGCCAAGGAAAGCGAGCTCCAGCAGGTAATGCAGGAAAGTCTGCAACACAGGGTTCTAGTGCTCACGTTAACCAACGTGGAAAGGGTGCTTGAAAAGTTCGGCTGGCTCCAGGCCGATGTAGAAAGCAACACCCGCAAACGTCTCAACTACAATGCAGTAGCCCGCGGCCTAATGTTCCTGGGCTTCCAGGCCGGCCATGCCGCTGCGTTTATATGGGGCGTTGTCGGAATCCGCAGCGGCAGCGTCACCTTCGGCACAATGACGGCCTTCCTCCAATTGGTCGGCCGCGTTCAGGGCCCCATTGCGGAATTTGGCCGACAGGTGCCCGCTTTCATTCAGGCCATCACCTCCATCGAGCGCCTGATGGACCTCGAAGAACTGGAGCAGGAGCCTCTGCAAGAACAGATTATCATCTCCGGAGCTCCGGCCATTGAGATTTCGCATATCAACTATGCCTATCCGGGGATTACGGAATCGGTAATCCAGGATTTCTCATGCTCTTTCCCCGCCGGCAGCATGACGGCAATCGCCGGGCCCACCGGCATCGGCAAAAGTACGCTGATAAGGCTCATCCTTGGGTTGTTGAAACCGTCGGAAGGGTCCATTCTAATTGGCGGACATCCTGCCGGCAGTGCGCTCAGAAGCAATTTCATGTACATTCCTCAGGGTAATTCCCTGCTGTCGGGCACTATCCGCAGCAACCTTCTGATGGCTGCGCCAAATGCTTCGGAGCAGGAGCTTAAAGCCGCGCTGGATACCGCCAAGGCGTCCTTTGTCTTTTCTCTGCCCGAAGGGCTTGAGACCCCTTGCGGCGAAAGCGGCAGCGGCCTAAGCGAAGGGCAAGCCCAGCGTATTGCCATTGCCCGCGCGCTTCTTCGTCCCGGCGGCATCCTCATTCTGGACGAGAGTACATCGGCCCTTGATCCCGAGACAGAAAAAGGGCTACTGGAGAATCTCAGCAGCCTGTATAAAGGACGCAAAACCATCCTCTTCATTTCCCACCGCGAAGCTGTCCTCCGCTTTGCCGATCAGGTGGTGAGCATTGGTGCTTAACGCATCTGCGTGTAAGGGATTTTGTCCATGTCGCCATAGTCGAGGTTCTCACCGGCCATGCCCCAAATGAACATGTAGTTGGAGGTGCCGGCACCTACAAATGCTTTGGCAATGGCAAAGCCGATTCCTTATGCTGCACCGGTAATCCAGGCGTTTTTGCCTTCGAGAGAAAAGAGATCGGTCATAGTAATATAGCTTTTTACAAAGATACAAACGTTTGCACAAAATTCAAAAAAATAATTATGTATATTTGTAAGTTGAACATTTGAAGAATATGAAACGAATTCTTACTCTAATGCTTCTGTGCATCCCCATGCTGGCACTTGCCGGCGTGCCGGAAGGAAAACCCCGGCATCAAGTCAGCATCGGCTGGGGCGACATGCTGTTTGAAACGCTTGTCTTCCATCCGGGAACCCTGGATAAAGTCCCACGCACGGACTACGGATACACCGGCCACATATTCGGCGAATACAGCTACAGGCTCAATAAGGTCGTGTGTCTGGGAGCACAGGTGGATTTCGAAGGCATCTTCTGGAAAGAAGAGGGCCTCCCCGTCAACAATTATAACCTGATTGCCCTGCCCACCATCCGTTTCATCTATTTCGAGCGGCCCTGGGTAAGTTTCTACTCCAGCGTCGGCCTTGGGGCAATCATGGCTTTTGACAACTCCGGAGCCAAGGAATTCGCGCCTGCAGGCAACATGAACTTTTTCAGTGTGCAAGTCGGCAATGGGCACTGGTCAGGCACATTCAGCCTGGGTGCCCTTACCGCTGTCAAGAACGCCAATGCCGTGTACATGGTTGGCTCGCGCATCTTCTCGTTAAGCCTTAATTACGCCTGGTAAATGAAACGGATCAAACATATCAGCATTCTCGCAGCCGCCCTGTGTCTCATTGGCTGCCATCGCCCCGAGGTCCAGATTGTGGACTTCGACACCTTCCATCCCCTATCGGTAAAATCGGCCGATTCTTTCCTCGCAAGCGGAGAGCTTAATCCTCAGGTGCACCTGATGGAAATCGGCGACACGGAGGAGACCAAAATTGCATCCGTAACCGGACAGAACATTGTAAAGGAACTGCTCGGCTCCATCCAGAGCAACAGCCTCATGCATATCGCAGGCTCCTATAAAGGCCACAATGTGGACGGCTCTCCCCTCACCCTTTCCGGCAAGCTTCTCATTCCGGCCAAAGGCCCGGTGAAGAACCTTATCATAGTCAGCCATTTCACTATCGGTGCAAACTATGAATGTCCTTCCGAAAGCTTTCCCCTCGAAGGCATTCTGGCAAGCAAAGGCTACGCAGTGGTAATTGCCGATTACATAGGCTTCGGCCTCACCTCCAATATGGTTCATCCATATATGCACACCGCCAGCACTGCCCGCAGCGTAGTGGACATGGCCCTGGCCGTGAAGCCTTACCTCGAGCACATCGGCAAAAAACCTGAAAGCGAGGAGGTTATCCTTGTCGGATACTCTCAGGGCGGCTCCACCACAATGGCGGTCATGAAAATGATTCAGGACAATTATTCCGACGTGTTTCCCATCAAGAAGGTATATGCAGGCGGCGGGCCCTACGACCTCAACGCCACCTTCGACCTCTCCATGGAAGAAGACGTGACAGGCATTCCCTGCGCCATTCCAATGATTGTCCAGGGCATAAGCGTCGGCGAGGAACTGAACCTCGACATGGCCGATTTCTTCCAGCCCAAGCTCCTGGAGAATTACCAGGACTGGATTAATTCCAAACGCTACACAGTCGGCCAGATTAACAAACTGATGGGCGCAAAGGCCCTGCATGAGCTGATGACCCCCGAAGGACGCGACAAGACGAGCGCCAACACGGCACGTCTCTATAAAGCCTTGCTGCTGAATTCCACCCTCAATTTCACGCCCCGTGCGCCGATTTATATGATGCACAGCCGGCAGGACAGGACCGTCCCGTTCATCAATGCCCAGAAGGCGGAACAGTACTTCAAGTTCAACAACATACATTTCGACTTCGGCGATTACGGCAGCCATTCGATGGGTGCCCTGCGCTTTATCCTCAATGTAGCAAACGATCTCCAGTAGTTATGAAAAAAATCGCATTATTGCCTATACTGGCTTTCTTTGCCGTCGCCTGCTCAAACAAGCTTACCCAGCCATGCGAGTTTGACATTAAAGTGCAAACAGTCACCCCTACACGCGCCACAATCCGGATTACGCCCGAAAACAAGGACGTCTGGTACTCTTTCACCTTTACTTCCGAAGGTGACATATACTGGCCCTATCCCGATGACATACATGCCGACGGCAGCCTGGAGCGTTATCAGCAGATTTACGACTCCAACGCGGAATTCGAGTATGTGAGTGTCGCAAGCTTCCTGGACATGTTCTGCTACAAGGGTGACATGGTTTACAAAGCGACGCAGCTTGAAGACGGAAAACGTCACAGGATACTTGTTTTCCAGGTAGATCCCGATACCCACAGACGGATAGGAGACATTCACAAAATCGAATTGGAAACTCCGGCAATTAAACGGTCCGACCTCAGTTTCGAGATAAGCTTTGAAGGAACGACGGTGAGTATCACCCCCTCAAGAGAAGGCGAAACCTATTTCTGGGATTATGAAAACACCGATTTCATAAACGCAAATTATTCTTACTCAAGCCAGCTCTTCCTCTATAAGCTACTTGACATGTACTGGGAATACGGTTTCCTTGACAGCATGGTCGATACCGGCAGCATAAGCTGGAACTTTGCAACCCAGGACAGGGACATGGTCGAAGGGGAACAATGCTCCCTAAGCGTTGCTGGCATAGACGAAAATGGTGAGTTCACAACGGAACTCACCACAGTCGATTTCATTTACCGGAAAAACGGGATTGAAGTTATTCCTCAACCCGATTACGGGTTCTAAGCCTCTACCGGCTTGTACTTGGGCACCAGGGACTTCATTATAACCCAGGCAATCAGGTACGCCAGGCCGCAGAAGCAGAACATTTTAGTACATGACAAAATTTGAAAAATATTGTCTTAACTTATTGATTTTCAGGTAATTATATTTGGAAAAGACCTCGATTTTTCGTAACTTTAAGGTATATAACTACCACATTATTACCATGTTACGAAACACCAAGGTC
>JAFUVU010000027.1 GCA_017477465.1 Bacteroidales bacterium
AATGCCATCGGGCACGGTCTGTAAAAACCGTACCCGATGCGCTTAAATTGCTTATTTTCAGGTAGTTAAGCCCCTAGTATTCTTCCTCATTCCACATGAAATCCTCTTTGGTCGGGTAGTCGGGCCAGATGTCTTCGATGGATTCGTAGATTTCGGAGTTGTCGTCGTCTAGCTCTTCAAGGTTTTCTATGACTTCCTCGGGAGCACAGGTGCGGTTGGCGTAGTCAATCAATTCTTCTTTGGTTGCTGGCCATGGAGCATCGTCCAGGCTGCTGGCAAGTTCGAGTGTCCAAAACATAGCTGTATTTCGTTTTATAGTTAATAATCAATTCTTTAGCAGGGACGCATCCCCTTCCGGGCTGCAAAGATAAACAAAAAAATGACAGAATGAATTTTTTTAGCTAATTTTGCAGTCCTTTTCAGATAAACTGCTACAAAGAACAGACCAATGGCGTACAAGAAAATAGAAGAATACGATCAGGAGACCACAAAAGCGATTGCATCGCACATACAGGCCATCCTGGGGCTGCTTGGAGAAGACCCCTCCCGTGAGGGTCTGCAAAAGACGCCGGAGCGCGTGGCCAAGGCCATGCAGTTCCTTACACAGGGCTATTTCCAGGACGGGGAAGCAATCGTCAAGAGCGCCCTGTTTCAGGAGCCTTACAACCACATGGTGATTGTCAAGGACATCGAGCTCTTCTCCCTGTGCGAGCATCACATGCTCCCCTTCATCGGCAAGGCTCATGTGGCATATATCCCTAAAGGGGAAATTACCGGTCTTAGCAAAATAGCCCGCGTCGTTGAAACTTATGCCCGCCGTCTGCAGGTTCAGGAGCGCCTCACTGAGCAAATCAGGGACTGCATCCAGGAGTCGCTGCACCCGCTGGGCGTCGCCGTGGTCATCGAAGCCATGCACACCTGCATGTCAATGCGCGGAGTGCAAAAATCCAACGCCGTCACCACCACGTCGGCCTTCTCGGGCATATTCCTCAGAAGCGACAAAACCAGGAACGAATTCCTGGAATTGATAGGCCGATAAAAAAAGGGCCGACCAAAGCAATCTTCGACCGGCCCTTGAATCTTATTTCAGGTAAGCGTCGGCAACCACCTTCTGGCTGCGGGCGATGAAATCCGAAAGGGCTTTTCCTTTAAGCATGCCGTTGGACAGGAGTGCCAGATCCACTATCTGATGCAGCAGATCGTTCTTTTCGGCGAATGCTTCCACATCGCTCCTGTGAGCCTTGCGGACAGCTTCGCGCGCTTCCCTGGCCTTGGTTTTCTCCTCATCGGAGGCGTCTGAAGGGGCTTCGGCGGGCAGTTCTGCCTGCGGCGCAACATCCGATTGTTTGGCCGACCAGATCTTTTCCACCAGAGGGTTCTGCATGTTCACGGTAATATTGTAGCTTTCGGGCATGGAACCGTAGAAGTTCATTCCGCCGCCCAGGGCGCTCATTTCGCGGTAACGGCGCATGAACTCGTTCTGGGTGATAAGGATTGGAGCGGCATCGGCACCTAAATTGTCGCCTTGGACAAAGTAGTCGTTGCCGGCGGGCATCACGGCCTTGAAGAGGTTCTCCAGGTCGTAACGTTCGTCTTCCTTCATTTCCAACTTCATCTTTTCCTCTTTGGGGATGAGGTTTTCGATGGCGTCGGAGTCCACGCGGGCAAAACGCACGTCCGTAAGCTTCTGCTCCAGCAGATTCACATAGTGCGAATCAAGCTCGCAGTCCATCAGGAGCACATCGTAACCTTTGTCCTTGGCTGCCTGGATATAGGCGTACTGGTCATCGACCTTTGTGGCGTACAGATAAACCAGCTTCTTATCCTTGTCGGTCTGGGCCGATTCGACAGCGGCCTTGTATTCATCGAAGCTGAAGTACTTCCCGTCAGTGTTCTTGAGCAGGGCGAACTTGAGAGCGCGCTCGCAGAACTTCTCGTCGGAGAGCATGCCGTATTCGATAAAGAGCTTAAGATTGTCCCACTTGGCTTCCAGCTGGGCGCGTTCGTCCTTGAAAATGCCTTCCAGCCTGTCGGCGACCTTCTTGGTGATGTAGGTGGATATCTTCTTCACGGAAGCATCGGCCTGAAGATAACTGCGGGAGACATTCAGCGGGATGTCCGGGGAATCGATGACGCCATGCAGGAGTGTCATAAAGTCAGGGACGATGTTGTCCACATGGTCGGTGACGAACATCTGATTGCAGTAGAGGGAAATCTTATTGCGCTCCACGGCCACGCGGTCCTTCAACTTGGGGAAATACAGAATGCCCGTGAGGTTGAAAGGATAGTCCACATTGAGGTGAATGTAGAAAAGAGGCTCCTCATTCATGGGATACAAGGTGCGGTAGAAGTTCAGGTAATCCTCTTCCTTGAGCTCCGACGGTGCCTTGGTCCAAAGCGGCTCTACAGAGTTGATAATCTTGTCTTTATCGGTATCGACGTACTTTCCGTCCTTCCATTCCTGCTCCTTGCCGAATACGATGGGAACGGGCATGAACTTGCAGTACTTGCCCAGAAGGCCCTCGATGCGGGATTTATCGGCGTACTCTTTGGAATCATCGTCCAGATAAAGGGTGATGACAGTTCCCCGCTCCTTTTTGTCGATGGGCTCCATCTCATAGGCCGGCGAGCCGTCGCAGCTCCATTTAACGGCCTGCGCGCCCTCTTTCCAGGAAAGCGTCTCGATGGTCACCTTCTTGGATACCATGAAAGCGCTGTAGAATCCAAGGCCGAAATGGCCGATGATATTGCCGATCTGGTCCTTGTACTTTTCCAGGAATTCTCCTGCCGATGAGAAGGCTATCTGGTTGATGTATTTGTCAACTTCCTCCTCGGTCATGCCGATGCCGTTGTCGATGATTTTGAGGGTGCCGGCCTTTTCGTCCAGTTCGATATGAACTTGGAGCTGACCAAGTTCTTCTTTGTATTCACCGCTGGCCGCCAGTGCCTTCATTTTCTGGGTAGCATCAACCGCGTTGGCTACAAGTTCGCGGAGGAAAATCTCATGATCACTGTAAAGAAACTGTTTGATAACAGGGAATATATTCTCTGTAGTTACACCAATTTGTCCTTTGTTTGCCATAATATCGTTAGATTTTTTTCTTCAATAAAAAACCGGCCCTTGTGTCAAGGACCGGTTCAAAATAGTCAAATTCTAAGCCAATCAGCTTCTGGCTGACAAATTGGCAGGCGCATAGCCCCAAACCTATGGCCACCCTCGGCCGTATTAGAGGGAGGGGCCCGTTCCCGAAGGGAATGGGAGGGACGAGGAGCGAAGCGACGAAGGGTTTGGGGCTATGCGCCTGCCAATTTGTTCAAAGAACTCTATTTGTACAGGAAGCGGCGGATGGACATCTTCGGGGTCTTCTCGAAAGGTTTGTCCATTAGCTCAACCTTGGCTATCTGGCTATAGCCGGGCAGCTGACGGTTGGCGCCAAGTTTGATGTTTTCGGGGATTTCGGCTTTGGCCTCGGCATCAAGGAGGGCCTTGGCGATTGCCTGCTCGTCAAGGAAGACAAGGGCGACCAGCTTGCCGCCGCGGTCAACGACCACGCTTTCCATAACGTAAGGCTGATTGTTCACCACTGCCTCAAGCTCCTCAGGATAGATATTCTGTCCAGAAGGGCCAAGGATCATGTTCTTGGAACGGCCGCGGATGAAGATGTTGCCGTCGGCATCGATTACGCCAAGGTCGCCGGTGCGGAGCCAGCCGTCTTCGGTGAAAGCGTTGGCCGTAGCTTCCGGATTCTTGTAATAGCCGATGGTGATATTCTCACCGCGAGCCTGGATTTCACCCACGACGTGCTGGGGGTCGTCGGAGTCGATGCGCACCTCCGCCACGTCAACGGCCTTGCCGCAGGAGCCGGCCACGTACTTGGTCCAGTGCTCGTATGCGAGCAGGGGGCAGGCCTCCGTCATGCCGTAGCCCACCAGATAAGGGAACTTGATGCGTTTGAAGAGGCGCTCCACCTCCGGATTCAGGGCTGCGCCGCCCATGATGAATTCCTGGACATTGCCGCCGAAAGCCTGTACCAGGCCGTCTTTCACCTTCTTGTAGATGATGTTGTTGACACCCGGAATCTTCAGCAGGAACTTGATAAGTGGCTTGTCCAAAGTGGGTTTTACCTTGCTCTTGTAAATCTTCTCCATCACCAGCGGAACTGTGATGAGGAGATAGGGCTTGACATCGGCAAAAGCCTTCAGAAGGGTGGCCGGAGTGGGGGCTTTAGCCATCCAGTAGATGGAAGTGCCGTTGCACAGAGGATAGAGGAATTCGATGACGAGGCCGTACATGTGGGCCATCGGAAGCATCGAAACCATCTTGTCGCCCGCGGGAACATGGCGCTGGCTGTAATCCACGTTTGCCGAGAAGTTACGGTAAGTGAGCATTACGCCCTTAGGGTCGCCTGTGGAGCCGGAAGTGTAGTTGATTGTGGAAAGGTCGTCCCAGTTGTCGGTGGGGAAAACCACATCGTCGGGGCCGAAGCCTGCGGGATATTTCTCCGAGAAGAGTTTGTCAAGATTATCGACCGCTTCCTTGATTTTGGCATCCCTGCAGAAGAGGACATTCCAGTTATCCACGTCGAAAACCACTTTCAGCGCAGGCATCTTTTCCGGGTCCATCTTGGCCCATCTGGCTGCATTCGTAAAGAGGGCGATGGAATCGCTGTGATTCACAAGGCCCATTACGCTGTCGGGGGTGAAATCGGCCAGGATTGGGACTATTACGGTCTCGAAGGTGTTGACGGCCAGGTATGCAAAACCCCAGCGGGCGCCGTTGTTGGCGCAGAGGGCTATTTTGTCGCCTTTTTTGAAGCCTGCCTTTTCGAATATTATGTGAAAGCGGGCAATGTCAGTAGCCATCTGGGCGTATGTAAAGCTGTCGCCGCCGATTGTGTTGAGGGCGGGCTTATCCCAGAATTTTCGCGTCGCATCCTGCAGACGCTGAAGATAGTGCGGATACTTTTCCATGATTAGGTATAAAGGTTTCAGTAAAACATGCAAAGATAGCAAATAATTTAGAAAATCCGTATCTTTGCAGCATAAAGGAAAACGGATATGAGATTGCCTGCAGAATGGGAAAAACAAGCTTTTGTGCAGCTCACCTGGCCGCACAGCGACACAGAGTGGTACGATTTGCCTCATGTGCTTGACTGCTATGTAGAGGTAGCAAAAGCAATCCTGCGATATGAATCCCTGCTCGTAGTCTGCAGGGATATAGAAGAATGCAAGGCCGATATGGCAGCCCGGGGCTTCTCCCCCGTCGGCGTACGCTTCGTCCAGGCCCCCCTGAACGACACCTGGGCCCGCGACCACGGCGCCATCTCAGTATATGGCGACAACGGCGAGATGTGCATCGAAGACTTTGTCTTCAACGGCTGGGGCCTTAAATTCGGGGCCGATCTGGACAACCAAATCACCCGCAACATCTATCGGCAGGGCGTTTTCTCCCCCGATGTTAAGTACCTCGACATGCGTCCCTTCGTCCTTGAAGGCGGCAGCATCGACACCGACGGCTGCGGCACCCTGATGGCAACTTCCGAATGCCTCCTGTCGGTAAACAGGAACGAATACCTTAGCCAAGGCCGCATAGAAGCCCGTCTGCATGAAGCATTCGGCATCCAGCGCATCCTGTGGGTGGATCACGGCACAATCAAAGGCGACGACACCGACAGCCACATCGACATCCTGGCCCGCTTCTGCTCGCCGGACACCATAGCCTATACCAGCTGCAGCAATCCGGACGACGAGAACTACGCCCCGCTCAAGGCCATGGAAGAGCAGCTTCGCAGTTTCCGCACTTTGGAAGGCGAGCCCTATCGGCTCATACCCCTCCCCCTGCCGGAGCCGCTGTACCTGGACGATTACCGACTCCCCGCCTCCTACGCCAACTTCCTGATTGTCAACGGCGCAGTCCTAATGCCGGGAGCAGGCTCCGATCTTGACAAAGTAGCCGCAGGCCGCCTGCAGGAAGCCTTCCCGGACAGAAAGATAGAAATCATCGACTGCCGGGCCCTCCTGTCGGGCCATGGCGGTCTTCACTGCATAACCATGAATTATCCCGCCGGCTGGCAGCCCAATCAGTAAATCATTATGCGACGCAAACCCATCATTGGACTAATCTACGACTTCGACGGCACACTGTCGCCGGGGAACATGCAGGAGTTCGGCTTCATCCAGGCCATCGGCCAGACGCCGGAGGAATTCTGGGCCAAAAGTGACGGCATCGCCAAAGGACAGGACGCCTCCAACATCCTGGCCTACATGAAGTTGATGCATGACGAAGCCCGCAGCAGCGGCATCCGCCTGACCCGCGAAGGCTTCAAGAAATACGGGGCCGACATCAAGCTCTACGAAGGTGTACGCGACTGGTTCCACAACATCAACGAGTACGGAAAAGAGCATGGCGTAATCATCGAGCACTACATCAACTCCTCCGGCCTTACGGAAATCATCGAAGGCTCCCCCATCGCCGGAGAATTCAAGCACGTCTTTGCCGGCAGCTTCATCTACGACGAAAACGGCGAGGCCGAATGGCCCGGCATAGCGGTGGACTTCACGGCCAAGACGCAGTACCTTTTCAAGATTCAGAAAGGCATTTTCTCCTCCCGCGACGCCCAGAAAGTAAACGAATCCCTTGCCGATGAAGCCAAACGGCTTCCTTTCACCAACATGATCTACTTCGGCGACGGGGACACCGATGTCCCCTCCATGAAGCTGGTCAACATGTTCGGAGGCAATGCCATAGCAGTATTCGACCCGTCCCGTCCCAAAAAGAAAGAGACCGCGCAAAAACTGCTCCGCCAGGGGCGCGTAAACTTCATTACTCCGGCCTCTTACACAAAAGACAGCCGCACATTCCGGCTGGTTTGCGCAATCATAGACAAAATCAAGGCGGACAATGAACTCCGCCAGTTCACCAGATACAAATAATGAGAACACTGAAAGTTGGCATGGTGCAGCAGCATTGCACCGATGACATTCAGGGCAACATCGCCCGCCTTCAAGGACATATCCGTAAAGCCGCCGCAGAAGGCGCGCAGCTCGTGGTACTGCAAGAACTGCACAACAGTCTCTATTTCTGCCAGGAAGAAAACGCAAAACTGTGCGACCTGGCCGAACCCATCCCCGGCCCTTCCACCGAGGCGTTCGGCGCCTTGGCAAAGGAACTTGGCATAGTGCTGGTGCTTTCTCTGTTTGAGCGCCGCACCGCAGGCATCTACCACAACACGGCCGTAGTTCTTGAAAAGGACGGCAGCATAGCCGGCAAATACCGCAAAATGCACATCCCGGACGATCCTCTCTTCTACGAAAAGTTCTACTTCACCCCGGGAGACCTCGGCTTCCAGCCCATCAAGACATCGGTTGGCGCCATCGGCGTATTGGTATGCTGGGACCAATGGTATCCCGAAGCAGCCCGCGCAATGGCCCTGAACGGGGCAGAGATGCTGATCTACCCCACTGCCATCGGCGGCGTTCCCACAGACCCTGACTGGGAACAGGCACAGCAGCGCCAGGCATGGCAGCTTGTACAGCGCGGTCACAGCGTAGCAAACGGCCTGCCCGTCATCACCGTCAACCGCACAGGCGTGGAAGCGGATCCCACGGGCCATTCCACAGGAATAGACTTCTGGGGCCACTCTTTCGCAACAGGCGCCCAAGGTGAACTGCTCACAGAATTCGAAAAGGCCGAAGAAGGCGTAAGGGTGGTGGAAATCGACCTTGAGCAGAGCGAATACGTACGCCGCGGCTGGCCTTTCCTCAGAGACCGCCGGATAGACGCCTACGACGTCTTGCTGCAACGCTTCGGAAAATAAAAAAACCGGCCTCTCAGCCGGTTTTTTCGTTCGTTTAAAGTACTAGTAGGTTACTACGGGCTCCAGGGCTTTGGCAGCGTCGATGTACTTCTGGATTTCCTTTTCCACGGGAGTGCGCTTGCAGAGGTGTTTAGCCTCGTTCACTTCCAGCATCTTGGCGGCCAGGTTGGCGGCGTTGCGGTTGCGGAGTTCCTTCACGGTATCTACGCCGGAAGCTTCCAGCAGCTCGGAGAACTGAGGACCTACGCCCTTGATGCGGAACAGGTCGGCATGGTTTACCCAGGTGAGGATAAGGTCACCGCGGATGCCGGTTTCCTCTTCCAGAGCCTTGCGGCCTTTGGCGCTTGCGCCCTTGGCGAGTAATTGGTCAACAGTTTCGATGCCGGCGGCGATGAGCTTTTCAGCATAGACGGGGCCGATGCCCTGAATGTCAATAATTTTGTAAGCCATAATTTATTTGGGTTTAAGTGGTTGCAGTATTTTACAATCCCAAAGATAAAAATTTTCAAGGAAAAAAGAAAAATTTTACTTACATTTGCAATCGAAGGCGAAAATTATGGAGAATTTCCCTCTGGATAGCGAAAAGATTTATTTCTCTTCAGACTTACTCACACTGGACTGCGAAGAAGGTCCCGTGACATTGAAGATTGCCGATTGGCTCCAGCGGGACCCCGTCCGCATCCACCGCATGGTAGTAAAAGAAAAAAGCCTTCAGGTGGATCAAATGGAAGTTTTCGCCCCTCTCGTCTCCAAACTAAGAAGAGCGGACTACGAATATTACCGCCGCATAACCGGCCTCAAAATGTTCATAGACTTCCCCGGCTACAGTTCAGAGGTGGAAGCCAAAATCCCCTACGACACAGATCCTATCGCCTTTTATAAATGGTGGCGCAAAGGGAAGAATGAACATCGCGTATATCTGTCTCCCGCCTATCAGTTCAAACTGTTCCAGAAGGTGTCCAAAATGGAGCCCAAAATAATGCTCAAAAAGGACATCGACTTCGTAAAAAACTTCTAATATGTCACTGGAAGAAATTCTGGCCGTCCCCACAGCACCTTCGCAAAGGCAGCTTGAGGAGGACCTCTGGGACGACGACACCCGTCTCTGTTATTCCGCAGATGGAAAATACCTTCTGGACGCAGAAAACTTTCCCGGAGAAATCACGGTCAAGGAAGGCTGCAAGGTAATCTGTGACGATGTCTTCGCCTTCCAGGACTATATGGCAGGGCTCAAAATCGGCGAAGAAATACCCCTTGAAGACAGGTCGTCTTATCTGGAAAAAATCAAGCTGCCAGCCTCAGTCACGCATATAGGGGACGGAGCTTTCGCCGAATGCGGCGAGCTTATCAGCATAAAACTGCCCACAGGGCTTCTCATGATAGGGAAATCGGCCTTCATCGACTGCTGGCAGCTGGAAAGAGTGTCCCTGCCTGCGGCGACAAGGATTATCGGCCCTCAGGCTTTTCAAGGATGCATCAACCTCTACCAGGTGCGGCTTAACAAAGCGTTGGAAGTAATAGGCGAAGACGCCTTTGACGATTGTGAATCCCTGGAAAAAATCATTGTCCCCAAAGGGATGAAAGACCATTTTAAAGGCCTGCTGCCCAAATCTTTACACAAATACCTGAAAGAATCATGAACGGACAGAAATACACAGTAACCCACGACGGCTTCCTGCTGGAGTATCTATTCGAAATACTGCCCGCCCAATCCAGAACAAGCGTAAAAAACATGCTGTCAAAAGGACAGGTGAACGTAAACGGCAGCATGACAACGGCCTTCGACCAGCCTCTTCTTAGAGGCGACACCATCCAGATTCTCCGCAAAGGGATTTCTATCGCCAGGGCCACCCGCTCGGATGCCAGGGAACAGGTTCTCAAAGCCGGCGTCGGCATCCTCTTCGAAGACAACGACTACATAGTGGTGGATAAGCCTTCCGGCATGCTCACCGTCTCCACCGCCCGCGGCTCAAATGCAAAAAGCGGCCACAAGGAAAAGACACTTTACGCCCTCCTGAACGCCTACATAAAGGTAAATGCAAGAATGCAGAGGAAAGAAGACCTGCTGAGCGGCGTAAATCCGGACCGTTCCACCGCCAAGGTGTGGATTGTGCACCGCCTGGACAAAGGCACTTCGGGCGTACTGGTTTTCGCAAAGAATGAAAGGGCCAAGGATTTGCTGCAAAGCAAGTGGAAAGAGCTAGTAGTGGAACGCAAATACACAGCCTGGCTTGAAGGCCTTGTGGAAAAGGACCGCGGAGCCATCCAATCCTGGCTTCTGGAAAATCCCAAGTCCCTCAAAATGAATTCTTTCCAAGAAGAAGTAAAAGACAGCCAGCTGGCCATAACCCATTACGCGGTTCTGCAGCGGAGCCGCCATTACACCCAGGTCGAATTCAGCCTGGAAACCGGACGCAAGAACCAGATTCGCGTCCATGCCGCCGACATCGGCCACCCTGTAGCGGGGGACGAAAAATATGGCGCAGAGACTGACCCTGCCCACAGGCTTGCCCTCCACGCCTCCACCCTGGTATTCCGGAATCCCTTCTCCGGCAAAATGGTGCGATGCACCTCTCCCATTCCCGAATCATTTGAACGCTTCCTTCAACGATGAACTTACTTAGCATCCCTTCAGGCAATCTGCAGTTGAGCGCTGCCGTCGCCGCCCCTCAGTTCCCCAAAGCAGCCATAGTCCTTGTACATGGCATGGCCGAACATAAGGAGCGCTATTTCCCCTTCATGAACTACCTGGCCGAAATGGGCCTCGCCTGCATAATCACCGACCTCCGCGGCCATGGCGCCAGCGTCGCTTCTCCGGACGACCTCGGTTACTTCGGCAAAAAGGGCGACCAGGCGCTGGTGGAAGACACCCGCAACGTCATCCTCTGGACAAAGGAACAGTATCCCGGCCTCAAAGTGTTTCTCATGGGGCATAGCATGGGCTCGCTCATCGTCCGCTGCTTCACGCGCAAGTACGACAACATGATAGACGGGCTTATAGTCTGCGGCAGTCCTTCAAAGGTAGGCATTGCCGGGATGGGGGTTGCCCTCACGCGTGTCATCGGCCTTTTCAAGGGCCAGAGGTACCGTTCTGCAATGCTGGAAGGCATGTCCACCGGAGCGTACGGCAAAAAATTCAAGGCCGAAGGGCTCACCAATTCCTGGCTTTCCACCAACAAGGCCAATGTTCAGGCCTACAACAACGACCCTCTGTGCGGTTTCCGCTTCACGGTAAACGGCTACAGGGCGCTTCTCAAGCTGCTCCAGGGCACTTATTCAGAAAAAGACTGGGCCGTATCTAAGCCGGAATTGCCTATTCATTTCATCGCCGGCAGCAACGACCCTTGCATCGGCTCCATCAATCAGTTCTCGTCGGCAGTCAGCTTTATGCGCAGCCGCGGATACAGCCATGTAAGCAGCAAAGTGTATCCGGGCCTTAGGCATGAAATCCTCAACGAGCTTGGCAAAGAAGACATCTGGAGAGATGTAGAGGCCATTCTCAAATCCTGGATATGAGTATCTTCACCCGAGTAGAGAGACTTACAGGCTCCGAAGGACTGGCCCGGCTCAACAGTGCCCGGGTCATTCTGTTCGGGACCGGCGGCGTCGGAGGATGGTGCGCGGAAGCGCTGATCCGCAGCGGAATCGGCCATCTTACGATAGTTGACCCCGACTGCGTGGACGAAAGCAATGTCAATCGGCAATTGCCCGCCACTACCGTCACAATAGGGCTGCCGAAGGTGGAAGTGCTGAAAGAGAGGCTCTTGCAGATAAATCCCGACGCCTCGGTCGAAGCCCTGCAGGCGCGCTACACCAAAGGGGCCGATTTCAAGCTAAACGGCTTCGACGTCATCATAGACGCCATCGACTCCCTCACCGACAAGGCGAACTTGATTCTGGAAGCATCGGCATGTCCGGGAGCGTTCTTCTCCTCCATGGGCGCGGCTTGCAAAATAGACCCCACAAAGGTGCGTGTGGCCGAATTTTTCAGCGTCCGGGGCTGTCCGCTAGGTGCCGCCCTAAGAAAAAGGCTGCGCAAAAACGGCACCCTGCCTGCAAAACCTTTTCTATGCGTTTACGACGAAGAAGTGCTCCCGAATCTGGGACCGGAGACCGATCCCGGCCCCGGCAAAGCCATAGCCAACGGAACGCTGGCGCATATTACCGGCATATTCGGCTTCACTCTGGCCGGTTTGGCCGTCGAGCACATTCTGGGCAAACGCCTCTGAGCAGATAAGATGCCGATTCCGCCTCAAAGCCTTGAGGGACATCGACATGAGGGACCGGCACATCTTCCAGACAGAAAGTCCTATGACACGACACGCAGTAGAAGTGCGCGTGAATGTCGTCGTCATGGTCTTCATGATGACTGTGGCATAGCTCGTATCGAACGCCCTCGCCCGCATCTTCCAATACATGGACCAGATGCCCTTCCCTAAAGGCCGCCAGAGTGCGTGAGATAATGCTTTTGTCCACCGTTTCCAGGGCATGCTCCACTTCCATCATGGAAAGCGGACGCCCGGCATCCTGCAGCGTGCGGGCGATAAGCAGCCTATTGGCCGTCACCTTCACCCCGTGATGTTCCAGCAGGTGCTCAAGCTCTTTCATAGCAGTTCCTCCAGCACTTCCTTGCAATGCCCGGGCAGAATAATATGGTGGTTGCCGATAGGATTGGTGAGGAAGTAACGCGCATCGTCCGGAGACAGCTGTAGAGCCACCTGAGTGCGGCAGAGATTGTCTTCGTACTGGTTATACATAAGCTCCCCTTCCGCTGCAAAATGGCGGTCCAGCTTACCTGAAACCTTGAAAACCGTCACGGGGCCTTCCGGCAATTCGCCGTGAATGCCTACGCCGATTCCCGATTCAAAGTGAGTGTCGTACTGCCAATTGCTTACCATATTGAATGGCACCGTGCAGTGGGCAAAGAGCATCTGCCCTGTCTGAACATCTATTCTGGCAGGATTGGCCTGGAATCCCGTGCAGCCGATAAGGGCCTGCGCGATCATCATGGAAAGAAGTGCAGGCACATCGCCTTCGCAGGCAGCCGGGATGCCGTCGGCATTGAAGGAGGCAAGCGCAAGACAGCCGGTATTGCCGACAGCGGTGAGCAGATCGAAGCAGCGCAGGGTAAAGGCGCCAAGCTGGTATCGCTCCACAAGGACCTTCAGGGCGTGATAAATCTGCGTGGCGCCTGGGTATGAAGCCCGCACATTCGGAGCCATCGGCACTTCCTGCGGGGCCGCATCGGCACTGGCTTTTGATATTTCGTTAAGCAGTTCTTCCATCGGAATCTCGACAAGGCGGGCGCCCAGTTTGTCCATGACAGCCATTGGATCCGCATGGCTGGCGATGAGCCAATCGGAGGGCTGGCCCACGACGCCGATTTTCATTCCCGAAAGCTTTTTCCTCGCCTTCGCCACAGTTTCCAAAATGCCGATACGATGCTGCAGATAGTCCGCACTGCCGTGCAGGACTTCGCCCTTCAGGCCCTGCTGACGCAGATAGGAAAGAATCTCCAGCGATGCCGCCAGGGAGTTGCTCTTGCCTGAAGTGAGAAGGAAATAGCGCTCGATTCCCCTTGCGAGCAATTCCGGCAGGAGCTGCTTGAAAATGCCCTCCGCACCGCCTGTACGCACATAGATGAGGCTCAGTTCCTGGGTGCCGAAATCGGAAAAATCGGCCCCTTTGAAGATGAAATTGCCGTCCGGGAAAACCGACGTGAGAAAAGCATCGCTGAGCCGCGACACAGAGGCTTCATCGTGCAAGCCTGAAGTGATGGTGTAAACTGCTGTCATAACTGTACAAAAAAAGGGAAAGCACCTGTACATCGCACCGCTACGACCTCCTACCCTTGCTACATTCCTGTCCTGGGGGAATTCAGAGGGAGCTGGTCGTGTAAGACTTTCCCAAAGGCAAAGATAGCAAAACTTTTTGAAAGTCTTGCTATCTTTATCGTTTATTCGCCTATTTTTAAACTGTCGAAGATAAATGGCAGTACGCTGTCCACGTTGGGGAATTTACGGATTCTCTTGCTCCCTATCAGGATTATCTTGAGCGGCCGGCCCTGCTTTTTTTGGTATTCAGCCATTACTTGCCGACAGGCGCCGCAGGGGGATGCCGGACTTTCGCACATTTTGCCTTTGTCGCTGCCTACTATTGCAAGGGTGTCCATCACTACTCCTGGGTAATTGGCGCTGGCGGCAAACATGGCTGTCCTTTCTGCGCAGAGGCCGGAGGGATAGGCCACATTTTCCTGATTTGCGCCTTTTACTATTATACCGTTTTCCAAACGAAGGGCTGCCCCTACCTGGAAATGGGAATACGGGGAGTATGAACCTTTCTGGGCCTCGAGGGCGTTGGCTATAAGTTCCTGATCTTCTGCCGACATTTGGACGGCAGAGGTAAATTCCTCATAGTCGATGGTTAGTCTTTTTGCGCTCATTTCTTTGTCCCGTGAGGAATAGCCACGGGAGTGCAAGATAGGAATTATTTTTCAATTAACCTAATCCCCCAGCGTTGCAACCATGACTGCCTTGATGGTGTGCATGCGGTTTTCGGCCTCGTCAAAGACTATGCTGTTCTTTCCTTCGAACACATCTTCAGTGACTTCGATGCCGTCCAGGCCGAATTTTTCGTGCACGTCACGGCCGACCTGAGTTTCGAGGTTGTGGTAGGCGGGAAGGCAGTGCATGAACTTGCAGTAAGGGTTGCCGGTACGCTCCATGAGCTTGGCATTCACCTGGTAGGGACGCAGAAGTTCGATACGCTCTTTCCAGACTTCGGCGGGTTCGCCCATCGACACCCATACGTCGGTGTAGATGAAATCGCAGCCTTTTACGCCTTCATCGACATTGTCGGTGATGGTTATCCGTGCTCCGGTTTCCTTGGCCACCTCCAGGCACTGGGCTACAAGTTCGGCCGATGGCTGGAGAGCCTTGGGAGCCACGATTCTCACGTCCATGCCCATTTTTGCGCCGCCGACAAGAAGCGAATTGCCCATGTTGAAGCGGGCGTCGCCGAGATATGCGTAGGAGACCTCTTTCAGGGGTTTGTCCACATGCTCGGACATAGTCAGGAAATCGGCCAGGATCTGGGTGGGATGGAATTCGTTGGTGAGGCCGTTCCAGACGGGCACGCCTGCGTACTGAGCCAGTTCCTCGACGGTCTTCTGGGCGAAGCCGCGGTACTCGATGCCGTCATACATGCGTCCAAGGACGCGTGCGGTATCTTTCATCGATTCTTTTACGCCGATCTGAGAGCCTGTAGGGCCGAGGTAAGTGACATGTGCGCCCTGGTCGTAAGCGGCCACCTCGAAAGCGCAGCGCGTGCGGGTGGATGTCTTTTCGAAGATGAGGGCGATGTTCTTGCCGCGGAGGCGGGGCTGCTCGGTGCCGCTGTATTTGGCGCGCTTCAGATCGCGTGCCAGGTCAAGCAGATATTGAATTTCCTTGGGTGTGAAGTCCAGCAGTTTAAGGAAACTGCGATTGCGTAAGTTATAAGCCATAGATTATTTGATTATGCGGGTTCCGCAGGAGCTGTTACCAAGTTCTCCTGCTTCTGTAATAATGCATTCTGAGCCACCGTTTTCCACGAAATAGATGCCTGCCCTCACTTTGGGAGCCATGGAGCCTTCGGCGAACTGACCTTGGGCAAGGTATTCGCGGGCCTCGGCCACAGTGAGCGTATCCAGCGCCTTCTCGCCAACGCGGCGGAAATTGATGTACACTTTGGGCACGTCGGTAAGGATATAGAATTCATCGGCACCTATGCGAATTGCACAAAGGGCCGATGCCAGGTCCTTGTCAATGACGGCCTCTACACCTTTGAGGACGCCGTCTTCCTTGACGACAGGGATTCCACCGCCGCCGACAGTTACGACGATATTGCCTTCGCGGGCA
This sequence comes from Bacteroidales bacterium, assembly GCA_017477465.1. GTDB lineage: Bacteria > Bacteroidota > Bacteroidia > Bacteroidales > UBA932 > Cryptobacteroides. The sequence continues at coordinate 15,716 of JAFUVU010000027.1, forward strand.
AGCCGGGCGACAAGGTCCACATTGCAGATGTCAACGGGAACGGGCGAAGGAACCACCTTGCGCCATCCCCTGCCCTTGGGATCTTCCTTGTAGGTTGCGCCTGTCTCATCGGCAAGTTTCTGAGCCTGTTCCTTGGTATAATACGGGCCGACGGGCTTGGTAGGATTCCGGAACATGGGGTCGTCGGCCTTCACTTCTACGCGCGTGACAAGGGAGACTACCCGGCGGTTTATGCCTGAGCGGTGAAGCACGCGGTCCATGCCAGTTTCGATAAGGTAGGCTATCGAGCCCTGCGTTTCTGCGCCGCAGAAGTCCATCGGCATGGCTGGCAGGCCGGCTTCCTTTTCGCCGGCGGCATGCCTAAGAAGGCCGTTGCCCACCTGGGGGCCGTTTCCGTGGCCGATTACGATTCCGTATCCCTTTTCGAGAAGCGGTACAAGGTTTTCGCAGGTGCGCTCTACGTTAGTCACCTGCTCCTGGAAGCTTCCTTTTTGTCCAGAGCGAAGGAGGGCGTTGCCTCCGAACGCCACCATAGCAAGTTTATTCATAGTTGTTTAATCTCTTCTGAGAGGGAGGGTGGAACAGCGCAGCAGACCGCCCATCTTGGATATTTCGCGGTACGGCACGGTTTCCACCGTCATTCCCCATTTTTCCCTTAAATGTTTGTTCAGGCGCGAGAAATGCTCCTCCGTTACCACGACGTTCTCGGAAATAGAGAAGATGTTGGAGTTCATGTAGTACATCTCTTCGGCCGTGATTTCGAAGACATTCTCCTTGCCGAACATCTCCACCAGATGATCTGCGTCCCTGGGGTTCATGAAGCCTCTCTTGTAGATTATGGCTTTGTCTTTGCCGACCGGCATGAAGGTGCAGTCCAGGTGCAGGATGCCCTGGTAGGGGTCCGTGTCGCTTTTCAGCAGATTCAGGGGGATAATTGTGCGATCCGGGAAAATCATCTTCAGATAATCCACGGCGAGGCGGTTGGTGCGGGCCGTCTTTACCTGCGAGTAATCCGGGAAGTCGTACTGGCCGAGGAAGATGATGTCGTTGTACAGAACCACATCGCCGCCTTCTACGTGGACCGACTCCGGCAGGTTATAGATTTGCTTGTAATGAATTTGCCGATAGATGTCTTCGTAGGCGTCAATCTCTTCCTGCCTGTCCGGGATTATGTTGGAGACGATGATTTTGTCGTCTATCACGAAGCCGACATCCCTCGAAAACACCTGATTGCAGCCGGGAACCGGACGGGGACGGTAGATATCGACATCGTACTTTCTTAGAACCGCTTCGAAGGCGCCCATCTCGTGGATTATGTCTTCCTCTGTGGGATAAACGCCGTGCAGGACGCTTTCGTATGATTTGCTGTCGAAGGTTTGGTCTAGCGTAGGGGTTGGACCGGGAGAAGTAGGGAGCCCGAGGACTACTGCCCTAAGGCGTGAAGTTTCGGATTGAACGTGCAGATTCATAAGTATAGTTCTTTACCGGCGTAAAGATACTAATTTTATACGAAACTGCATAATTATTCTTAAAGATTTTCCTGCAATTCCAGCCAGCGCATCTCTGCGGCGTCAAGTTCATCTTTCAGAGTACCGTATCGGGCCGATGCCTGCTGCAACTCGTCCATGCCAAGCATGCCGCTTGACAGTTTTGCTTCAAGATCGGCCTTTTCCGCTTCCAACTGAGGGAGTTTCTCTTCCAGCGACTTGAGTTCCTGCTGCTCCTTATAGCTTAGCTTGCGCTTTACAGATGCCCGGTCGGAGCCGGGCATGACGGCCTTCCCCATTCCGTCATGGCCGACCTGATCGGCCATCTTCTTTGCCCCCTTGGCGTCATGGCCGACCTGATCGGCCATCTTTTTTGCCCCTTTGGCGTCATGGCCGACCTGATCGGCCATCTTCTTCTGCTGCGCCTCGTAATCCTTGATGAATGTGCGGTACTCTGTATAATTGCCGACAAAGTCTTTCACTACTCCGTCCCCGCAGAAGACAAACAGATGATCGACCAGTCTGTCAAGGAAATGGCGGTCGTGCGATACTATGACCAGCGAGCCTTTATACTCCTGCAGATATTCTTCCAGGATTTCCAGGGTGACTATGTCCAGGTCGTTTGTCGGCTCGTCAAGTACCAGGAAATTAGGCTGTTGCAGAAGGATGGTAAGAAGGTACAGCCTTCTCCTTTCTCCTCCCGACAGGCGCTCCACAGGGTTCTGAAGCATGTCGTGAGTGAAGAGGAAGCGGCTCAGAAGATGCGTATCGTTTACCGTTTCCAGCACAGTCTGTCCGGGCTTGAACTGCATGCCCGACTGGTGGTAATAGCCGATTTTCAGGGAATCCCCCAGGTCTATCACACCCTCCAGGCGGCCGCCCATTTCCGGTTTCCACTGCCCTGTAATAAGGTTTAGGAAGGTTGTTTTGCCTGCAGCATTGCGGCCTACGATTCCAACTTTTTCATAACGCTGGAAGTTGTAGCTGAAATGGTTCAGGTAGCACTTCCCTTCCCAGAAGAAACTTACGTCCTTGCAGTTGATTACCTTATTTCCAAGATAGGTATTTTTAATCTGCGTCTCCGACAGGTCCACTTTCTTTTGGATGTAGCTGTCATCGGCCCTTTCCTTTATGTCCCAGAAAGCCTGCTTACGGTATTTTGCCTTGCCCGTGCGGGCGCATGGGCTTGCGTGCATCCATTCCAGCTCCCTTCTGTAGATATTGCGGACACGCTCCGTCTCGGCATTGTAATTATCAATCCTTTCCTGTCGTTTTTCCAGGAAATTCATGTAGTCGCCCTTGTAGATATAGATGCCGCCCCTGTCCATTTCCATGACCGTATTGCATACGCGGTCCAGGAAATAACGGTCGTGAGTTACCATGAAAAGAGTGCATCGGCTATGCTTCAGATGCGATTCCAGAAACTCGATGGCGTCTATGTCCAGGTGGTTGGTGGGCTCGTCCATTATGTAGAAATCGGCCTCCGAAGCCAGCATCCTGGTAAGGGCGACGCGCTTGACTTCGCCGCCTGAAAGGTCTCGCATCGGCTTATCCGGATTATCTAGGCCGAACTGAGTAAGAAGCTGATTTACACGCAGTTCATACTTCCATAGCTGGTCCGTTTCCAGATGGTCGGTCCACTGATGCGAATCGTCCATAATCTGGTCAAAAATGCTCCGGTCCGGATTGTACTTATACTCCTGCTCCAGAAAAGCGATTCGTATATCCTTCAGGAACAGCACCTTTCCGCCGCTGTCCGAAGAGTCCTTCCCCGCCAGGATCCTTAGCAGTGAAGTCTTGCCGGTTCCGTTTGGCGCTATGAGAGCCACCTTGTCCCCCTCATTGATGTTGAAATCAATGTTCTGGAACAAGACCTTAGGGCCATAGCTCTTGGAAATATTCTCAATCTGCAGATAACTTGGCATAACAAGCACAAAGGTACAACATTTTTTCCGTTTCCCCGGGCCCGCTCCCCGCCATTTCGCCCTTCAGTCACCGAGCCCGTCAAACGGCCGTTGGTACAGCATTGTCATTTCGGCCGAAGCGCAGCGAGGCTTCTCAGGTGCGGTTTTGCCGTTTTTCGCACCCGAGTGGCGCCCTCAACCCCCTCCGAGGTGCGCTTTCGCCCTTTTCCGCACCTGAGCGGCGCCTTCACCCCCCCCGCAAATCCAACGCGCACTGGTGCGCAGGCCTTTCCACTACCCGTTTCCGACAATTCCCTTCGAAGCCCCCGCCCAATCAGTCTCGCTTGTGAATGCAATTCATTTTGCTGATAGAGGAAACATCTGGTTGGTTATTGAGAGCGATAAGGCGCAGAGTCTGGATATCTGTTTATTGCTCGCTGCGTACTTCTTTTTTATATATACCGCCAGCTCTTTTTTCTGGTAGTCGCTCAAGTTTTGCGGTGAATCAGAACGGTATTTATCGTGGCATAGCTGCCTGGTCCGGACGAAGAGCTCGTCATCTGACAAATGCGGATCTTCCTTGTAGGAGATAGCCAGTTCTGTCTGTGCTTCTATGTTTTTCAAGGCACAGAATAAAAAATCCCTTGCGTTTCCAAAGAGTTTTTCCACCAATGCGACATTCACAAACGACCTGGGAAGCACCTGATCGGCCTTGAACCTGAAGTGATCCGGGACATCGGCCTTGCTCATTTTGAAAAGTCTGCGTTTGTCTCTGTATGAAAGCACTTGAGATCCAATACTTTCGGCCTCTTCAAGCATCTTGTTGAAATAAAGATATCCGCTACACCAGGGAAATGCAAACAGATGTACTGAATTACTTACTACAAATGGATTCCTGATTACATAGACAACCTCACTGATGAACTGTTGGAGTGAAGTTATCGCCGTAAAGCCGCATTTGATCGAGGCCAGCTCTTTATTCTTATTAATGGCCGAAAAATAACGCACAGACTTTTTATACCAGTTATCATACAACTGCTTGGCTTTTTCTAAAGAACCTCTGATGATCAGATGAAGGTGATTTGTCATGACGGCGAAGGCCAGTATTTCCACCTCGCTTTCCCACGCAGCCAGAGCTAATATGTTTAGAATGTAAATCCGGTCTCCATCGTTTTCGACAAGCAGGGACGTTTCAAGCGGTGATGTATAAAGATGAGTAAAAGGGGCGGTGCTGTCGAACAGGCGGGAACGTTCCTGCCAACTGCTGCCAAAATTCGAGTAGTTGTTTTCCATTGCTTTTTTTGAGCAAACATACTCGCCATTTTTCAGAAAACAAACAGAACTGAGCCCTCAGGCTTCATTTTTATATGTTTTGCATACAAATTATATGTTTTGACCGAAGAATCGGTCAAAAAAATTGTCATCCGTCAAATGTTTTGAATGATCAGATTACTCCGCTGCCGAGCATTTCGTCGTTGTCGTACCAAACGGCAAACTGACCGGGAGACATTCCGCGCTGAGGTTCGTCGAAGATGATGTATAAGCCGCTTTCGCGCATCAGAAGCGTTGCGCTTTGAAGAGGCTGGCGATAGCGGATGCGGACGCGGTAGCGGCGTATTTCTCCTTGGGACATGCGCAAATCGGGACGGATCCAATGTATTTCGTCGGGCCTTATGCAAAGGCAGAAGCGACTGAGTCCCTTATGGTTATGTCCTTCGCCTACGTAAATGCGGTTAGCCTCGATATCGGTTGCTATTACGAACACCGGCTGCTCGTGCCCGCCTATACCCAATCCTTTCCTCTGGCCAATAGTGTAGAACTGCGCACCCTCATGCCTTCCTACGATGCGTCCGCAGTGATTGTCTTTGTAACGGGTTTTCTTGACATGGTGCTTGCCGCTGCGGTATGTTTCCGTCTGGAATTCTATTGTATAGCTTATCGGCCTGGATAATTTCTGAAGGGCCTCATCCGATATGGCTTCCAGTTTATCAAGACTGAATGGACTGTCCCCCAAGGGTTTACCGTCGGAAGTGAGAACTTTTTCTTCCGGTGCATACCTTACGGTGCGTTCCAACTGCTCACCTTCTTTCAGCAGGCTTGTCAAAGTGTCCTGCTGCCACTGATACAGGCTGTCCGAAGCGTAATAGGCATCGAAAACTTCAACGATATCGCCTTCCACCGAGGTCAATTTCTGCTTGAGGAAGGTTGGCAGATCCACTTTTCCGACAAAGCATATACCCTGCGAATCCTTCTTTTCGGCCGATGGGAGGTCCGCCTCCTTGGCGATACGCCTAACCTCAGGCTTAACGATATCGCCTATCGGGAACATGGCTTTGCGAAGTTGCGTCTGGGTGAGTTGGCACAGGAAGTAGGTCTGGTCTTTATTCGGGTCCGAGCCTTCGAGAATACGGAAAAGCGGTTCTCCGCAGGCGTCCAGGGCCTGTTTTCCGTCCTCTGTCAAGACTGGTTCCTTGCGGCAGTAATGGCCGGTCGCTACATAATCGGCCCCATATTTTTGCGCCACTTCGAGGAAAGCGTCGAACTTGATTTCGCGGTTGCACAGGACGTCAGGGTTAGGAGTGCGCCCTTTGGCATACTCGTCGAACATGTAATCGACCACTCGCTGCCGATATTGAGCTGAAAGATCGACAAAGTAAAACGGTATGCCGATTTTCCTCGCCACCAATTCCGCCACGAAGCGGTCTTCTTCCCACTCGCAGTCGCCATGCAGAGTGCTGTCTGCGTCGTGCCAGTTCTGCATGAACATGGCAAACACGTCATACCCTTGCTGCTTAAGCAAATAAGCGGCCACCGACGAGTCCACCCCGCCGGAAAGGCCCACACATACCTTGATTTTACTATTATCTACTTCCATTTCGACTGCAAAATTAATCATTTTCGCCGACACTGCCCACCCCCAAGTGCGGAAAACGGCAAAAGCGCACCTGGTGGCGTGGGCAAGTGGCGTCTCAGGTGCAGAAAGTGGCAAAAGCGCACCTCGGAGGGGGTTGAGGGTGGCGCTCAGGTGCGGAAATGAGCGAAAGCGCACCTCGGAGGGGAGATTTCTCCACTTCGCTGCGCTCCGGTCGAAATGACATATAGAAGGGGCTGGTCGAAATGACATGGAGGAGGGGCGGGACGAAATGAGGGGGATTTTGGAAATGATGGGGATTGTGCGTAACTTGCGCTGAGATATGAACTACGTCTTGAATCCTTGTCTGGATGCGCAGTGGAACATGGCGCATGACGAATTCCTGCTGGAAGGGCTCTCCGGCAAGGTTTTCTGCCTGTGGCAAAATGCGCCGTCGGTGATTATCGGCCTTAACCAGAGCGCATACGCCGAGGTCAATCTCCCCTACCTCAGAGAGAATGGCATTGCCATCGCACGGCGGGTGACTGGCGGCGGCGCCGTTTATCACGACCTCGGGAACCTCAACTACAGCATCGCCGGTCCAATAAACGAGATGCACGATGCCCTTGACATAGTTCCAAAGGCCCTCCTCCAACTTGGGGCCGATGTCCAGCGCACAGGCCGCAACGACCTCACCATCGGCGGCCGAAAATGCTCCGGCTACGCCAAGCGCCTTTCCGGAAACCGCATCATGATTCATGGCACGCTGATGTGGGATGTTAATCTGGATATCCTTACAGAAGCACTCGCCGTGCCCGGAAGCAAACTCTCATCGGCCGGGATATCATCGGTCCACAGCCGCGTTGCCAACCTTCGCGAGTATCTTCCACAGTTCCCTGATATCCAGGCGTTTAAGACCGCTCTTCACCAAATCCTCGCAGGAGAAGATTCGGAGATAAAACTCACGGCGGAACAGCTGTCCGGCATTGACGCCGAGGCCGACAAAAAATTCCGCAGCTGGGAGTGGATATACGGCCACTCCCCGGAAAGCAGTTTCCAAAGCAGCCGTAAATTCCCCTGCGGAACGATCGAGGCCAGATACAGCCTCAAACATGGTGTGCTTCAGTCGCTTAGCTTCAGCGGCGATTTCATCGGCAACCTCCCTGCCGATGAACTTGCCCAAAAACTAATCGGCCTCCGCCCCGAGGATATTTCCGAGGTGAATGTCAGCGACTATTTCGACGGACTTTCCTCCGCAGAACTTGCGAAACTGTTTCTTTAGCTCCTGTCGCTTATATTCCAGGTATAAAGCAACTTGTTTTCAAACTTCACTTCCACACTTCGATTACTGACAGTGCAGCCGGATCTGTTGGCGGAAGCGTCACTATGACAGCATTTTCGCTGAGACGACTCTCCCCGCATTCTTTCCCATTGAGAAGGACCTTACGGGGAAGAGTTTTCAGCCCTTCCAGCTGCAGATAGATATTTCTGCGCACAGGCATCCCTTCGTAACTTCCTTCCCGAGCGTGGATTTTAACCGTGAGTTTGTTCCCGGACGCATTTTTCTCCAGAAGCGTAAAAGCGCAGGCCGATTGGTAATCTTTTGCCACACCGTCATCTTCATACAGGCGGAAGGAGGACTTACCGGCACCCGGAACAATCAGGATACCCAGAGTGTCGGAGGGTTCCTGCAGATTGCGGATGTGTTTTCCGGCAAGAGGAAGGATGCTGCCGGCTTTGACATACCAAGGATTCTGGTCTATGCTGTAGCGCAGATTCTTTTTGGTGCCGCCTTTGTGGGTTTCATGACACGCCATGTCATACCAGTCGGAGCCCGCCGGGAACCATACTTCACGCTTTGCTTTCCCGTCATCGGCAGCAGGTTCGCAGACAGCCGTAGCAAGAATCCGGTCGCCGAAAAGATACTCTTCGTTGAACTTATAGGCCTCGTTGACTTCCGGATAGGCATAGTACAGCGGACGGCAAATGCTGACGCCTGTGTCATAAGCTTCCCGTGCAAAGGTATAAATGTAGGGGCTCAAAGTATAGCGCAAGCGAATGGCATCCAACATATATGCATATTGGTCCGGATATGCCCATATTTTTCTTTCCAGATTGGCGCTCTGCGTAGAGTGAGTCTTGAAAATGGGCGTAAAAACACCGAATTGCAGCCAGCGGGTGTACATTTCAGGATCGGTCGGGCGCTTATGGTCACGTTTCTGCATATGTCCGCCGATGTCATGCCCCCAGTATCCATAGCCGACATTTGACGCCGTTGCAGTAAAGTAAGGCAGGAACTTAAGCACGCTCCACTCGTCATAAGTATCGCCGGAGAATCCCAACTGATACCTGTGACTGCCCAAACCGCCCCAACGGTGATAGATAAAGGGCCGCTCGGTGCCATTCAGCTGCTTGTCACGGAAAAAGGCGTAGTTGATCCAGAATGTGTTGCTGAGTCCCGGAACATACTTTGAATAAATCCACTGTTGCCAGTCTAGCCACCAGAAGTCCACACCCTGCCTTTCCAGAGGCCGGATTACGCTGTTGAAGTAGGCATCGGCCCAAGCTTTCTGCGACATCCGGTACGGCACGCTGGCGCGGTGACCTTCCTTGCCTACGGGCGCTTCATTGCCTTGATATTTCCAGCCTTCGGCTCCATACACATAGCCCTTGGGGCCGTCATAATCATCGGTCCGGGAAAGGTAATCCTTGACGAAGGCGTCGTAGCAGTCTTCGAACTCACGGATACCGGACGCGGGATGAAGATTCAGAGCCGTCTTGAAGCCCATGGCATGCAGGTCGTGAAGGAAGCCTTCCGGATCCGGGAACAAGTCCCGGTTCCAGCTATATCCTGTCCAGCCGCGGCTTTGTCCGAAAACATCCTGACCGAGTCGCTTTCCCATCTGCTTGTAAGTGTAATGCCAGTCCATGTCCACGATCATGACGTCCATCGGAATCTCCCGCGAACGCATCTCCCGTCCAAGTTCCAGCAATTCATCGTCAGTGAATACCCAGTATCGGCTCCACCAATAGCCGAAGGTATATTTTGGCGGCATGGGGATCCGGCCCGCCACTTTCACGAAATCGCCAAGAGCCGACGTATAATCGTGGCCATAGCCAAGGAAATACCAGTCAAGGCGGTCTCCTTGGGGCCTTACAGCCACAGAGCCGTCTTCGGTAAACAGATGGCGCGCGCTTTCGTCAATCAGAGCCCAGCCGTCCCTGGATATGATGCCATCTTCCAGCCGGTCTTCCTTGTTTGACAGTTTTTCAAAGCCGAGGCAGCCGTCCAGAGTGCGGCTTGTGCCTTTAAGATTGCCCACAGCTTCCATACCCGGCAACCAGAGGCCCATACTGTGCCTCACAGACAAGTTTTCCGGAGAGAACCGTCCACCTTTATACTTGAGGGTAAGGCCTTTAGTCTTGATGACAAGGGTCCCTGCTTTTACAGTGCAGGTGTACTCGGGGACAGGGAGATCACGGTTTACTATGGCAAGCGAGGCCCTGTCTTCGAATATCTTGTCATCGGCCCATTCCATCCTTATAAGGCGGTCGGTGAGTACCGTAAAACGCGCGTTGTCATAGCAGACAACGGCTTCTTTTCGGGCTACGGGGTTCTCTTGAGCCGATATCACAAAAGGGACAAAGGCCGATAGGAGTAAAAGTAATCTTTTCATAGCTTTGCACGTCTTAGAATGCCAGCCCAGCCACCGCCGGGCCCCATATGAATCTTCAGCGAAGGGCCGCTTACAGAAATAGTCTCATGCACATAATCGTTCCCGTTTCGTGCGGCATTGGCCCCGTCACGGAACAGTTCCAGTTCCCATGGGCCATCTCCAAGGGCCGACAAATCCAGAATGATATCCCGGCGGGACCAGTCAGTAAGAGCGCCGATATACCAAGTGTCGCCCTTTCTGCGGGCTACGGCAAGGGATTCTCCCATCTTGGCATGCAGCGTTACGCTTTCGTCCCAGACTTCCGGGCAGGCAGCGATGAAACGCGTACACTCTGGTTCAGCACGATACTTGTCCGGACTGTCACAAAGCATGTTCAAAGGTGAAAGGAATACGACATATTCCGCAAGCTGGTGGCAGCGTGTACCCTGAGACATCGGGTTAGCGTAAATTGCACGGAAGTTCTGCTTGTTGGCATTTGACATCGCCCCCTGCGTATAATCCACCGGGCCTGCCAGCATGCGGACAAAGGGCATCATCACGTCGTATGTCATCTGCTCCGGATTGCTCCATTTGAGCTGCTCAAGACCGTGGACGCCTTCGAAATTAAGCACATTGGGCCAAGTAAACTGCAGCCCGGCGGGCTTGAACGCCCCATGGAAATCCACCACCATGTGATAGCGTGCAGCCATCTCGGCAGCTTTTTCATAAAAGCGCACAGCCGGCTGGTCATCCCTGTCCATGAAGTCTATCTTGAACCCCTTGATGCCCATGGCCGAATAATGCCGGCACGCTTTTTCCATATCGCGTTCGAAAGCAAGATACCCGGCCCATAATATCAAATCCACCCCCTTGCTTCGGGCGTATCCTGCAAGTTCCTCAAGATTGATTTCCGGGACCACCTTGAAAAGATCGGCCTTTCCTTTGACGGCCCATCCCTCGTCAAGAATTACATACCGGATACCGAAATCCGACGCAAAATCAATGTAACGTTTATAGGTGGCATTATTGACGCCGGCCTGGAAGGGAACGCCGGTAATATTCCAGTTGTTCCACCATTCCCATGCAACCTTCCCTGGCCTAACCCAGGAAAAGTCCGCATCCGGCGAAGGCTGCGATGCAAGTCTTGCCACCATGTCATCGTCAAGAAGATCCTTGTCTTCGCGGGCGACGCTGATCATTCTCCAGGGGAACGCTCTGGGGCCGGATGCTTCGGCAATGTATTCTTTGCGAGTTTTTACGATACCCTGAAGATTATTATGACCGCCCTGCTCCACCTGATCGGGAACGCGTGCGAATACACCCTTGAGGGTGTTTCCGCTCCCTGCCGATGGATACAGGAACATGCCGGGATAATCCAGAAGGTCCGCTTCGCTGATGCAAAGCTTTCTTCCCTCTATCTGAACGGCAAGCGGGAGAAAGGCCAGGCGCTCCCGGTTCCACTCCGACAACGAAGATATCTCATACGTATTCTCGAACGAATTGAACAGTTGACTTTCAAGCGTTTCGGTATTTTGTTTAACGTATGGAATCCAGGCTTTGCCGTCCTCCGGGAAGGCAAACAGTGCCTCCTCTGAAAGGACATTGTACGAAGCTTTGAGGCGGGAAACGAAGCGGTAAGCCACGCCGTCGTCATATACACGAACCACCCACTTGAAATGCTTGAACGTGAGAGTCAGCTCGTTGCAATTATTCCGCACGGCTGCTTTTTTATAGTGCGGAGTGGACAGCAGTTCGTCAACGGATTTCCGGGAAAGTTTCTGCGCACGGCAATCCTTTCCGAATACAATCCCGTCGGAGATTTTCATGCTTGCCTCCGACGGCCCGACAAGGAGCGTATTCCCATCAGTGAGACTCCAGAATAGGTTTTCTCCGTCAGATACGCATACCGTGAGACGGCCGTCCGGAGAAGAAACCTTATAGTCTTTTGCAGCGCAAAGCAGCTGCGTGCCGATGAGAATCAAGCTTAATACAAGAGCTCGTTTCATTTAGTATTTGATTAGAATGTTAGCGATTTTCGGGAAGGACTGAAAATGCCCCGGAAAGGCTCGCATCGGAATCGTGGCCGACAAAAACGGTAAAATCGCCGCTCTCCACTTCCCATTTGCCGCGAGCCGTAAAAAATGCAAGGTCCTGATATTTTACCCTGAGCTCCACCGTAGAGGTTTCACCCGCATTGAGCAGCACTTTCTCAAAGGCTTTGAGTTCCCGTTCCGGCCTTGTGCGTGACGCTACGTCATCTTTCACATAAAGTTGGACGGTTTCTTCGGCCACAACGCTTCCTGTATTGGTGACGTCGATCTTTACCACCACGTCTTCGCCCGCTTTCACGGCAGGGTTCTCTATTCTGAGGTTGGAGTAGGAGAAGTCAGTGTAGGACAGCCCGCTTCCAAACACAAAAAGCGGCTTGTTGGGGGCGTCCACATACCTTGAACAGTATTTCGAAGTAGTTGACTCTGACGGCTTTGGCCGCCCGGTACGCTTCTGGTTATACCGGATGGGAAGCTGGCCCACATTTTCCGGGAAGCTCATGGAAAGCCTGCCGGAAGGGCTGAATTCTCCGCTTATAAGGTCGGCCAGGGCAGGCCCCGCCATCGTTCCCGGGTGCCAGGTTACGAGAATAGCATCCGAGAGTTCCTTTTCCTCGCTCAGGTCCATCGGCCTTCCTGTAACGAGAAGGATAACCACGGGTTTCCCTGTTGCCGACACTGCCCGAAGCAGCTTTTTCTGGCAATCGGGGATGCTTATCGATGTAAGGGAGGCGGCTTCTCCGCTTTCCGACGACGGCAGTCCCAAGGTAAGGAGGACAACGTCGGAGCGGCGGGCGAGAGAAACGGCATCGGCAATTCCTCCCGGAATTTCCTTTCGCGGAGCACAGCCTTCGGAATAGCTTACATGAGGGAATTCCTCTTTGAGCCCCTCCAGAAAAGTTACGCATCTTTCCGGCTCGGCCATAGCGCCCCATGCTCCTACCATCTCTTTTTTATCGTCGGCAAACGGGCCGATGAGCGCAATCCTGCTGCTTTCCTTAAGAGGCAATATGCCAGCCTTGTCGGTGAGCAGCACCATCGATTTCCTGGCAACTTCCCTTGCCGATTCAAGGCTTCCCTGCCGATACATCCTGTCGGCCTTTCCACCGTATCGGAAAGGGTCGTCAAACAGTCCAAGATCATATTTTGCCTGAAGGACAGGCCTTACAGCCGCATCAATGTCTTTCTCCGAAATCAGGCCTTCGCTGACAAAAGCTCCAAGATTCCTAAGGTACGCCCCGGCAACCATATCCATATTGAGCCCCGCTTTGAAAGCAAGCAAAGCTGCTTCTTTCTCATCGGCCGCCACTCCGTGCCTTATGAGTTCCTTCACTGCATTCCAGTCACTTACAACAAAACCGCCGAAGGCAAGGGAATCCCGGAGCACATCATGCAAAAGCTTCCTGTTTGCCGTCACGGGAATGCCCTCAAAGTCATTGAAAGAGCTCATTACGCTTCCGGCGCCGGCATCAATGGCCGCCTTGTAAACCGGAAGATACTTGTCCCGAAACATGGGCCAGGACATGTCAACCGTGTTGTAATCCCTGCCAGCCTCAGGCGCTCCGTAAGCGGCAAAATGTTTTACGCAGGCAAGGATGGTGCTGTCGGCCCTCAAATCTTCTCCCTGATACCCCCGGACCATGGCTTCTGCGACGCGGGCGGAAAGATACGTATCCTCCCCTGATCCTTCGGAGACTCTGCCCCAGCGGGCATCGGCACATACGTCACACATGGGAGAGAATGTCCATGCTACGCCAAAGGCCGCCGCTTCTGTAGCGGAGACCCTCGCGAACTTTTTCACGGCCTCCATATCCCAAGTGCAGGAGATGCCTATATTTTCAGGGAAAATGGTCCGGCATCCGTGAATGATGTCATGGCCGAAAAGAATTGGAATACCAAGTCTCGAGCTATCTACGGCGAGGTGCTGAAGACGTTGAATCTCGTCGGGATTCCTGACACCAAGAATTGACCCGCACCAGCCTTTCTTAATAGCCTCGTACGTAGAGAGACTCCCTTCAAGGGGGCCGGTTATGTCACCCGAGGTGGTTACAATCTGGTTCAGCTGACCTATCTTCTCTTCAAGTGTCATCTTTCCGATGAGGCTGTCCACAAATGCATCAGGCCTATTTTCAGTGCATCCCAATGCAAGCACGACAGCAGAGGCTATGATAATTGTCTTTCTCATTCGGCAGTATTTTTTAATGTATAAAAAACAAGCTGCTTCAACTATTGTACCCTAGTTTTGAAGCAGCTTGCTGTTTACTAAAGTTCAGTAATGGCAGGCCAGGTGGAAGTATCGGTTGTCGCCGAGTTGACAATGGCATCCTCGCGGGCCGCGACGGCGTCAAACAAAAGGGCGTTGACAAGGAGCCTTCCATCGCTGATCGACAGTTCGCTCTTAGGTATGGATATTTCCAAAACATATCCCTTGTCGCTGTCGTCTTTCTGGTTCAAGGTTCCGTCATAGGCGACTTTTGCCTTGGCGGCCGATTCCGTCTTGGTCCAACCTCCGGCATATTTGTCGATGCTCTTCAGGCCATTGGCATTAAAGCGGATACGGCGGGAAGTGCCTCCCAGACGGGCATTGTCCCCTTCCGCACTCAGGAAAATGCAGCACTGGTCGTCATCGGCAAGTTCAGAGTCCTTCACCTCCATCAATAGATAGAGATTGGCGGCATCGGCCGAAGCCCTGACGACGGCTGACACGTTAGAGACGGCGCCTAAATACAAGGCATCATCGTCCGCGCCCCAGTCCGATGCATCGGCATCTACCTGGATATCGCGCTTGGAAGCCCTGATGCTGTGATTGAGATAGAACTGCGCCAGGGTAATGGTTGCAGCGTCATTGCCATTTGAGGCATTTCTGTCCACCGCTACAAGAGTATGAGGCGAATCGATGCAGAAGCCGGGCCAGCCGCCATTGTGGCTGAAAAGGTTGACGGGCTCGGAGAAATTGCCTGCCTTAGCATCGCCGATGGCATATTTCATCTGCGACTTGCTATAGGTAAGCACCGTTTCACCGGAACGGAACTGACCCAGGTACGGTGCCGTGCCGTTCAAGAAATTCTCCAGATTCTCGCCTGTAGGGCCGATTTCTTCACCCTGAAGGTGCACCCATTTACCATCGTCCGGAGAATAGACTACAGAAATGGCGTGCGTCTGGGCTCCTTTTACGCGCGAAGTGACACATTCCATGGAAAATGCCATTTTGTCCATACCGTTCAAGCGGATTCCTACCGGCATCTGATAAGTAAACTTCCAGTCAAATCCGCCTACTGCGTCCTGATCGGTCCACTTTTTCCTCATAACTCTCCAGGGATCCTGCCCGGGAGAAGGCGTCCATGTCTTTCCTCCGTCATCTGACACTATCAAGGAAGTACCTGAATGCGAGCCGCTTATCCACGGACGGCTCTCTGAGAAATAGACCTGAATCTGTCCGGTCGGAGTTTCCATCACGTGGGCCTCCCAGTTTGGTCCCGTGTAAATCACCTGTTCCGCAGTCCAGCTTTCGCCATGGTCGGAAGTGAATTTGATGACAAGACCCTGATCTTTCCTGTAGGACTCTTTGTTATACGTATCCGGCGTCCAGAAAGAAGCGATGGCCATATAACGCCCGTCACTGAGCTGGATACCGTTTGCATTAGTCATTTGCTGGATAGCATCCTTCCCGGCCGACGAGGTAATCTTCCGGCTCTGGAAAAGGAAACCTTTGTAGTCCCAGTTTTTCAAATCCTTGCTCAGAGCATAATGGGTATCCTTGCCGTTTCCGCCGCTTGCGGTGTTGTTTTGCCAAGTCAGGATATACGTTCCGTCGTCCATCCTGTTGATGCGGGGATATGACGGCCAGCGGACCCCGGCCGACGAACCGACCTGCTGATATGTCCCATAAATCATCTCAAGATGGGAGCGGCGATAGTCCAGTGCATGGGAGTTCATGTTCTGGGCCTTCGTATTCAGCTTGCCGATGTCCGTAAAACTGAGCTCTTTCTTGACAGAAGGCTCCAAGTTGCCCCCTGTGGGTTTATCTCCCCCTGCAGTACCCTTGTCGCAAGCACTTGCAGATATAAGACAAATAAGGCCGATTATAATCAGATTCATTTTTTGCATAATTTCATTAGTACCATTTATCGTTTTGAGTAAGGCCGGCTTTCTCTACTTCCGAACGAGGTACGGGCCAGTGCAAGTACTGATCTCCACCCCAAATATAATCATAAATAGACGAACCCCAACATTGTTGCAGGCCATTTCCTTCTTTAAACTTGTCATCTTTCCAGCTGCCCCAGCGCAATTCTTCGAAATACAGCTGGTTCTCACCGGCCAGTTCCCACTTTTTCTCCCGGCGGATACGCTCGCGCATATTCTCCTGACTGCTTACTTGTGTAGCGTCGTTGGAATTCAAAGCCTTTGCTCCTGCCCTGGAACGCACCTGGTTCACAAAAGGAACAGCTTCCAGATATCGGCCCTGCTCGTTGATGGCTTCGGCAAGGGAAAGGAGGACATCGGCATAACGGAAGACAGGCATATCTACCGGGTTGTAGGAGATGTTTTTATACTGGACTCCTTCGGCCACGAATTTGCGAACAAGATAAATCATCTGCGTCGTGTTATAGGCCTTTAGGTCGAAGTTCGGCGTGGCGTCGGAACGATACGGGAAGCGCATGGTGTAGGTTTCCGCCGTTCCGGTCGAGCCGCCAAGATATGTGCTGTAAGGAAGGATGAATGTAGCGGCCAGCCTTGGATCACGGTTCTCGTAGGCCTTTTTTATGCGGGCTTCATTGTTCGCACTGTCGTACAGGGACATATCGGCACCGGCCGATGACAGCGTCAGCTTCTCATTCTCCGTAAGGGAATTCCTGAAGAAATAAGCGGCGCGTGCCTTAGGCGAGAGAGCCGTATAACCGGGAATCACATCTTCCCAGTCGAAGGCTTCTCCGTCCAGGGTCTCATAGCTGTCGATGAAGTTGGGACCGGCCACAATTCTGTTGTTGCCATATCCGGCAGTGTTGAAGTTGCCGTAGATGAAGCTGAGGACGTTTCCTTTTTCGGCCGTTTCAACCATCTGCACCGAGAAGATCATCTCGTCGCAACGCTCGTTCTTTTCCTTGAACAGATCGGCATAACTGCCTCTGAACAGGGAATAGCCGCAGTCGCCTACGGACCTGAAGTCCTTCTCCGCTTTCTCATATTCCTTGAGCCACATGTACGCCTTGCCGCGAAGTACGTATGCCGCACCGCGCGTGACGCGTCCATAATCGGCCGATGAAGCCTCAATCTTGTCGGGAATCACCTCGCAGTCAATACAATCAGTGCAATCCTTGATCACCAGTGCCCATACATCTTCCTCACTGCTGCGCTGACGGGTGTATTCTTTAGGCGAGAGGTTCTCCAGATAAATCGGCACGCCGCCCCAGAGACAGTTGAGCTTGTAATAATGCCAGGCCCTGAGGAATTTGCACTCTGCAATCCGGCGTGCCTTGGTCTCTTCGTCCATATCAGGGACCTTGCCGATATTGTTTATGACATCGTTAGCCCGGTTGACACCTTCGAAAAAGCGTTTCCAGTATTCCAGAACGGTGCCGTTGTTGCTCTGAATTCGCCCTTGCATATATGAATAAGGGCTCAACGCATCCAATACCGAAGAATAAGCGTCCCAGTTGATTCGGTCATAGTTATTATAATCATAGGCCAGATTGCTGTACACACCGGCAACGACATTTTCTGCAAGGACTGCGGAAGTGAATACATTGTCGGAAGTGATTTCTGAAACCGAACTCCGGTCCAGGAAGTCGTTACATGAAGACAGTACGGCGACTGTCGCAAGCAGGATTATTCCACTTTTTTTCATTGCTCGGAATCTTTAGAATTTAACATTCACGCCGACAGTGATTTGACGCATTGACGTATAAGGATCCAGGTTTCCGCTGGATTTGGAACTTGAAGCAGGGTCGAAACCGGGATATTTGGTGAAGGTGTAGAGGTTATCCCCCGACACGAACACGCGGATTCCCTGCATGTGGATGGCTTTCATCATTTTTGCGGGGAAAGTATATCCCAGCGTGACATTCTGGAGCCTAAGGTAGTCGGTGCTATAAAGGAAATGGTTGGAATAGACGCTTCCGCCATTCTGTTCCGACCCGTAATTGTAAGTGAGACGGCCGTGTACGGAAGTCAGGTTGGTTCTGGCGTCATCAGGATTCTCCGGATCATAGAAATAGTGATCCTTTGCGATATTGTAAGGAAGCGTGCATTCCGGCTTGGTAGAATAGCAGTTGAAGCCGGCCGAACGCCAGTACATTGCAGCACCGGCAGCACCCGTGAAACGAGCGGCGAAGTCCAAGCCTTTCCAACCCAGATTCAGAGTGAAGCCATAATAGAGTTTCGGAGTCTGGTTCTTCCCTTGGAAGGCATAGTCGTTCTGGTCTCCATAAATACCGTCGCCATTGACATCCTCGTAAATATAGTCACCGTACCATATTCCGTTTTTCGCAACATCCCTGTTAGGAAGGAAGGTACAGCCGGCTTCTATCATGGCCCTGAGCCAACGCATGTCTTCCTCGGTGCGGATCATACCGTCACGCGGGCCGCCGGCCGGATTCACGGAACCATCGGCAAAGAAGGGGTTGCCGCTTCCCTGATAAACATTGAGCACCTGGAATTCATTGATCATGTGGCCCTCAACGACGCGGCGGGTAGCGTCCACCACTGTGGAAACATCGCCGATATTGCTTACGTAGCGGTAAATATGGTCATCGTCCATCTCCCAGCCCGCCACAAACGGGCCGTTGTATGTAGATACCACATTCCAGTTGCGGGTAAAGTTTCCGGAAAGGCCGTAGGTAAAGTCGCCAATGCTGTCTTTCCAGCCCAGAGTCACTTCCACGCCGTTGTTCGTAACTGCGCAGATATTCTGGCTCGGAGCGGCCTTGTTGCCGATGGTGGCGAAGACCGGAGCCGCATACAGGATGCCGTCCGTGTACTTGTTGTATGCATCCACTTCCAAAGTAAGACGGTTCTTGAGCATGGACATGTCAAGGCCGATATCCGTTGTCGTAGTGGTCTCCCAATGGAGCAGTTCATTGGACAAGGTGGAAATCATGCCGGCATGAAGGCTGCCGCCGAACGGATATGTATAGCCGCCTGCGTAAGTTGACTGATACGCGTAATTGCTGACCGAACTGTTGCCCAGCTTACCCCATGAAACCCTCAGCTTGAGATTATCCAGTGCCGTAGCCCATTTCATGAACGGTTCTTCTGAAATACGCCATCCGGCCGATACCGAGGGGAACAGGCCCCAACGGCTCTTCCGGGCGAAGCGCGATGTTCCGTCATAGCGTAAATTCACCTCTGCCAGATACTTACCGGCGTAATCATAGGTCAATCGTCCAAACACGGACGCCGTAGCATAGTCTTCCGTATTTCCGGTCGTAGATGAAGGGGTGATGATGTTTTTCATCTGCCAGAGGATGTCATTCTCAAAATTCTTCTTGCTCGCGGAAAGACTTTTTGAAGTGGCCTCGAACGCTTCAAATCCGGCAAGGGCTGTCACATGATGCCCTCCGAATTCCTTTTCCCAGGAAAGATTTGTCTGGAAAGTCCAGCGCATGGAGTCATTTATATTTTCATTCCTGCTGAAATTGGCAAGGTTGTCATATTTGTATGCCCAGTCGGCCTTGCTGAAGGAATAGGCGTTGCCGGCATGACGGACAAACTCGCCATGAGTGTTGCTGTAAATGTAGTTGAACGATGTGTGAGAACGGATGTCGAGCGGAAGTTTCACATTGAGAAATGCCGTTCCATTCACATAGTGGTTCATGTCGTGACCATCGGCACGATGCAGGAAATACAGGTTGTTGCGGGACATGCTGTCCTGTTCGGGATTCTCCATCCAGCCATATTTCCCGTCATAATAAGGATAGATGCCGGGAACGGCCCTGTTCATGTAGGTCGTGGAATTGTCAAAATCGCAGACGGCGCGGTCGAAGCGGTATCCGAACAATCTTGCGCCCACCTCGATATAGTCCGTAACCCAAGAACTCACATTGGCCCTGAAAGAGAAACGCGTGGCTTCGGTATTGTCCACGATGCCGGGGTTGCTCATGTAGGAGAGGGAGACAAGGTACTTGGTGCGCTTGCTGGAGCCGCTGGCCTGTATCGAATGCTTCTGGTAGATGCTGGAGCGGTACATGGCACGCATCCAGTCGGTGTTGGGATATGCCACATAGTTGGGATAACCTGAGGCGGCGATGCCGTTGGGGTCATCTTCCTTCTCGCGCCAGAGGTCAATCATCGTCTGGGAGAAAAGAGGAGTCGTTCCGACATTTTCCGCCGATTCGTTCATAAGGAGCATGTAGTCTGCATAATTTTTGACCAGTTCCACGAAATTGGACGGCTGCTGGAGCGAAGCCATTCCATTGTATTCCACAGTGAACTTGCCTTCGCGCGCCTGTTTGGTGGTGATAAGGACAACGCCGTTAGCACCCCTGTTACCGTAAATGGCGCAAGATGCAGCGTCTTTCAGGATGGATACCGACTCGATATCGGCAGCATCGACATTGTCCATCGAAGACTCGAATCCATCGACAATGATAAGCGGAGAGGAGGAATTGAGCGTTCCTATGCCGCGGATCTTGATGTCGAAGCCTTCGCCGCCGGGTTTACCGGAATTCTGATGTACATAAGTACCGGCCGATGCACCGCTCAGAAGGCCGATGGAGTTGGTCAGCGGCCTTGAAGGGGCCATCTCGGAATAATTGACCGTCGAGACGGAACCGGTAACATTGACTTTTTTCTGAACGCTGTAGCCGACAACGACCAGTTCTTCAAGCATTTCCGATGACGGAACCATGGAAACGGAAATGGTAGTGCGCGATCCCACAGCTATTTCCTGCGGCTCATAGCCGAAGAAATCAAACACCAGGACGTCCGACGCCTTGGCCGAGATGGAGAAACGTCCCTCATTGTCTGTCAACGCGCCCTTCTGCGTACCTTTAATCAGGACTGAAGCCCCCGGCAACGGCTGTGAATTTTCATCGGTCACCGTTCCGGAGACAGTCCGGACCTGGGCGGAAAGTTCCAATGCGGCAAGAAGGACAAAAAGGAAAGTAATTATCTTTTTCATACTTTTCATCATTGATTACCAGTTAACGGAAATAGCGTCGCAAGCGCCGGATTTATTGACGAAGGCAAAAGGATTGCTGGTGCCGGGCTTGTCTATCTTAGTACAGGTTTTGGTGTAAGTGGAACCTCCGGAGGTTATTATCGCACCGTCGGCACAAGTCAGACGAATCAGCATATATCCGCTCTTGATTGACTTGGAGAAGGTCATGTCGGTTGAAAGGATTACACCTTCGAACGCGCCCTTTTCATTGCCGTGAGGGATCACCAGGGTGCATTCCTTGGAGAACTGCCCGTCGGGAGATTCCTGCAGCGTCCGGTTGCAGCGCCATGCTCCGCCGTCAAGATACTCTACATCCCAGAAAACGGGGCCGCCACGGTTATAGGAAGGGATAGTCAGGGTGACTGTCGTATTTGCCTTGAAGTCCTTCACGGGAATGGTAAACTCAAAGTAGTCGCCCGTCCATATGCCCTTGATGCAAGGCGAAGCATAGTTGTATTGCGAGAACTGATTGTTTTCGAACAGGATGGTCCAATCGGCCGGGTGCTCCTCGCCAAAGTAGTACTGGATGCTGGACTGAACCTGATCTCCGGTCCATATATGATCGGAAACACTCTCGATTTTTCCGCTTACCTGAGGCCACAGAGGCTGGTTCTGCTTGGTGAAGAGCGGTGCGCCGTTCTTGTATCCTACGCTCCACTTGACAGGAGGATTGCAAGGAATGACATCCACTATGCCTTCGGGCTTGAAGGAGGCCGTTACCAACTCGCCCGCCGCGAAATTCTTTCCTACATTATTTTCCCACGCGCGCGAGACGGTCTCGTTGCCTTCAATGTCAGTAAAGACAACGTCAAAGCCTTCGGCCGGAACGGTAAACGGAGCGATCAGGAAGCTGATGTCGCTCATCCCCGCAGGAAGCAGATATCCTCCTTCACCGAAATCTACCGTAATGGTATTGGACTTTGTGTCCTCATCCGGGCTCAGGGTATTATCCAGAAGGTTGTATGTCGCATTATAGGCTATCGCTCCGGAAAAAGCCGCATCATCGTGCGGACGCAGAACCATGCTTTTCAGCACCGTTCCGCCATCCAGATTGACGATATTGTCCGCTACCGACAAGCGGGCAATTGCACATATCGGCCGGAATGATAATCCGATAGGGCCAAGCACCTTGGCCGCCTTTCTGGACACGACACAGAGCGGAGTGATGCCTGCACCCGCAGTGTATTGGACCACGGAAGGGACATTTGCCGGCAGTGCCTCGGGTGAAGCGGACGCGTCGTCACATGGAAAATATGACGCGAAGAAAAAATTGTGGTCGCCTTTGAGCGTGGAAATCCATTCATCCGTCGCCACCAGAGATGCGTCGCTTCCTTCGGCAAGAGGTTGGTAAATACATGGGAATGACGTACTCATCGGCACTTCTGTACGGTCTCCCCTGGTGCAAGTGGCATACACGCCTATCCGGTCATCCGGAGTGAAGCTGAGCCCCTTGATGCTGGCCGCGAATGACAAATCCATCGACTGATAATCCAGCGTCCGGTTGTCACTGCTGTTTGTAGAGCAGGCTAGTGTAAGGCCGACAGCCATCAAAGCAGGCAGAATAAGATGCGGAAAATGTTTCATAGCAATAGTGTTTCTATGTGTTTGCTGAACAAACTTAATAAAGTCCAATTTAATTACGGAACAAGCGAGCAATTATTTGCATAAAATGACCAAAAAACAGCATCAGCTAGTAGTAAAAATTGTTCAAAAACTAAAACAAAATACCCGTGCGCTTGCGCAAAGAGATTATATGGAATTATTTTGCTGAAAACAACGCATAATAACACTATTTCAAAATGGAACAAAAAAAATTGTACAGCAAGCCACAGACAGAATCCATGTCGCTAGTAGCCGAGGGCACTCTGTGCATCTCCAATCAAGGTCTGCAAAATCTTCAGGCAGAAGACCACGATTTCGGTTTTGAAGAAGAATAAAAACACTCCTATGAAAAAAGTTTATTGCACCCCCACTACGGATTTGCTGCCATTGCAATGCGAATCCATGATTTGCTCTTCGGTAATTGAACAGAACGGCCTTGGCGGATTATCGGCCGAAGACTACAGCTTCGATTTCGAATTGATCTTCTAATTCTCCCGCCATGCATAATCTATGGTATCGCATAGCCCTGCCGATAGCTTTACTTTCCGCCTCGGCATGCAGCAGGGAGCAAACTCCCCCGCCGGCGCAGGAGAAAACCCCAAGCAGGATTGAAGCCTACACTCCGTCGGAGAGCGCCGTCCAAACCCGCACCTCTATTTCCAGGAACGGGGCAGACAGTTATGCGGTGCTATGGAATCCGGAGGACGCCATACGGGTAAACGGAATCCTGTCCGAAAAAACGGAAATCGACCCGGACAACAATTCGCGCGCATTCTTTACCGTTCCAGGGGCCCGGCCTCCGTACGAAGCCGTTTACCCTACCGCAGCTTCTTCAGACGGACGGAATCTGACACTCCCGTCGCACCAGACATACTCCGACGAAAATATCGACCCAAAAGCAGCAGTGATGCTTGGAAACGGCTCATCTTCCGTCAGTTTCACCCACGTCATGTCGTTCCTCCTTCTTGACGTTCAAACCCGTGGCGCCGATATCAAGTCCATCATCCTCCGTTCACGCACGATGGAGCCGATGAGCGGAGTATTCGCAGCAAACTATTCGGGCACGCCTTCCCTGTCCCCCGCTTCGCTCAACGGCGCTGCCGTAACGCTGGACTGTAATGACGGCATTCCTTCCGGGAAAGCAATCATCGCCTTTCCTGCAGGCACTTATCCTTCCGGCATCACCATCATGGCCGGGTTTACAAATGGAAGCAGCCTTATCTTGAATTCTAAAAAAAGCTTCACCGCAGAAGCCGGCAAGATATATCGGACAGCGCTTTCAGTGGCCGACAAACCCACGAGGAAAACGCTCTCGCTTTCTCCTTTCACTGCATTGAATCAAGACAAAGATCCCCTGCTGTCCCATGAAGACGAAATCGGCCGCTCATCCTTGGCTCCTATAGCCGGGGAATCTTGGAAAATAGGGCAGGCGGAAGCTTCTGTCTTGTACCCTTCTTATCCCCGCATCCGCAAAATCGGGGAAAGCACCTACGCGCTCATCTGGCAGAACAACGGCAGCAGCACAGGCAATGGCAAAGACACCTATTATGCATTGAGCGAAGACCTGGCCAACTGGTCGTACAAGGGACTGCTTTTCGCAAGCCGCAACGTCACATCGGCAGGAAGCGGTGAGACAGTTCTTCAGTATCACACCAATGCCGACATGAAACTGCTTGCCGACGGGCGCATCTGCGCCATGTCGTCGTTCTGGACGCCGGCAACCTACCGCGAGCAGGAATGCAAGGCCGATCATGGCATACGCATTAAATTCTCGGCTGACGGTGCCCAGACCTGGAGCGAAGAACAGGTGATTTACAACGGTCCTTGCTGGGAGCCTTTCATTGTGGAAAGCCCTTCAGGGATACTGCAATGCTATTTTGCCGAAAGCCGCCCTTGGATAAGCGACAGCCACAGCGGCACTTCCATGGTCCAATCCTCAGACGGAGGCGCAACTTGGACGCCCGGTCTCGGTGAAGAGCCCCTTAGAGTAATGCGTAACAGCTGGGCCGATGCCGACAGCGGCACTTCGAAATTCACCTGGCAGATGCCCGTCGGCGTCATCCTTGCCGGTGGAAGCCGCATGGCTTTTGCCTTGGAAAGCGTAAGCGGACGCCTGTCTGCTCCGGTACATTATATCAGTATCGCATACTCCCCTGAAAGCGGCGTATGGACGCCCCTGGAAGGCGACAACATAGGGCCGATGACCGACGCCCAGGTCAATTTCACCCGTGGAACCGCCCCGAGCCTCGTTCAATTCCCGTCCGGAGAAACCGTTCTTTCCTACGAGAGCGGAAGCATGAAATACCGCCTCGGAGACCAGTCCGCAAGAAATTTCACTGATGAAGGGAGCCTGTTCACTCACCAAGGAGCATGGAGCTCTCTTGAAACCGAATCGGCCCACACTCTGCTTGCTGTGGACCGTAAGGGCAGCGGCAGCGCGGGATGCATCACGCTTCGCAGGATGGCGCTCAATCACAGCGTCTATGCCTCACACCGGGCCATTGCCGTAGATGCCGACGACAAAGACTGGTCCGTCATGGACCACGCCCTTTATATCGGCGGAGAGTCCGTCGGCGGCACGCTGCGCTTCTCAACAGACGGTTCCTACCTATATTTCCTTGCCGAAGTGGCCGACAATAAAATCTCCAAAGATCATTCTGTGACCCTCTATCTGGGAGGCACCGACAAGACGATCAGTTTCGGGCCTTCCGGCTTACTCTCTTCCACTTGCTCCAATGTCCGCCTTTCCATCGCTTATGACGGGACTCTCGACAATAACTCAGACCAGGACAACGGTTACCGCGCAGAGGGCTCCATACCCTTAAGCGCACTTTCACTCATCGGCAGTACACTCACCGTCAATGCCGGCCTCACAGGGTCCGAAGGCGGAACCGTTAACCTTTCCGCTTTGGAACAGCAGGAAAAATGGCCGCACATACTCGGGCTAAAGACTTCCGGGGCCGAGTCCGGCACAGAACTGCTCTCAACGATAGATTACAATTTTAACTGGGAATAACAACTCTTAATAATAACACTCATGAGAAAACATTATTTAATCCTCGCAGCTCTTGCAGCTGTCATGACGGTTCTATCCTGCGAGAAAGAACCGAAAGGACCCGCGACTCCGGAAACGCCGGAAACTCCCGAAACTCCGGTTGACGAAAAGGTCTATTCCTTAGACGCCACAGCTCCTGCTGATGCAGTAGCCGTTGACGGGACAAAGACGACAATGGTTGCTGCAGGAGAGAATGCCTATGCAGTAAACTGGGCCGATACCGATGTCATCCGCGTAAACGGAACTGCCTCAACGGCCATTTCCGTCAATGCCTCCGACCCCAAGAAGGCTTCTTTCTCCTTCGATTCCGGCGTCACAGCCCCGTATAAGAGCATTTATCCCTCCGCTGCATACAAGAGCGAAGGCGTCATTACTCTGCCCGCCTCACAGACCTACAAGGCCGGGACTTTCGACCCCGCTGCCGCCGTCATGGCCGGATACAGCGAGAGCGGCTCGCTTGCATTCAGCCACCTGATGGCATACCTTCTCATTACTCCCGAGAATAAAAGCGGCGAGAATATCAAAAGCATTACCCTCCGTTCAAGAGGGACAGAGCCGATGAGCGGCGATTTCAACGTCAGCTTCACGCCCTCCGTGTCGATGGCCGCGGCATCCTCTGACGGAGCAGCCGTCACCCTGAATTGTGGCGAAGGCATTGCCCCTGAGACTCCTGTCGTAATTGCCATTCCGGCCCAGAACTATGCCTCCGGTTTCACTGTAACTGTTACCGACGCTACCGACCGCACCACCACCCTCGCCTCCAAGAATGCTTTTGAAGCTACTGCCGGCAAGGTTTACCGCACCGCCCTTGACGTCTCCGAGGTAGGCATCTGGTCCGAGGCCGATTTCGAAGCCTTCGCCGCTGCCGCCAATGCAGGAGACTACTCCGCCTGGGTAGGCTCCGACGGTGACGTGGACCTGTTTGTGGATATTACAAGGGATGAAAACCTCACCTACATTGCCAGCTTTGACGGCACTTTCGAAGGAAACGACCATACCATCACTATTAACGAAAAGACTCGTCCCCTTTTCAACACACTCGCAGATGGAGCCATTGTCAAGAACCTGAAAACTGCTGGTACATATACCGGATTCGAGAATGCCGGTGAGCAGGCATTCGCCTCTTTTGCCAGTGTGAACCTTGGCACCATCCAGGACTGCACCAACGAGACCAGCGGCGACATCACTTCCACTTCTGCCGTCGCTTTCGGCGGCTTCGTGGGCCAGAATGGCGGCACCATCAAAGACTGTGTGAATAACGGAGACATTCTAATTACCCTATCCGGAAGTGGAACGAAGGTTTGCTACGGAGGCGGATTTGCAGCCTGGGGACATACTGTCAGTGGTGGACGTCCTGCCGACTCCTCCGTTTCTGGCACTTTCGATGGATGCGTTAATAACGGACGAGTAATTGTTAGCGTAACAAATAGCGCAACGCTGAGCAAATGTGGCATCGGCGGCATCTGCGGTGTTGTGATGCGTAATGATGTTCAGTTTATTAAATGTCAAAATAGCTCTACTGGGACCGTTCAGCGCGTTGATGTGTATAATAGCGCGGGTAACAATAGCGCTGCCTCTGCGGTCGGTGGTATACTTGGACGCTGCGCATTCTGGCACGACAGTTCAACTGAAAATAATAAATGGCTGGACATGGACGGTGGATATGGTAATTATGCCATTTCTTTCGAGGACTGCGAAAATGCCGGTGAAGTTGTTAATTCTCTTCGTAGCGGCATGAACTTCTCAGCTGATGGATCAGAGAAAGGTAACAAAAGAGCGCCTACCGGAGGTATTGCTGGAGCGATTGTCGGACGCTTTGCTGAAGCAAGGCCCACTACTTTAACAAGATGTAAAAATACAGGCTCAGTCAAAGCCGGATATGCTCCAACTTGGAATCCTCACATCGTCGGAGGACTGATTGGTGAAGCACGCTGCGTAACGCTTACCAACTGCGAATCCACTGGAGAATTAGGGCCTAACGCAGTTAATAATATCACCGGCCCTGTCGGGGGATTTATTGGATTTGCCCTTATCGGGAAAAACGCTAATGATGTCATCTCCATCTCCGGCGGAAAAGCCAAACCGATTATTACAGTCTATAAGGGCGGCGTAAGTAATTATAGCTACGGACTTGCTGTTGGCTGCATTAATGATCCTGATTCACCCATCCAAGGTTCAGTATCCATAAGCAATGTCGTATTTGGAGGATCAATTGAGTATAACAAGGCAGATGTAGGTGTGAATTCATCCAATTACAACACATACATTTGTAATAATGTCAACTATCCATCTTTCAAACCGACAGTTACTTCTTGCTCCTGGGAAAACTAATTATGACAAAGCATCTTACCGCAGTTCTTACGCTACTTGTGGTGATGGCACTGCCTTCCAGAGGGCAGAGCGGCGTAAAGGCGTGGGAGGGAAGCCTTTCCCTCCCCACCTACACCCGCGAAGCTCCCGAGACTGCACCCATCTTCGAACGGGACTGGTCCTACCAGCGCGCCCGCCGCAGCGTTTACCCTTACGTTCTGGACGACAACATGACACGCAACCGGGTGGACAGCAGCTATCGCGCCGTTTTCCTGGAGAACGAGTACGTTCAGCTGTGCGTACTCCCGGATATCGGCGGAAGACTGTTCTATGCCATTGACAAAACCAACGGCTACGACATCTTCTACCACCAGCACGTGGTAAAGCCAGCCAACGTGGGCATGCTCGGTGCCTGGATTTCGGGCGGCGTGGAATGGAACGTCTTCCATCATCACCGCGCTACTACCAACATGACGGTCAACTGCCGTATCGGCAATGAACCCGACGGCGGGAAAACCATCTGGATCGGCGAAACAGAACTGCGGCACAGGATGCAATGGGCCATCGGCATAACTCTGAGACCCGGAAAATCTTACATGGAAATCCGCGGGAGGCTCATCAATGCCACCCCGGATGACAATTCGTACCTGTACTGGTCCAACGTCTCCACCAAGGTTGACAGCACCTACCAGATAATCTTCCCGGAATCTACGGATTTCGTCACCTTCCACTGCAAGAACTGGTTCGCACACTGGCCCGTAACGCACGAGCCTTTCAACGGCATGGACTTCTATAAGGACGGCGTGGACGCTTCATGGTGGAAGAATCATTACATGTCCAACTCAATGTTCGTCCACGACCTCAAAGAGGATTTCGTGGCCGGATATGACCACGGACAGCATGCCGGGACCCTCCTCACGGCCGACCACAACATCTCCAAAGGCGGAAAATTCTGGCTCTGGGGCCCCAACTCCATGTGGGACACCAAAATCCTGACTGACAGCGACGGACACTATATCGAACTCATGATGGGTGCCTATTCCGACAATCAGCCGGACTACAGTTGGAGCACGCCCGGCGAAACCAGGGAATTCACCCAGTATTTCTATGGCATCAGGGAACTCGGCGGAGTCAAGAAAGCGAGCCGGGAAGCGGCCCTCAACCTACAGCCCCTCGGTGGCGGACGCTATCTGGCCGGTGTAAATGCGACGTCACGTAAAGACGTGACATTCAGCATCGACGCAGGCGGGAAAAACATCTTTAAGAAAAACTTGTCTGTCTCTCCGGCAACGCCTTGGGCCGATACTCTGGCCTTGGACGCTTCCTTAAATCCCTCGGAGCTGACCGTCAGCCTGCTCGAAGGTGACGACTGCCTCCTCCAATACACGCCCCGCGCCGACCGCTCCGACGGCAAGCCGCTCCCGCCCATCGTGGAACGTCCTGCCCGCCCCCGAGACATCGCCTCGACGGAAGAATGCTATCTGACCGGCCTTCGGAACCTCCAGTTCCATAATCCGTTCGTGGAGCCCGAAGACTATTTCCTGGAAGTGCTCCGCCGCGACCCTGACGACACCCGCGCCAACACGCAGATGGGCGTCCTATGCAGGAAACGTGGATTATATGACGAGTCCGCCGCCTATCTCAGAAGAGCCCTTCGCCGTCTCACCCACGACTACACCCGTCCAAAGGACAGCGAAGCCCTCTACAATCTGGGGCTGGTCCTCAAGGCTCAGGGGAAAGAGGCCGAAGCCATGGACACCCTTTACCGGGCGGCATGGAACTATACTTACAATTCAGCCGCCAACTACGAACTCGCAACACTTTACCTCCGAAAAGGAGACAGGGAAAATGCGCGTATCCGGCTGAACGAGGCTATCCGATATAACGGCGCCAATCTGCGTGCCTTGGGGCTCCGTGCCACGCTCTCCCGTCTTGAAGGCGACCGAGTATCGGCCATGAAGGACATCGAGACTCTCCTTGCCGAGAATCCCCTGGATGCCAAAGCCACCTTCGAAAAGGACCTTCTAAGCGGCAGGCAAGACCACATTGCCCTCATGCGGGACGATCCGGAGCAGTATCTGGAGCTTGCCCTCGGATACCTCGACGCGGGATGCAAAGACGAGGCATTGTCTCTGCTTCGCTATATCGACGGTAAAACGGCCTATCCGAGCGTGAAAATGTGGATCGGCTATCTCACTGCCGACAAGGCTGCTTTCGAGCAGGCACTCTCGCTTCCCGTCACCGCATGCAATCCTTTCCGGCTTGAGACTCTCCCTGTGCTGGATATGGCAGCAAAGCTGTTCCCGGACAGCGCCAAACCGTGGTACTGGCGGGGCTGTCTGCTCTACAACAAGCAGCAGGACGCCGCAGCGGCCCAGTGGGAAACGGCCGTAAAGCTGGACCCGTCGATGGACCTTGCATGGCGTAACCTGGGATGGTATCACTGGCTATACAAAAAGGATTATGCCAAGGCCGCCCGTTGTTATCTCATGGCAGTGGCAATCGCCCCCGACAAAGCCCTGTATCTGGAAGAACAGGATCAGGTGCTGGAGGCGCTTGAAACCGCCCCCGAGGAACGCTTCAAAATCCTTCGGGAGCACCACGGGACTGCACTCA
This sequence comes from Bacteroidales bacterium, assembly GCA_017477465.1. Taxonomy (GTDB): domain Bacteria; phylum Bacteroidota; class Bacteroidia; order Bacteroidales; family UBA932; genus Cryptobacteroides. The sequence goes on from JAFUVU010000027.1 coordinate 46,402, forward strand.
AACGCTACTATCCTCTGGCTTCGGAGGTCAAGACCGGCACTTTTGCCGGAGAGTATGATTATGTGCTGGACCTTCTCCGCAACTGCTACTTCCCTACCCGCGAAGGTGTCGCGAATTTCCATGACATCTATGTAGATGCCCTGCTGCTTGCCGGGCGGGATGCGCTGGACAAGGGAGATGCGCAGAAGGCTGTCGGCCTGTATAAAGAGGCCTTTACTTATCCGGTCAACCACCAGGTTTTCCTTGTCGATGAAAGGACGCCCAGGGATGCCGAGATTTATGTCGCACTTGCACGTGCGTACGAAATGATCTCGGACGATGAAAAGGCCCTTGAAAACTGGAAGGCTGCGGCAGCCGTCGATACCAAAAACACGGATTACCGCTACTGGAAGGCCATTGCGCTGAGACACCTTGGCGATAAAAAGGCCGCCAAAGAAATCTTCCGCGCTCTCGTCAAGGACGGGAAAGGACGTATGGTCAGCGACGTCGTCAATTTCTACGGTGCGGAAGGGACAACCGGAGCCACAGTCGAGGGCATCAATGCCGCCGCAACATACACCCGCGCACTTGGTGAAAACGGTCTTGGACATCGGATGAGAGCACGGCGCTTGATGAAGAGAGTCCTGAAACTCAATCCGGCACATCTGGGTGCCAAAACTTTTGATTTCACAAAATAATGAACATCTTATCCAGAGTTATACCTGCCCTCTTCGCCCTTGCACTCTTTGCAGGGGCAGAGGCACATGCAGGCGAGGTTATTGTCAATACGGGCAAAAAAGTTGGAACAATCAAGCCCATGCATGCCGTTAACAACGGCCCCGTCATTGCAAAGGCGAAGCAGAAAATCGGGAATTTCGATGCATACAAGGCTGCCCGCTTCCCTTTTGCAAGGACGCATGATGCATCCTTCTATTGGCAACACACCGTGGATATCACAGAAATCTTCCCGGATTTCAATGCCGATGAGACAGATCCCGCATCCTACGATTTCAAGCTCACGGACCTGTATCTTGCCAATATCCTGAAAAGCGGCACAAAAGTATTCTACCGCCTGGGACAAAGGATAGAATCGGCCGAAGTCAAATACGGAGTCCATCCCCCGAAAGACTATCAGAAATGGGCACGCATCTGCGAGCACATAATCCGCCATTTCAATGAAGGATGGGCCGATGGTCACCACATGGATATCCGGTACTGGGAAATATGGAACGAGGCCGATTTGGGCTCGGCCGACGGACGCTGGAAAAAGGGTATGTCTCCAAACTGGAACGGCTCGGAGGAAGACTATTTCAGGCTGTACGACATAAGCTACAGGCATCTGAAAAAATGCTTCCCCGATCTGCAGTTCGGTGGCCCTGCCCTCTGCGGCGACGAAGCATGGTGCGAGCGTTTCCTCCGCTATGTGTCCCGGCATAAAGTCGGCCTTGACTTCTTTTCCTGGCATCTTTACACCTTGAATCCCGAGGAAATCCTTGCAAAGGGACAAAGGCTGCGCACCCTGTTGGACCGCTATGGATACGCTTCAACGCCCTCATTCCTTGACGAATGGAACTTTGTCACAGGATGGACCGATGATTTTCCGTACTCCCTCGAGGTCGTCGGCAACATCAAAGGTGCCGCATTTGTGTCGGCGGCCATGCAGGTCGCCCAAGACGGGCCGATTGACATGCTGATGTACTACGATGCCCGCCCTCGTACGGCCTTCAACGGATTGTTCGACTTCCGCACCATGACTCCCCTTCCCTCCTATTATGCCCTGTATGGCTGGAACAGATTATACGATCTGCAGGACCAGGTGGAGACTGTTGTGCAAGATATGCCGGGTGTGTATGCCACCGCAGCGTCAAAAGACGGAAAGACCGTTCTCCTTCTTTCCAGGTACTCCGGCGACAATAACGTCATCGCTCCATGCCTTGCAAAAATCAGCATCCCTGGGGCAAAAGACGGCACTGTCATCGCTCATGCCACCGACCGCTTCCACCTCTTCACGGAGATTCCCTTGGAAGTAAAAGACGGGCAGGTGGATCTCTGGCTGGAACCGGATTCGTTCTGGTATCTGTCCTTTGAATAATCGGAGTTTTTTTGTACATTCGTTCGATGATGAGGCGAACGATGCTAATATGGTTAATGATACTTCTTCCGGCCATCGCCATGGCGGAAGAAGTTCCGTCTTTCAATGCTTTCACGACATTAAACAACCGGACCATCTCCGGCAGGGGCGGTATAACGGCCCTGTTTGAAGATTCCCGAGGATATATCTGGGCAGGGTCTTCAATCGGCCTGGAAAGATTTGACAGGACAGGAAGCATCCATTATGGCAACAAGTCCCTCGGGATGGACTTCGGACAGGTCCACGCATTGGAAGAAGACCAGGACGGAAATATCTGGATAGGAACGGATGCCGGCGTTTCCATCTACGATTACCGCATGGACCGGATCAGGGCCTTCAAATGCACAACGGCCGACGGCGTCTCCATCCACAACAAGACCAACAACATCCTCCGGGGACCGGATGGCCGGATTTGGCTGTCGGCAAACAACCAGGGGCTGTTTTCTTACGATCCGGCGCAGGACAAGCTCACGAATTATTTCATGCAGGGCGATTCGCTGACCCTCCCGGCCGGCATCCGCCGCTTCGCTTTCGACAAAGGCGGCGGTTTCTGGATCTCCCTGTATTATGCCGGATTCTACCACGCCAACGCCACATTGGACGCCATCGAGGAAGTCAAAGTCCAGGAAAGCGAGTATTTTCAAGGCGACAACATCGACGGTATCGTCTGTTCTCCCCGGCAAAGTCATATCGTATATCTGGCATCGGCCCGGCACGGCCTCTGCGAAGTCGATACCAAGAACGGCACTGTCCGTGAAATTATCCCGTCCGACGGGCTGTCCATCCCCACCTGCACCTTTCTGGAGAGCAATAGCGTAATCTGGATGGCCACCAGTCATGGTGTATTCCGCTATGACTTCAGCAGTGATACAAGCACCCAAATCTCCTCAGAAAAAAAACAAGCGTTCTCCCTTCACGACGACAACGTCAGCACGCTTATCATCGACAATGAAGGCGGCCTTTGGATTGGTGCTTCCAACGGAAACATCGACTATTCCGGCCCCTGCCAGCAAATATTCCATGCCATCACCGATTTCGCCGGCATTCCCAACAACAGTTTCACAGTGAACGGATTTGCCGAAGACGAGAACGGCAAGCTTTGGATAACCACAAACAACGCGGGACTGTTCACCCTGGATGAAGACACCGCAGACCGCGCCTTCCCGGCGGCACAACTAAACCAGACCCTCGCGTCGCCTGTTTTTCAAGGGCAGAACCTATATCTGAGAACCGACAACGGTATGCTTCGTTACCGTAACGGACACATCTCCCCGATATACATTGCCCAGTCGGCAAGAGACAGCCGTGTTTTTGAAATATTCAAAATGTCTGACGGGCAGATACTCGCCACCAATACACAGGGACTGTTCCGCCTCGCCTCTTCCCCGCAGGCCCTGATACAGGAAGAAGAGTTCAGCGGCATTTTCATCAGACACCTGGCGGAAGACCGCAATGGAGTTCTCTGGCTAGCCACCGATGTCTCAGGCGTTTACACATACGATCTGGGCAGCAGAACAATCACCGGCCATTACATGAATGCCGAAGACGGATTCCGGAAAATTGCCAAGATTTTGGTGGACAGTCACAATCGGATATGGGCATCCGCTTACAATACCGGACTCTATTGCTTCGACCCAGACAAAAAGCAGTTCGTCAGGGAGACATCTTTTCCGAGCAATCATATAATCTATTCTTTTGTAGAAGACGACAACGGACGGTTCTGGCTGGCAACGGACGAAGGACTGGTATGCTGGAACCCTCAGACAAAAGTCAGCTTCTGCTATGGAACAAGGGAAGGGCTCCCGGTCAAAGCATTCTGGGGCGACGCTTATAAAACCCGGAACGGAGACCTTTGCTTCGGCATCGACGGCGGTTTCCTCCGCTTCAATCCAAACCGTATCAAGCATGACAGCAAAAATACATCTATCCGCCTGTCCAAGCTCACCGTCGGCGAAACGGACATCACCCCAATGGACGGGAGCGGCATTCTCGAGGAAAATATCGCGCTCACCAAGTCATTGACGCTGTCGTCCAGGCAGAATTCCTTCGGCTTTTCACTGTCAATCCTACGCGGCTCCTTGGAAGACAATCATATCCAGTGCATGCTGTATCCCTACGAAAAACAGTGGCGGGATATCTCATACGACGGATTGGTCTATTATTACAACATCCCACCCGGAGAGTACAAATTCAGGGCACGTACAGTCGGAGAGAATTTGGAGACCCATGCCACCAGTATGCCGCTCAAGATTCGAATCAGGCTTCCATTCTGGCTGTCTCCACTTGCAATAATACTATATTTAAGCATGCTTGCCATTGTGGTCACCTTTATTTCGCGCACGCTGGTATCGAAGGCAAGAAGGAAAGAACAAGACAAACAGGAAGAAATACAAAAGCTTCAGGAGCAGCAGACTTATGAAGAAAAAATGCGTTTCTTCTCCAACGTAATCCACGAAATCAAGACCCCTCTAACGCTGATTCAGACGCCGCTGGAGCACATAATCAGTTCCAACAAAGTGAAGGACCGTCAGTTGCAAAAAGACCTGTCCGTCATTGGAAACGGTGCCGACTATATCAATACCCTGGTTAAAGAGCTGCTGGATTTCATCAGCGTGCAGCAGAACGGTTACGTACTGGAAAAGAAGAATCTGGACCTTCGTGAATCCCTCCGGCTGTCCTTGTCCAACTTCTCAGAACTGGCAAGGAAGCGTGGCCTGACAATCAAATTTGACGGGCCTGATACGCCGGTCTGGATTGCCGCCGACGCCTCCGCCCTGCAAAAAATACTGAATAACCTGATTCACAACGCTGTCAAATATGCAGCGTCCTATATCCATGTTATTCTGGCGCAGGAAGACGACAAGGTCGTTGTCCGTTTCGCAAATGACGGAGAACCCATTCCGGAAAAAATGCGGACACAGATTTTCAAGCCTTTTGTCAAATATACTCCTCCATCCCAGGAATCCAACAGTTTTGGCATCGGCCTTTCTCTGGCCACGACACTCGCCGCGTTACACGACGGGTCCCTCACCCTTTCTCCAAAGACCGACTGCACCGAATTCGTTTTGTCGTTTCCTGTGAACCTGATTCCCGACACAAGGCAAGACAAGGATATCACCCCAGTCCGCGACCGTTCCGTCCCTACCCTAATGGTCGTGGAAGACAATCGAACGCTCTCAGAATATCTGCAAAACGCGTTAAAAGACAAATTCCAAATCGTATGCGCGCAAAGCGGAGAAGAAGCCCTTTCCATAATACGTCGGATGGGAGGAGCCGACCTTATCCTCACGGACATCAACTTGCCCGGAATGGACGGCATCCAGCTTTGCCGGGAAATCAAAGCCTTGCGTACAACCCAAGAGATTCCCGTCATAACCATTTCCGCCATTACGGATTCAGCGACAAAGTCACGCGCCATGACAGCAGGGGCCGCCATATTCGTCGAAAAGCCTTTCTCCTTAGATTTCTTGATTTCCTGCGTCCGTTCTGTCCTCAACAAGGAGCAGCAAGTAAGGGATAATGCCCTGGATACGTTCCTTCTCGCGACATCCCAGGCCAAACCAAGAAGCGGGGACGATGATTTCACCCGGCGTCTGGACGAAATAATCGACAGGAATATGGGAGATCCGGATTTTGGCAGCGCGCAGCTGGAGCAGGCCATGTCAATGAGCAGAAGCTCGCTCTCCAGAAAAATCAAAGCGGCTATGAACACCTCTCCCGGCGAATATATACGCCGTCGCCGGCTGGCCGTAGCAGCCCGCATGCTGGAGAATTCCTCCGTCAGAATCAGCGAGGTTTGCGATGCGGTCGGCTTTTCAACTGCTTCATATTTCTCAAAATGCTTCAAAGACACCTACGGCGTCCTACCGGCACAATACCAGAAAATGAAAAATCAATGAAACATATCCTTTCCCTCCTGTTAATCACGCTAAGCCTGCCGCTTGCTGCAACTAATGTCACGGTAGCCCCATTCGGAACCTTGTCCACAGGCGAGGCAGCCCACCTTTTCACCCTTACCAACCGGAGCGGCGCTTATATGACCCTTACAGACTACGGCGCCCGCATCGTCAGCATTCACGTCCCGGACCGTACGGGAAAGCTTGACGACGTGATCGTAGGATATGGGGATTTGGCTTCGTTCGAGAAAAAAGACCGCTTCATGGGCTGTACCATCGGCCGATATGCCAATAGAATCGACCATGCAAGCTTCGAGCTGGACGGAAAGCGTTACGAGCTGGATGCAAACGAGCATTATGGCGGAGAACCCGTCCAATGCCATAGCGGACGCAAGGGAATCGACCGCTTTTTATGGGCCTATGAGCTCTTGCCTGGCGGCGTGCGCTTTACACGGACCAGTCCCGACGGAGAAGGCGGCTTTCCAGGAAACCTTGACCTCAGCGTCAGTTTTTACTGGACCGAGGACAACGTCTGCAGGATTGAATACAAAGCAGTTACCGATGCGCCGACAGTGGTCAGCCTGTCCAATCACTCCTATTTTAACCTCAAGGGTGCCGACGGCGGCTATGTCATGGACCATCGGCTCACAGTAAGGGCCGATTCATGCATTCAGAACAACACGCATCTGTGTCCGGACTTAGTGCTTCCGGTGGAAGGAACTCCTTTCGATTTCCGCACCCCGCACCGCGTGGACTATCGTATCGACCAAAGTTCCCGCCAACTGGAAATCATGCACGGAATGTCGGCCTGCTGGGTGCTGGACGGATATGACGGTTCCCTGCGACAGGTTGCAAGCTTATATGAGCCCCGAAGCGGACGCGTCGTAGAAACCTGGACAACGGAGCCGGCGCTGCTTACATACACGGCGCGCTTTTTCCATGAGGGCATGATAGGGAAATACGGGCCGCTGGAAAAATTCGGAGGGATGCTTCTTGAGACCATCCATTTCCCGGATTCTCCCAACCAGCCGCGCTTCCCCTCAACCGTTCTCAGGCCGGGGGAAACTTATTCTTCAATAACGGAGTGGCATTTCTCCGTCTTACCCTAACGACAAAGTTTCCTTAAGGATTTCGGACACTGTCGGGTGGGGGTAAACCACCTCCAGAAGCTCTTTCACCGAGAGGCCGCGGGATATTGCCATTGCCGCCGAAAGGATTATCTCCGAGCAAGGATTGCCGAGCATGTGGACGCCGAGGACTTTGTCATCGGGGCCGACGAGCACTTTGCACAGCCCTTCGCCGCGTTCGTTCTCGGCCACGAAGCGGCCTGAATATGCCATGGGAAGCTTGAGGACTTTGACATCGGCCCCAGCTTCTTGCTCCGTAATGCCGACGCCGGCGACTTCCGGATTGGTGTAAACGATGCCGGGAATGGCGTTGTAGGACATTGTAGCGGGGATTCCAAGCATATTGCTTACTGCGACTTCCGCCTCGTGCGAAGCAGTGTGCGCAAGCATCGAGAAGGCAGTGACGTCGCCTGCGGCATATACGCCGGGGACAGATGTCTCCATCTTTTCATTAACCTTGATGCCGCGTTCCATAGCTACGCCGATGTTTTCCAGCCCGAAGCCGCGGATATTGGCCCTGCGCCCCACAGAAAGAAGGATTTTGTCACCCTGGGCACGGCAGATTTCGCCTTCGGGCGTCTCATACACCACCTCATTCCCTTCGATGGCGGTCACCTTGCAACTGAGGTGGAACTGCACGCCTTTCTTTGCATATTGAGCCTGCAGCATGGCCGATATTTCATCGTCCATCGGCCCCAGAATCTTGGGAAGCATTTCTATTACAGTAACTTCCGTTCCTATCGAGTTGAAGAAGCTGGCGAACTCCATGCCGATTACTCCGCCGCCGATAACGACGAGCTTGGAAGGGACTTCGGCGAGCGAGAGTATCTCCCTGTTGGTGACAACCGCGTCACTGTCAGCAAGGCCGGGGATGGGCGGCACGGATGCCTCCGAGCCGGTGCAGATGAGGATTTTCTCCGCCTCGTAGGTGTTTTCGCCAGCCTTGATGCTGAAGCCTCCGTCAATTGCGCCTTCTATGCAGGCCTTTTCGCGGATTACTTCAACGGCCGCGTTGCGCATACGTACTTTTACGCCGCCGACGAGTTTCTTGACCACTTTGTCTTTGCGCTTCATCACCGAGGCGAAATCCAGCGTTGCATCGGCCACATTTACGCCGTAGCGGTCCGCGTGGTTGGCCTGATCAAGCATTTTTGCGCTGTACAGAAGGGTTTTAGTGGGGATGCAGCCTTCATTGAGGCAGACACCGCCGAGCTCGCGCATTTCGAACAGGACTACGGACATGCCGCCTTTTGCGGCTTTCTCTGCGGCCACATATCCGGCAGGGCCTCCGCCGATAATTGCAAGAGAGTACATAAGACAGTTTTAATGTTCTTACGAAGATAGTGAAAATTAAAGAAAAAAAGACTACATTTGTATAAAATTATAAGCTATGGCAAGACCAGGAAAAGCAATCGGGTTGTCCATCACCCTTATCGTTCTCGCAGTCCTCGCGGGCTTCTTATACTTCAAATTCTTCTGGGTATTCTCCGACGGCACAAAAACCGGCGAACTCAATTCCCTCACCTACACCGGCTATGTATTCAAAACATATGAAGGCGAAATGATTCTCACCGGCTACGGCAGCAAAAACGCTGCAGGAACCGTCCAGTCCAAAACCTTCAAATTCTCAGTATCGGACAAAGCAGTAGCCGAGAAACTAACCCAGATGACAGGCCTCCGCGTTACCGTTCACTACAAGGAATACAAAGGCGCACTCCCCTGGCGCGGCTATGAAAAGTCAATAGTGGACCGCGTAGAAGAAGAGCCCGTAACAAACAGTACGCAATCCTCAACAGAAGATCCGTTTTTCCTCTAATCGACAATGAAACAATTACTTACAGCCACAAGCGCAATTCTTCTCGCCTGTGGCTTCGCTTTAGCGCAAAACCGCGTCATTGACACCCGCCCCGCCCATGCAGGCAAAGACCTCAGCATGGAGGAAGCCATTTACAAAGGTGCGGGATACGCCCGCGCATCGGCCGCTTGGACAGGCTCGGAGACCTTCTTCCTGGCAAAAGGCCCGGGAGAGTTCTTCCAAGGGTCCGTAAACAGCTCAGAATTGGAAACTTACAAGCCCTCGCAGCGCATCGACGATAATTTCGACCGCGGCGCTGCCGGCTATGGAGTGCGCCTACAGGGCAATTCCATCATGGGAGAAAAGGACGGAAAAGAATTCCCCATCGGCCTTTCCGAGGACAGAAATATAGTTTACGGCGGCACGATGATGCGCAATGAGTTCGGCTTCTCTCAGGGCTATCTCTGGGCTCCGGACGGCCGAAAGCTGGCCTTTTACAAAAAGGACCAGTCCGGCGTCACCGATTTCCCGCTTCTTGACATCACCACCCGCACAGGCTCCCTGGAACTGCTGAAATATCCAATGAACGGCATGACCAGCGAAAAGCTCCAGGTTGGCGTATATGACTTCGAGAACGGCAGCACGGTATGGCTGCAGGTCACGGATTTCACCGAGGAGCGCTACATCACCAATCTCGCATGGAGCCCCGACGGGAAATACATCTACGCCCAGGTGGTAGATCGCAGCCAGCATCATCTGAACCTCAATCAGTACAGAGTCAGCGACGGTTCCCTGGTGCGCATAATCCTCGAAGAGGACAACAGCGCCTGGATTGAGCCGCTTGACCCTATCCGCTTCATCAAAGACCGCAGCGACGTCTTCATCTACCGCACCGACAATCGCGACGGCTACCGCAATCTCTATCTTGCAGACACCCTAGGCACCGTGCGCCGCCTAACCGGCGTTCCTGCCGATGTCAGCTACGCAGGCAACGACGGCAGTTTCGTGTATTATACATCGGCCCAAATCTCCCCTGTCGAGAATCACCTTTTCAAGATTTCTGTCAAGCTGCCTAAGCGCCATGCGGTGAATAAGGCCCGTATCGGCAAGCCTGTGCAGCTAACGCGCGGCCGCGGATGGCACAATATCCAGCTGAACAGCGCCTGCACATGGTTCATCGACAGGAATTCGAACCTGAATCTCCCTGCCGAGGTAAGCCTCTGCTCCACTGACGGCAAAATCGTAAGGGAACTTGCAAAGGTCGAAGACCCGCTAAAAGATTACGCTTCATGCAAGGTCGAGCTTGGCACAGTACCGTCGGCCGACGGCAAATACGAGAATTTCTACCGCCTGATTTACCCGAAGGACTTTGACCCGTCCAAGAAATATCCCGTGATTCTTTACGTTTACGGAGGTCCGCACAGCCAGATGGTTCAGGACAGTTGGCTCGGGAATATCCGCATGTGGGAAATGCTGATGGCACAGAAAGGCTACCTGGTGTATATCCAGGACAATCGCGGCACGGAGAACCGCGGCGCCGCCTTTGAAAAGGCCATCAACCGACGCTGCGGCCAGGAAGAGATGAAAGACCAGATGGTGGGAATCGACCGGCTCCGCAGTCTTCCCTACGTGGACGGCAGCCGAATCGGCGTACACGGCTGGTCTTACGGAGGCTTCATGACGATTTCCCTCATGACCAGCTACCCCGACGTATTCAAAGTAGGCGTTGCCGGTGGCCCCGTAATCGACTGGAAATGGTATGAAATAATGTACGGCGAGCGCTACATGGACACCCCCGAGACCAATCCCGAAGGCTTCGCAGCCACTTCACTCATAGAAAAGGCCGATAAGCTCAAAGGCAAACTTCTGATCTGTCAGGGCGCAGTGGACGACACTGTGGTCTGGGAACACAGCCTCAGCTTCATCCAGCGCTGCATCGACCTTGAGATTCCGGTAGATTATTTCCCCTACCCCGTTGCCCAGCACAACGTCTTCGGCCGTAACCGCATCCACCTGATGGACAAGGTAACGCAATATTTTGAAGATTACCTGTAAAGTACAGCAAAAAAATTTGGAGCATCCAATTTTTATCTGTATATTTGCAGTCCTTTTGAGGGCATAGCTCAGTTGGTTTAGAGCGCTTGCTTGACAGGCAAGAGGTCCGCAGTTCAAATCTGCGTGTCCTCACAAAAGAAAAAAGTGTTTGATTCTGCATCACCAGTTTCAAACACTTTTTTTGTGCAAAAAACCGGCCCCAAAATCACTTCTGAAGACCGGCTTTTTGACGTGTACTAAAACCTAAACCTACTATAAAGATGCAGAAAAAAAGAAAATGTTGCAGAAAAAGTGAATTTTCTGCAACATTTTTTTTAAAAATCTAGTGTAATGCTTATTTTGCAGCGTCCACGGAGATTTTGCGGAATTCCTTGAGGTCTTTCATAAGAGCAAGGGCGGCTTTACGGGCGCGGGCACCTGCTGCTTTGTTACCTTTTGCTACCTGGGCTTCTGCATTCTTTGCGAAGTCTGCGAATTCGGCATTGATTTTTTCTACAAGCTCTTTCATAATGGTTTGTGTTTTATTGGTTCGTTAAACGTTATGTGTCAAACTTTTGTGCAAGTTAGCACAAAAAAAACAAAAAGCAAAAAGATTTTCAGAAAAAATTAAATTTCAGGCACTTCGCTATTACTTTTAAGATTATCGCCCGGCTTTTCTTCGGCCTTCTTTGCCTTCGGTTTTGTATTCAGCGTATTCATCGCCCTTGCAACGCCAATGGTAGAAATGTCCTTTATCCCCTGTATCACGCGGGCTGCGAGTTCCGGAATGGCGGCCTTCTCTTCTGCCGACAAATCGCCAAGAACGTAGTCAATCTGCCCGCCGCGGGAGAACTGGTTGCCGATGCCAAGCCTGATGCGGGTCCAGCGGTCCGTTTCCAACTTTGTGGTGATATCCTCAAGGCCGTTGTGGCCACCTGCCGATCCGCCTGTACGCATACGGATGGTGCCGAAGGGAAGATTCAGATCGTCCGATATGACAATTAGCTGCTCCATCGGCAGATTGAGCTTTTGCATCCAGTAGCGCACTGCGCTGCCGCTGAGATTCATGTATGTGGACGGCTTCAGGAGGATGAACCATCGGCCTTTGAAGGAGACTTCTGCTATTGAGCCATAGCGGTCGGTCTTGAAAAGGACATTGGATGCCTGAGCCCAGGCATCCAATACCATAAATCCCATGTTGTGCCGGGTGTTGGCGTACTCTGCGCCTATATTGCCCAGCCCTACAACAAGGTAGTCCATCTTTAGGCGTTCTTAGCGGCTTCCGCTGCTGCCTGCTGCATGGCGCGGGTAGTCTTGACGGAGCAGATGATGGTGTTCTTGTCGGAGACAATCTGGAGACCTTCGAATTTGAGGTCGCCTGCTACCATTCTCTTGTCCAGTTCCAGCGGGGTGACATCGATGTCGAGCTGATCCGGAAGGTCTTTCATGAGAGCGCAAACCTTGAGGCTGCGAGCGCTCTGGGTGAACTTACCGCCAGCCTGAACACCCTTGGGGTGACCGGTGATGTTAAGCGGAACGCTGATTACGATATGCTTTGTTTCGTTGACGGCGAGGAAATCCACGTGGAGGCAGTTGTCTTCTACGGGATGCCACTGGCACTCGTGAGCGACGGCGGTGTAGATTTTACCGTTCAGATCCAGGTCAACAATATAGGAACAGGGGGTGTGAGTGAGCCCTTTGAGTTCTTTTTCGTTAACTGTGAAGAGGATGTTGTCGATACCCTGACCATACAGGTTGCAGGGAACCAGACCCTGACGGCGGAAGGCTTTCAGAACTGCCTTGTTGCCTTTTTGGCGGATTTCGCCTTTAAGAGCAAAATGCTTCATTGTTTGTTTTTGTTTAAAATGTGTTACTCAGTGCGATTTTTCACGCACCCCATTGCACCAAAAAACCTTTGCGGCTTTTTTAAGCGCGCAAAGGTAATCAAAATTTTTGGAATTGCAAAGAGTCTTACAATCAGAAGCTGGTGGCAATTGCGAGGAAGTCGTCCGCCTTGAGGGCAGCACCGCCGATGAGGCCGCCGTCGATATCCTTTTCGGCAAACAGTTCCTTGGCATTGGAAGGCTTGCAGGAGCCGCCGTAGAGGATGGTCATGTCTTCTGCCACTTCCAAACCGAATTTTTCTGCGATGACGCTGCGGATGCAGGCGTGGATTTCCTCGGCCTGAGCTGCGGTAGCAGTTTTACCGGTGCCGATAGCCCATACGGGTTCGTATGCGATGACCACGTTCTTCATGTCTTCTGCCGTGAAATTGTAGAGGACGTTCTTGGTCTGGGCTGTTACGACTTCGAAATGTTTGCCGGCTTCGCGCTCTTCGAGGTTTTCACCTACGCAAAGGATGACCTTAAGGCCGGCTTCCAGGGCGAGCTTGGTTTTCACCACGAGCTTTTCATCCGTCTCGCCATAGTACTGGCGGCGTTCGCTGTGACCGAGGATGGTGTAAGCGCAGCCGATGGAGGTGAGCATGTTCACTGCCACTTCGCCGGTGTAGGCGCCTTTTTCATGATCGGCGCAGTTTTGGGCGCTGAGCTGAACTTTTGAGCCTTTGAGGGCAGCGGCAACCAAGGCCAGATGCGTGAAGGGGGGAGCTACTACAAGTTCAACATTTGCGGGGAGTTCTTTTGACTTCTCTGCTACAGCCTTTGCAAGTTCTACACCTTCGGGAACGGTGGTGTTCATTTTCCAGTTCCCTGCAACAATATACTTTCTCATTATACTAAATTATTTAACTGACATTACTGCCGATGCAATTGAATTGAGCTTGACGCTTACCGAGTCGGCCCTTGAGGCAAGAATGCAAGGGACCTTGGTGCCCACGAGGAAACCGGCCTGCTGGACGTCTTTTGCAAGCTTTGAATTTGTTTTCCAGAATACGTTGGCGCTTTCGATGTTGGGGAAGAGCAGGCAATCCGCATCACCGGCCACGGGGCTCTTAAGCTTCTTGATTTCAACGGATTCCTGGTCGATGGCTACATCCAGGGCAAGAGGGCCGTCGCCGATGGCCTTGATCTGACCGCGGTCGCACATTTTTGCGAGCATGGCGCCTTCGATGCAGGCGGGCATTGAGTCGAGCATCTGCTCCGAAGCGGCGATGAAGGCAATCTTAGGCATCGCAATACCGAAGCTGCGGGCGACGGAAGTGACGAAGCCTGCCATTTTCACCTTCTGGCGGAAGTCCGGTGCAGGAATCACGGCCATGTCGGTGATGAAAATAAGCTTGTGGTAGTTGGGATTCTCAATTACGCCGACGTGGCTGAGCAGGCCCTTTGCGGGCAGCAGGCCGCATTCCTTGTTAAGGATGGCGCGGAGGAATTTGTCGGTGGAGCAAAGGCCTTTCATGAGAACGTCGCCTTCTCCGTCATGGACCATGCGGACGGCTTCGGCCACTGCTTTAAGTTCGTCTTTTATGTCCACTATTTCGAACTTGCCGATATCGATGCGGCATTCTTCGCAAACGCTGGCGATGAGCTCTGAATCGCCTACCAGAGTCACTTTTACAAAGCCCATGTCGGTGGCCATTGAGGCGGCCTCGATGGTGTGGGAGTCAACGCCCCAGGCGGCAATCATTTTTTTGCAGATGCCTTTTTCCTTAAGCTCCGAGAAGAGCTCTTTAAAATTGCTTATCATATTGGTTTTATTCTTGATTTTCAAGTACTAAATGCATGGTGTCGCGGGCAATCACCAGTTCCTCGTTGGTGCAGATGAGGGCGGCTTTTACCTTGGAATCGGCCGTTGTTATTATGGCATCCTCCCCCCAGGCTACGTTGGCTTCGTAGTCCACTTTCAGGCCAAGGTAGGAGAAGTTTTCCAGCACGCGGCGGCGCAGGCGGGAGTTATGCTCGCCGATGCCTCCGGTGAAGACAATCAGATCCACGCCATTCATAGCCGCTACATACGAGCCGATATTCTTGATGATGTCGTAGGTGAACTTCTTGAATACCAGTTTGGCTTTGGGGTCTCCGTTGTTTGCCAGTTCATCCAGCTCGCGGGCGTCGGAAGTCTTGGTGCTTACGCCGAGGAAACCGGATTTGCGGTTGAGGATGACGGACATCTCGTCGGGAGTTACGCCCAGCTTATTCTCCAGATAAATGACGGCGTTGGCGTCGATATTGCCGACGCGGGTGCCCATGATCATACCCTCCAGAGGGCTGAAGCCCATGGACGTATCGACACATTTACCGTTCTGGATTGCGCAGATTGAACTGCCGGCGCCCAGATGGCAGGTGATGATTTTGGAATTGTTGATATCCAGGCCTGCGAGCTTTGCGCCGACACCGGCCACAAACTGGTGGGAAGTGCCATGTGCTCCGTAACGGCGGACGCGGTATTTTTCGTAATACTCGTATGGAAGGCCATACATGTAGGCGTATGCGGGCATGGTCTGATGGAAGGCCGTGTCGAAGGTAACTACCTGAGGGACGCTGGGAAGCACTTCCTGCATAGCCCTGATACCGAGGAGGTGGGCAGGGTTGTGGAGAGGGGCGAAATCGGCACAGAAGGCGATTTTTTCCAGGACGCTTTCATCCACAAGGACGCTGCCGGAGAAGAAGTCGCCGCCTTGCACGATGCGGTGGCCTACTGCTTCAATGTCTTCGAGAGAGCGGAGAACGCCGTTTTCAGGATTTGTCAAAGCTTTCAGAATCAGTTGCATGCCAACCTTGTGGTCTGCAATGGGGACGTCTGTCACTGTCTTTTCCTTGCCGGCGGGTGCATACTGAAGAATGCCGGCGGGGAGGCCGATTTTTTCGGCAATGCCTTTTGCGATTACGTCATAGACTTCGTCGCTTTTCATGTCCAGAAGCTGGTACTTGATGGACGAACTGCCGCAATTGATAACGAGAATAATCATATATCGAATAAATTAATTTTACTTAAGGCCGTGCAAAGATACGAAATTATTACTAATTTCGCACATGGCTTGCGAAGGGAAAAGCATAGAGGCGCTATCGATAGTGTTTACGCTGGGAATCGCGATGGGAACGCTCCTGTTCCCGCCGCATTCCACCACGCCCGGAAGCCTTCTCCTGCCACTAGTCGCCCTCCCCGTCCTCCTTAAGGGACCCATTCTCAATCTGCCGGAGCGCCAGGCTACAGGGATAATACTGCTGACCTATATGCTGCTCGGCATGTTCTGCGCTTCCATGGCCGATATTCCCGCGGCGGAGTTCAGTTCGCCGATAGAAGACCTGGCCGCAAAGGCCGTATCCAGACTGCGCGCTTTTATCGGCTCATTGCCATTCAGCAATGCCGATACTGCGCCGCTGCTGAAGGCGCTCCTGACCGGCGACCGCAGCGGTCTATCGGCCCAGACGGTAGCCGTATTCCGCGGGAGCGGGGCATCGCACCTTTTGGCTCTGTCGGGCTTACACATCGGCATTATCTATCTGATTTTCGATAAGTTGACTTGGATTGTCGGGCGCAGCGGGCCTGCCCGTGCAATACGTTTTGGACTCATTGTGAGCGGGGCGCTTTTCTTCACTCTGATGACCGGCGCAGGGCCATCCATCGTACGGGCCTTCCTGTTCATCCTCATCAACGAGACGCTACGCCTTCTGAATCGGCCCAGAAAAGCCGTCCGGGTGCTGTGCCTGGCACTTTTCATTCAGCTCGTGCTGGATCCGTCGGCAATTAAGAGCGTCGGCTTTCAATTGTCTTACCTTGCCATGGCCGGCATTTTCCTGCTGTACCCGCTTCTGGAAAGCTGGTACCCCGGCGGAAAAAGCTTCAATCCGCTTCGCCGGATATGGCAGGCGGCTGCGCTCAGCATTAGCTGTCAAGTGTTTACCGCTCCCCTCGCCTGGTACCGCTTCCACAGCTTCCCGCGCTTTTTCCTCATCACCAACCTCCTGGCCAGTCCCCTGACCACAGCCCTCATCGGCGTTGCCGTCTGCACTCTGGCGCTATCCTCCATCGGCCTGTGCCCCCCTCTCCTCCTGCAAGCCACAGACCTCCTCTCCACCCTCCTCCAAACCACCCTGACAATAATCAGCACCCTCTGACCCTCGGCACGCAACTCCCTGACACTCAACAATATCCTAAAATCAAGTGTGGCAAAAAGTCACACTTGATTTTCACAAGTCGCTGTGGGATAAGCGGTTACGTGTCGAGGTTATTGTTGGAGGGTGAAGCCTGGGGTGGTCCATTCCGAGAGGGTGCCGTCAGGGAGAGCCGTGATAAGGCAGCCTTCCAGAGAAGGATCTTCGAGGAGGAGTTTCTGCGCCTCCTCCAGGCCGACGACCATGCACCAGGTGGCCACGGCATCGGCAGTAGCGGCGCTTTGGGCCGATACAACAGTGGCACTGAGAAGGTTATGCTGCACGGGATAGCCGCTGCGAGGGTCGATGGTGTGCGCATACTTCTTCCCGTCCTTGATATAGAATTTGCGGTAATTGCCGGACGTGACGATCCCGGCGGGCTTGCCGGAAGACGACCAGATGCCGCTCAGCCCTTCCGAGCCTGCCTCCGCCCCAGCGGGCTGGTCCACCGGGCGGTCGATGCCCACGGCCCAGGGTTTGCCGGAAGGATTGAGCCCGTCACACCAAATCTCGCCGATATCGACAAGCATATCCTTAATGCCCAGACCGTACAAGTATCGGGCAATAATGTCGCAGCTAAATCCTTGAGCTATAGCATTATAATTAAGCCGAGGGAAGCCGAGGGCCGATGGATCCACAATCCCGTCCTTCACCGACAATTCCGACGGCAGATGCGACATCCCGCAAAGCCCCTTCAGGCTGTCCACCTGAGCGGCCGATGGAAAATTCTTGTTGCGGAAACCGAAGCCCCATGCGTCATACAGCGGACCGGCGGCAAAATCCAGGGCTCCCCCACTTTTTTGCCACCAACGGTAAGCTTCGCGGTACATGTCAAGGAACAGCGGCGTTGCGGGAACCGGATCGCCTGCATTGAAACGCGAGAGGAGCGAACGCTTGTTATACCCCGACAGCGTAGTGTCAATCTGCAGCAGCAAAGCCTCCACGCTGTCCTTAAGGGCCGATGCAGGAAGTTCCACGCCGGCCATGTTCACTTTAACGGTATATGTGCCGCCCTGGGCGTAACCGTTGATTTGCACATAACGGCTGCCGCCACGGCCGCAAGAAGCAAGCGCAAGGGCTAATAATATCGGCAGTATCTTTCTCATCCTGGCAAGAAATTTGTGCTAATTTACAAAAAAATACCGATATTTGTAGAATACAAAAATAACCTGCTTCATAAGCGACATTTGCCCGGAATAGGGTCGCGCAGCGACTGGAGCGTTGAAGCGGGTTATTTTTGCAAGCTTTATAACTGACAGATATGACAAAAAAGATATTTTGGTATTTGGCCGCCTGCACCGCTCTTATAGCCAGCGGATGCAAAAAGGACGATAGTAGCACCTCGCTCCCCAGTTTAAGCGGCCTAAGCATCTCAAGCGCACCCACTTACGTCTCTGTAGGAGACAAACTGACATTCCACCCTACCGCATCCAATGTCGCCGCTTCGGTCGATAAAGATCCCGGAACCCTTGGCATGTACTGGCAGGTGAACACAGCAAAAAGAGACACCCTTACAAAAGACATCAAGCAAAGCATGCCCGATTTCACATACCGCGTGGACACCCTAGGCAGCTACGTGGTGTATTGCTATGTATATGCCGAAAATGGAAGTTATTACAGTGCATCGGCCAGTGCCTCTTTCAAAGCAATCGATCCGGCCACGGCCATCACAGGCATTGCAAAAGTTAATCCTGTGACACTGGACGGCAACACCTACCCCAGCACGACAGCCGGCGGTAAAACATGGCTTGGAGCAAACCTCTACGGCACATCGGCAGGCGTCCCCTATCTGGACTGCGCAGTAATGGATTCAGTTTACGGCCGATATTACACCTGGGAAGAAGCTCAGACAGCATGCCCCTCGGGCTGGCACCTCCCGTCGGCAGAAGAGTTTGACCAATGCCTGGGAACAGACTCCGGAGCCCTGATGGTAAACGCCAATTTCGAAGACGACAACCTCTGGGAATACTGGTCCAATGTAACAATCACCAATTCCCTGTCTTTCAACGCAATCCCCGCAGGATATACAGATTTAAACAACAAGGGAACTTTCGCTGGGCATAAAGAATATGCCTGCTGGTGGACATCCACCAAGGATGAAGACCTGGGCTGCTTCCGTTACATCTATGAGAAACAGGAAGAAATACAAAAGGGCAAAGGTGACATTAAAACCCTCGCCCTTAACGTACGCTGCGTAAAAGATTAGCGCAGATCCGTGATAATATAAGAAGAAGGAAGCGATTTCTCATCTACCGAGAAGTCGCTTTTTCCTTGCGGCTCGCAGTAGACTATGTCCTTGAGGATAAAGCGTGCTCGTGTCTCATCGTCCAGCGTTAGGGTTACGTCCAGAGCATCGGCGGCCTGACTGTTCACTTTTATTTTGTCAAGGTAGTTCTTATAGGATGCGATGAAAAGGGCGGGATTTGTAAAAAGGTCTTCCTTTTCCACGGTTTCTATCACCATTTCCTTGGCACCTTCGTCAAGGGTCCAGCGGGTTGTGCCGTTGCTGACCACCTTCAGGTCAAGCCCTTCCAGGGTGTAGTCGTTGCCTTCCACCACTACGTTGCCGTCCGTTACCGGGGTAAAATCGGCCCCTTTTTGGGAAAGGCTGTAGGTATAGTGGAAAGTGACGCGATGCCCCTCTACCTTGTCAAGAAGAGGGATGCGTCCCTGGGCAAAAGCGCCCAGAGAGATGGCTGCGAGGGCCGATATCAACAGAAAACGTCTCATTACTGCATAAAGTGCCGGAGGATTTCCTCCAATTCCGCGATGTCTTTCACCAGCACTTCGCGCGGCTTGGCCCCGTTCTGAGGGCCCACTATGCCTGCGGCTTCCAGCTGGTCCATCACCCTTCCTGCTTTTGCATATCCCATGCCAAGCTTGCGCTGAAGGTCGGAAGTAGAGCCGCGTTGGTTCAAAACCACGGTCCGCGCTGCTTCTTCGAAGCGGTCGTCCAGGGACTTCATATCAACCATGCCGCTGACACCGTCTTCGCCTTCGGCCGGGGCGGGCTCGGGCAGATAATAAGGCGTATTATAACTCTTCTGGTAGCCAATCTGATCACCGACAGCCTTGGTAAGGGAGACAATCTCATCGTTGCCGATGAATGCGCACTGCACGCGTTCCATCTCCACGCCGCTGTACAGCAGCATATCGCCGCGGCCGATGAGCTTATCGGCACCCGGCTGGTCCAGGATAGTGGCGGAATCGATGCGGGAAGTGACGCGGAAAGCGATACGCATGGGGAAGTTGGCCTTGATTAGGCCGGTGATGACATCCACCGTAGGCCTCTGCGTTGCAAGAATCACGTGCAGGCCGGCGGCGCGGCCCTTCTGGGCCAGACGGATGACAGAGGTGGTGATGCTGCGCGCCAGAGCCTTGGATTCCGGGCCGGCGCCTACGCTCATGGTAAGGTCGGCATACTCATCTATCACAACGACGATGTAAGGGAGGAAGTGGTGTCCTTCGTCACTGCGGAGGTGATGCTCCTTCCACTTGTTGTTGTAGAGCTTGATATTATTCACAAACGCTTTGGACAGAAGCTCATAGCGGGCATCCATCTCTACGCACAGAGACTGCAGGACAGCCGCGGCATCCTTGGCGTTTTTGACGATGGCCTTGTCCTGTTCTTCCTGCTCGCTGCCGGCGTTGGGAAGAACTGCCAGATAATGGTGAAGCAGGCGCCCGTAAGAGGAGAATTCCACCATCTTCGGGTCCACGAAGACGAACTTCAGTTCCGAGGGGTGCTTCGAATACAGCAGAGAAGCCACTATAACATTGAGGCCCACGGATTTACCCTGCTTGGTGGCGCCGGCGACAAGAAGGTGCGGAGCGTCGGCCAGGTCGAACACTTTCACCTGCTGCGAAATGGTGTAGCCGATTGCGACCGGCAGTTCCGCATTGCTTTCGCGGAAGGCTGCGTCGTTAAGAAGGGATTTAAGCGGGACGATGGAGGCCTTGTCGTTGGCCACCTCAATGCCTACTGAATCCGACAGAGTGGTAATGCGCACCCCGCGGGCATTCAGGCTTATTCCGATGTCCTCCTGCAATTGCTTGATTGCCGATATCTTAACGCCGGGAGCCGGATATACCTTATACAGCGTAACAGTGGGGCCGACGATGGCCGTAACATCACGGACCTGAATCTTATAGCTGGCCAGGGTGTTGCGGATTTTGGTGTTGTTGCGCACCAGCTCGTCCTGGGACACCTCGTGGCGGGCATTCAGATAGTCGCCCAGAATGCTTAATTCCGGAGTTTTGTATTTAGGAAGGCCGTCCGGCGGATCCAGGCGGTTGTCGATGGGCTTCAAAGGCTCCTTGACTTCCTGCTGCAGGGTATCGTCGGTTACTATGTTGATGCCGCCTTCCTCTTCGGCCTCGGCTTCCTCTTTTTCAGGTTTTTTGATGCGTGGCCGATGCTCATGAGGGACAGTGGGAGACGTGACAAACTCCGGAGCCACAGGCACTTCCTCTACATCTTCTTCCTGCGATGGCGTTTCTTCGGGGGTGAAGGTATCGACAGTTTCAAACGGAGCTTCGCTTACGGGGTCCGGACCGGCAGGTTCGGGCTTTTTGCCCATAAGCCAGGAGCTGAAGCGATTGCTCATGCAATAGCCCCAAGCTGCCGACAAAGCCAAGAGGATGATAATAGTTACAATCTCCCCTACCTTGGCCAAAAGCATCCCCGTAAAGGCTGCTCCCGCACGGCCGCCAAGACCGCCGCCAAAGGCGTACTCACATGACGAAAAAACGCCGATGAGCGCGAGAATCCAGGACAGCAGAAAAGACAGCGTAAGGGTGCCGAAGAACCATTTTTTCAAGTTTATGCGGCAGCCTTTCCAGAACAGCTTTACGCACCAGGCTATGAGAAAAGCCACGATGCAGAAAGCCGCAAGGCCGAAAGCGTCGGTAACCAGGGCATGGCCGATGGAAAGGCCGGAAGATGCGGCGGCGTTTTCCACATTGCCGCCAGCATTAAGGGCACTCTGGTCCTGACGCCAAGTAAAGACATAAGAAGTGACCGACACCGCTACCCAAATCGTCACGATTAGCAGAACGGCCATGCCGGCAAAGCGGTAGCCCGCCCTGGCGCGATCGCTGAGTCCTTTCCAATATTTCGTTATCGGATTCATTTCTTGCCTTTTTTACCCCGGAAATTACGGTTGAATTTGCCGTTTTTGCCATTTCCCTGTCCAAAACCAAGGTTCATGCCCGGACGGGAGAAGGAAGCATCGGCCGATATTTTGCTTAGCTGAATGCCTTCCGGGACTTTGACACGGCCGCCGGAAAGGCGCTCGATATCCTGGAAAATCGTGGCATCGGCCACTGTGTCTTTATTCCAGATAAGATACTGCTGGCGCATGTAGATGGCCAGGGAACGGATCATGGCTGTTTTCACCTCTCCTTCCGGCTCCGAGGCTATCAGATCCAGTATGCTTTCTATGTTGCGGCCGTAGTGGCGGGCACGGATTGGCTTTGTGTTCAGAGGAATAGGATCCGGACGGCTGTTTACCACCTCCGGAACAGGCTTGGGATAAGGGGAATCTACGTCCAGATCGTAATCCGCTATAATGAACAGATGGTCCCAGAGTTTTTGGGCGAAGTTTTCCTGCTGGTGCACCTGGGGGTTCAGGCTTTCCATCACCTTTACCACGGCATACGCCTGCTGGGTGCGCTTTTCCTTGTCCGGGATTTGCTTTAGCTGTTCTACCATGTGCAGCACATTGCGGCCATACTCAGGCATTTGCAGCTTTTCGACTTCTGTATTGTAATATAGCTTGATTGTATTCTCACTGGCTTCCATAGACACAAAATAAAATTAACTCACAAAGGTAATCAAATTATCTTCCAAATACCAAAGATAGCCTGCAACTTTTTTGTAGCCCATTTTCCTGTATAGATTCACATATCGTCGCACTTGCCACAGATAGGATTCCTTGGGCTGGCCGAACTTGTAATCCACCACGTCAATTGAGCCGTCGGGATGGAACACGACCCTGTCGGGACGGTATTCATTGCCGTCCGTACCAATGATTGCCGCCTCCGAGCGAATCTTTGCCGATGGAGAAAACCACCCCTTGTCGGCCACCGAGGCTATGCTGCCTTCGAGAAGATGCAGGGTTTCATCGTACAGGGATGCCGGAAGATCACCCGACTTGACGGCGGCCTGCACGGCTTCCGGCAGGTCATCGGCCACATTTACGCCCGAGAGGATACCATGAAGAACAGTCCCCCTGATACGGGCGCTGGCCTCTGGGCCAACTGTGCCGTCGCCACCGAAATAATCGGCCGCTTCGGGGCTGAATTTAAGACGGCGCCCGGCGTCGGCAGGATATGAAGCATAGCCCGATTCCATGGCCTCCGGGCCGATGTTTTTGTGAGGCACGGCGGAAGGGTCGTAGGGCTCGCCTGTCTGATAATGCAGGCCGCCCATATAATCGTAGAGCAACTGCGAGAAATTGCCGGGGCGTTGCAAGTTCTTCGGCGGCAGCGCCGCGATGATTTTGAGCCCGTAAACCGCCCTTGTCAGAGCCACATAGAAGACATTGATATTGTCCACGGCCTGCATGAAGCGCTCTTTGGCATAATCGGCCGCGAAGAACGAGTCCTGGGTGCCGGAATCAAGGCTTACCCTGAAAATGCCCGACTCGACGTCGGCCGAGGAGCCTTCCTCCGGATGAGGAGAGCACCAGCGGACAGGCCCCTTGTACAGGTTCACCTTTTCCGCGTATGGGAAAATCACAAACGGGAATTCCAGTCCCTTTGCCTTGTGGATGGTCATTATGCGCACGGAGTCTCCCTGCTCCGGCGATGCTATCTTGGGCGTAGCTTCCTCCCAGTTTTTCAGAAAAGCGCCCAGGTTGTTGCCGCCGGTTGACACCCAGTCCTGAAGATAATCCATAAACGACTGGATATAAGGGATTTCCGACTCGAACGATTCGGGATACGAGGCATGGATGTTCCTTAGAATAGCCTCGCACAGATCCACCAGCGAGTGATATCCTTGCGGAATATCCACCTGCATGGACCTTGCCAGATATCCGGCGACGGTGGAGACACTGTCCTGGGGCGGAGCATCGGCAAGAGAAAGCTGCGACACCAGCCGGCGCACTGTGACTGAGGATTTTACGTACAGCGAATCGTCGGATACTACGGGAATGTTCCGGCGCACAAGATCGGCTGCTATCGCGCTGCCTTCCTCATTTCCTCGGACCAGGATGGCAATGTCGGCCCATTTAGCGCCCCTGTCGCGCAAGTCCTGGAGTGTGGCCGAAATTTCGGCAGGCTGATCCTCCGTGAACTGCACTTCTACGGAACCGGGAGCCGGGTCCTTGAAGCATACCTTCTGCGCTACGTCCGAATAAAGCTTGGATATCTCCTCCCCCGAATCCAGCAGCCTGTCAAGCTCCAAGGCTGCATATTTGAAGAAGTCATTGTTGAATTCGACTATCGCCCGGCATGTACGGTGGTTTCCGTCCAGATGCTCAACGGTGTTGGATCGGAATTCCCGCTCCAGCCTGCTGTCCAGAAGGTCCCACTCGCTGCCGCGCCAGCGATAGATGCTTTGCTTGACGTCGCCTACTACCAGAGAATCGTTGCCGCCTGAGAGGGAATTGTCAAGCAGGGGGCGGAAGTTTTCCCATTGAATCTCGGCCGTGTCCTGGAACTCATCCAGGAGGAAATCGTCGTACCTTACGCCAAGCTTTTCATAGATGAAAGGTGCGTCCGTTCCGTCTATGATGCCGCGAAGGATTACATTGCTGTCGTCCAGGGAGAGGACGTTCTTCTCCCTCTGGATTTGGACGAAGGCTTCCCTTAGCTCCCCTGCCACGCCAAGGCTGTAAAGCTGTACGCGTATCGTCCTTGCGGTGTTGTACTCCTTGAAAGGAAGGCCGAAGCAGTCCAAAAAGGCCTGCAAAGGCGCATCCAGCGCACCGTGCAGCTTATCTTTAAGCGCAGCCTTGGCCTTGGAGAACCACAGGTCCGGATTGCCGGCCTTGTCAAGAAAAGACTCAGTAGGCTTTTTTATAACTGCCGACGGTTCCGTATAGTTATAAAGTGCCTTCAGGAAACCGCGGTTGCTGTCGGCAGGGTTTACGCCGGCTCCTTCAAGGGCCGACAATGCCGCTGCGGCAGCCTCGGAGACGCGTTTTTGGTAATTGTCTTCAATCTCCTTGCAGCGTTTGCGAAGATCTTCCAGTTCCTCACGAGGGAGGATCCGGTGCCCTTGGGGCAGGTCTTTCAGGCTTTTGGCAAGCTCGGTGAGGGGGCGTTCGAGGGAGAATTTTCCGTTTTGACGGATGTCCTCCTGCACGCTGCGGGTGAGCCAGTCAAGAAGCTGCTGATCGGCATCTTCCGAGAGGCTGTCCAATACCCTGTCCACGCTTTCCTGAACCAGCGCTTCCCTGTCAAGCTGAACCTGATAGGAGGAGAACTGGCCTATCTCCCTGGAGAACGCCCTCAGGGTCTGCTGAAAGAATTTGTCTATGGTAGAGACGGCAAAGCTGGAATAATCGTGTAGAATGCCGTGGAGCTGCTGCCCCGCACGTTTTTGGACCGATACCGCATCAGGCTGCGCCCCGCTTTCCAGCAAATCTGCCAGATATGGCGATTCCTCCGGATTTTTAGCCAAGGTATGAAGCTCTTTAAGTATTCTGCGCTTCATCTCGTCGGTAGCCTTGTTGGTGAAGGTTACCGCAAGCACATGACGGTAAGCATCCGGCTTATCACTTCCGATAATAAGCCGGATGTATTCCTTTGCGAGGCTGTAAGTTTTGCCGGACCCCGCCGACGCCTTCAGAATCTTAAGCACGCAGCTTGTGCAGGCTTATTTTCTCTTGAAAAGGCCGCCGATGATGCCGGCTGCTGCGCCGAGGATGCCCGAGGATGAGGCGCCTCCCTTCAAAGTGAGAAGGATATCGTTGATATCCACGTCACCGTCGCCGTCCTGGTCTTTCAGGAAGCCTGACAGTTTGCTCATGA
Source organism: Bacteroidales bacterium (assembly GCA_017477465.1). Taxonomy (GTDB): domain Bacteria; phylum Bacteroidota; class Bacteroidia; order Bacteroidales; family UBA932; genus Cryptobacteroides. The sequence goes on from JAFUVU010000027.1 coordinate 72,402, forward strand.
TGCCGGGGATAAGGCCGCTCAGAGCCGGGGCCAGGCTGCCAAGGTTAAGCTTGCTGAGGACATTGGTGTTGAAAAGATTTCCGGCGAGTGCGGTGATGCTGCTTTTTGCCGCGTCTGTTTTGCCGGTAAGAAGGCTTTTCACTTCGTCCAGGCCGCCGGGCTGGGCTGCGGTTTGTGTGAGCGAGCCGATAACAGAACTTGAAAGGCCTCCGAGAACCTGCTCTTTCAAATTTGAGGGGATTTCGACTTTGCCGGCTGCGGCGCCGACGATCTGCTGGATGTAATCGTTGATGTTAGCCATGACTTAAAATTATATTTGTCAAATATACAAATATTTTTGCCCACAAAAAAATTTTTACAATTTCTTTAAATTTTTATTGCAACTCAATAAATTTTTACTATATTTGCAAAAGAAACCAAAAACTAAAGCCTTATGATAGCATCTTGGTGGGCCGGGCTCAGCCTGGTAATGAAAATCCTGTGGGGCGTAACCCTCGCAGCATCCCTAATCTTTATCATCCAAAGCATTCTAACCTTTGTAGGCGCAGATGCCGATTCAAGCTTTGACGTGGACGTGGACACCTCAATGGACGGAGCGGACCTCTCCAATATCGAGGGCGGCTCAAACCTGTACACCTTCCGCAACTTCGTCAACTTCATCCTTGGTTTCGGCTGGAGCGCCATCCTCCTGCAGGACAGCATCAGCTCCACTGGCGTACTTATTTTCGTATCGGCCCTTGTGGGCGTTGCGCTCGTCGCGGCTGTCATGTATCTTTTCAAATGGCTCGCCGGCATGCAGCAGAGCGGTAACATCAATCTGCAGAAAATGGCCCCCGGCTGCGAAGGAAAGGTTTATCTCACCATCCCGGCTGCAAGAAAAGGCAGCGGCAAAGTGCAGATTACCATTTCCGGCGCCGTAAGGGAATACGATGCAGTAACGGAAAACGAGGCCGATCTCAAAACAGGCGCTCCCATCCGCGTAATAGACATCGTGGACGCCAATACCTTATTAGTAGAAGAAATCAACACTTACACTGTATAGACTATGACCCAACTGTACCTCATCCTCATTCTGGTGGCCGTGGTGTTCGTCACCCTGGCGGCCATCCTCAAGCGCTATCGCCGCTGCCCTTCCGACAAGATCCTTGTCATCTACGGTAAAACCGGCCGCAACAGCTCCGGTTCCATCTCATCGGCCCGCTGCGTGCATGGCGGCGCGGCTTTCATCTGGCCCGTGTTCCAGGATTACGCTTTCCTGGACCTCAAGCCCATCTCCATCGAGTGCAACCTCACCAACGCCCTGTCCAAGCAGAACATCCGCGTGGATGTGCCCTGCCGCTTTACGGTAGGTATCTCCACAGAGCCTGAAAACATGACAAACGCCGCCGAGCGCCTCCTCGGCCTCAGCGTTGACAGCATCCAGAGCATCGCCACCGATATCCTCTTCGGCCAGCTACGTCTTGTGATTGCCACCATGGACATCGAGGAAATCAACGCCGACCGCGACAAATTCCTCGCAAACGTATCGGCCAACGTAGAGGCCGAGCTCCGCAAAATCGGCCTCAAGCTCATCAACGTGAACGTAACCGATATCCGCGACGAGTCCGGCTATATCGAAGCCCTTGGTAAAGAGGCCGCCGCAAAGGCCATCAACGATGCAAAGAAGAGCGTCGCAGAGCAGAACCGTTTCGGTGAAACCGGTAAAGCCAATGCCGACAAGGACACCCGTATCAACGTCGCCGCTGCCGATGCGGACGCAGTCAAGGGTGAAAACACCGCAAAAATTGAAATTGCAAATTCAGACGCTCTGCGCCGTCAGAAGACCGCAGAGGCCGACCGCCTGGCAGTAGCCGCCGAAAAGGTGCAGGCCGCAAAAGCCCTCCAGGAAGCCTATCAGAGCGAACGCGACGCCGAGCTTGCCCGTGCCGAACGTGAAGAAGCCACCCAGAAGGCAAACATCGTCGTTGCCGCCCAGATCGACAAGGAGAAAGCCATCATCGAAGCAGAAGCCGAGGCCGAACAGATCCGCCGCAAAGCAAAAGGTGAGGCCGACGCCATCTATGCCAAGATGGACGCCCAGGCACGCGGTATGCTCGAGATCCTGACCAAGCAGGCCGACGGTTTCCGCAGCCTGGTAGGTGCCGCGGAAGGCGACGCCCAGAAGGCCGTCCTCATGATGATCGCCGACAAACTGCCCGATCTGGTAAAGACCCAGGTAGAGGCCGTCAAGGGCATCAACATCGACAAGGTAACCGTCTGGGACGGAGGTAATTCCGCCGACGGCAAAACCGCAACGTCAAACTTCATCTCCGGTATGATGAAGAGCATCCCCCCGCTGGACGACCTCTTCAAGATGGCCGGAATGGAACTTCCCTCATACCTGAAAGGCAAAGCCGCTGCTGACGAGCAGCCCGCCAAAGAAGAAAAGTAAAGCAGTATGCCGATAATCATCAACATAGATGTAATGCTGGCCCGCCGGAAAATGTCCTCCGGCGAGCTGGCGGAGAAAGTCGGCATTACACCCGCCAATCTTTCCATTCTCAAATGCGGCAAAGCAAAGGCGATACGTCTTAGCACGATGGATGCCATTTGCAAAGCACTCGACTGTCAACCCGGCGACATATTGGAATACAAACCATAGATAATCAGCCGTTTATAGAGCAAAGGGCGCACTATCAGGTGCGCCCTTTGACGTTTTGATATATTGCTTGGATTATGTATATTTGCATGTATGAATACACATGTTGTCATTATGGCCGGGGGCATCGGCAGCAGGCTGTGGCCGCTTTCCACCCCGGAAGTTCCAAAACAGTTCATAGACGTACTGGGCGTCGGGCGCACTCTGCTGCAATTGACGGCGGACCGCTTCGCACCTCTTTGCAAACAGGAAAACATCTGGGTAGTAACAGGCGAAAAATACGCCGATTTGGTCCGTCAGCAACTGCCCGGCGTGCCAAATGACCAGATTCTCCTGGAGCCGGAAGGCCGCAACACGGCACCCTGCATCGCATACGCTTCATGGAAAATCCTCAGCAAAGACCCGCAGGCCAACATAGCGGTAACCCCTGCGGACGCTCTGGTCGTTAATACGGCCGACTTTGTCTCCGCAATCGGCAAGGCCCTCGCCTTCACGCAGGAAAGGGATGCCATCGTAACCGTCGGCATCTCCCCCACCAGGCCGGAAACCGGCTACGGCTACATCCATGCGGCCCAGGCGCTTCACGGCCAGGTCGTCAAGGTGAGCGAATTCAAAGAAAAGCCCGATCTGGACACCGCAATCGGCTATCTGGAAGACGGACATTATTTCTGGAACGCGGGCATCTTTGTCTGGAACATAAACACGATAGTAAGCGAAATACGCGCATACGTTCCGCAGATTGCAGGCATCATGGACCGGCTGAAGCCCTTCTTCTACACAGAGGAGGAAAACGCCCGGCTCAGAGAACTCTTCCCCAGCTGTGAAAAAATCTCAATCGACTATGCGGTAATGGAAAAGAGTTCACGCGTTTACGTAATAGCGGAAGACCTTGCCTGGAGCGACCTTGGCAGCTGGGGCTCGGTAATGGGCAAACTGGAAGCCGATGCCGACGGAAACGTAAGCATAGGCCCGGATGTGCGCCTGCACGGCTGCCGGGACTGCTTCGTCCACACGGCCGAGGAGAAGACAGTGGTAGTGGAAGGCCTTGACGGATACATAGTTGCGGAATCGAAAGACAAGCTTCTGATATGCCGTTTAAGCCAGGAACAAAAAATAAAGGACTATTCTGCCTAAATTTTTAAGAAAAGTTATTGCAGATTCCAAAAAAATCCCTACCTTTGCAATCCCAATCACGGAGGACTCGTTAGCTCAGTTGGTAGAGCACAACACTTTTAATGTTGGGGTCTCGGGTTCGAGCCCCGAACGGGTCACAAAGGAAGCGAGTCTTCCCAAAAAAGACACCAGTCTGAATGCGCTCTTAGCTCAGCTGGTAGAGCAGCTGACTCTTAATCAGCGGGTCTAGGGTTCGAGTCCCTAAGAGCGCACAAAAAAGACGACTTTAAAAAGCCGTCTTTTTTCGTTTATTACCGCTTCCAGAAGCGTTCCGTAATGTCTTTCCCGTGATGGTAGAGGCGCTGGTTCGTAGTGCGCTTGTTCAAAGGGCCGCATTCGGGACGGTATGGGCCAAGTTTCAGATAGTCGAAAGCCTCCCAGAATTCATCCTCAACCTCTTCCCTGCCGCTGTACAGGGCTACGTCAAGGCCCAGCTCCCGCACGTGGGCGGCAAGGAAGAGAATCGCCTGCGGGTCCTGGCCTTCACCCAGGAAGAGAAAGCAGTTTACGCCAAAGTTATCGGCCACAAGGCGGTCTATTATTTCGGCGGTAAGTTCCTCGCCCACATCTTGTTTAAGGAAGGGAGAGTGGCATCCTACGCAGTTTCCCCGGCAATTGGAAATATCAACTGCCAAGGAAACACGGTCAGGAATCTCTTCCATGACCACGGATGTCATTTTAGGGACGTACTTTATCACTTGTCGATGTAGAAGCGGCGGTCGGCTTCTTCCTGACGCATTTCGGAGAAGGAGGAAATCCTCTTAAGATAGCCGATGACGCGCGTCAGGTAGTCAAGGTTGGTGCTGCCGCACTTGGGGCATACTGTCAGGGTGTCTTTGGAGATGTATCCGCAGTCGTTGCAGACAGTGTTGCGGCAATTGAAGGTAAAGTAGTTGGTCCCGTAGTGGGCGGCCGTGTTAAGGAGCTGGCGGTACTGCTCTTTGCTCAGATGTTCGGCAATATTCATGTGGAGGGCGCTGCCGCCGTCCAGATACTTCACGAAGTCTTCGCCGTGGAGCTTGAATTTGTCGATCATGGACAGGCTCTCGTCTTCGGGATTATAGAAGTAAGAACTGTACATGTTGTGCTTGGAGCTTACGAAGTAGCCGTCCTTTTTGTCCCACTTGTAGTTCTTTCCTGAGAGGTTTTCGCCGGGAACGAACTCCGTGTTGAACATTGTCTCCTTGGTGCGGTCCTTGCGGTTGCAGACGTTGATGGTCTCCAGAAGGGTGTTCACGAATTCCTTATACTCGTCGTTGGGGCTGATTTCAAGGCCCAGGAATTCGGCCGCATCGGTGAGGCCGTTTACGCCAACGGTGAGATACTGCTTCTTCATGTCGATGAAGCCGGCGCGGTAAACATCCAGCATGTCGGCCTTCAGGAAGTCTTTGATTATCTCGTTGAAGGCTGTCTGATACTTATGGACGCGGCTTGTCTGCTCGGTGACAGCTTCGGCAATGTACTTGTAAAGGACGTCCTTGTCGTACATCGAAGGCTTGAGGGGTGCATCGGGGGCGATGGCCTGGCCTTTCTCCTGCTTGAAATACTTGCGAGCGGCATCCTGGATGAGGCGGTTCAGGTTGATCGTCATCACGCTCTTGGAACCTGTTGCCACGGAAGCCGTACCCATCGAATACTGGTGCGTGGTGTGGTTGTGCTCCTCGTCGTCAAGGTCTTTGAGGGAGTTGCGCAGGCGGCAGCAGCTGGACAGGCTGTCGGGGCTGTTGGAGATATAGCAGAAGAAGCTGTGGCCTTTGGCCCACATTTCAGCGGTGAAATCGGCATATTCCTTGTCGGCATAATCGTCGCCGCCGTCGGTCAGGAGGGCCATCGTCTCCACCGGGAAGGTGAGGATGTAGTGGTTGCGCTCCTCGTTGAACCAGTTCATGAAATGCTTCTGCAGCCATGAGAGCGTCTCCCATTTGGGGGCCGATCCGTCCGGGAAGCGGAAATCGCCGAAAACGCCTTCGAAATAAGGCTTGTCGAAATAGCCGATATTCCAGAACACGGTCTGATAACCGCGGTTGCCGGCGGGCATGTTCATGGAGTGTACCACCTGCTGCAAGCAGTTGTCGATGACCTTTTCCAGAGTGCGCTGCTTGGCGTTGTTCTCCACCACTTCGTTCAGGCGTTCCAGGTAATTATCGCCATAGTCTTTGCGGATGAAGTAGTCAAGGTACATCAGGAATTCCGGAGTTGCCACTGCGCCCATGAACTGCGAAGAGATGGAGTACACCAGGTTGATGAACTCGCCGCAGAAGGACTTGAGGTCCGTCGGAGCAATGGAAACGCCGCCGAGCTCCTTGAGGCCGCTTTCAAGGAACGGATACATGGTGATGGCCACGCAATAGGGATAGCCCGGGGTGCCGCTTTCGTCGTGCTTGTACAGGACGTGGGATTCAAGATCGGCAATGTATTGCTGGGCCAGATTCTTGCCATACAGGGCCTTGATCTTGTCCTGCATGATGTAGCGGTTCTGCTTGATGTTGTTTTCTTTGTACAGTTCGTTGCCTAAGGTGACGATGTTCTTGTGGGTGATGTTGGCATTCGAGTCGAACTTTGAGCCCGTCGCAGCGTTGGACGCTTTGATATAGTCGCGGATAAAGTCGCGCTTTTTGCGAAGGTCCGTGCCGCGGTCGAAGGTTTCGATATACTCCAGTGCGGCTTTTTTGTTTATGGACATGAGCGAATCCACCACCTGGCGGCGGATTTCCTGGCTGGACATCTTGTCGTAGATGTACAGATTGTCCACTACTGACACTACGACTTCCTCCGGCACGGGCTGGCCGGTATGAACAAAGGCTAGGCGAATTCCGTTACAGAGTTTTTCGCGGTCAAACTCTTCGTAACTTCCGTTGGTTTTACGTACTTCCATATAGTTATAAGTCTAATTTTCAAGCATTTAAGTGCGCTATCGGCAAGCTGAGGGCTAAGAATGACGGACTGCCAGGAAGACAATCCGTCATACTTCTGTTACAAATTTAGAGGGTTCCGTCAGGAATAATAATACCTGAGCGGAAAAGTTATCAACAATCTTTTTAACAAGGCGTCATCAATATCCGAAGATTCTCCTTCATGCTCACTTCCTGGACCGATTCCAACCCGGCCTCCATAATGAGAGCACCGTGCAAAAGTATTTGGTTTCTTTTGCAATGATAATTACTGAATTACAATGAAGGCCTAAAAAATAAAGGTATATGACAAATCCACAGTAAACGGGCGGATGTAAGAACCCGCCATAATATGTCCTTTAAGAGCCGACTCATCCTCTATAGTATCTGCAATGTCTATGCTCCCCTTTGCCCCTTGGTCCATCAATACATTCACTACGTTTAAATTAATCCTATGATGCATGCCTATCTTTGCTTCGGCACCGGCAAAGGTTTCAAAATGGCCGTTGAAAAAAGCCAGATTGGTGCGGCTGACATATTGACGGCTGAAGTATCTTACACTGGTCCACACGCGGAATGACTTCCAAGAGAATGCCGGATCAAATTCAATCATAAGCTTTGAAATACCTGTTACCGTATTTCCGGTATAATCTATGACCGAGACCGACCCGTCACTAAAAACAAATTCGTTGCGGTAATTCTTATATTTCGGGTCCTGCCATGTGGCACGGGCGTGGAGTGAGAATCCGCCAAAATGAACAGTCCCATCCATCGTGAAGCCCAGAGTGCCTATTCCATATTGCGCCACCCAGGGCAGAGTTTCGCTTATTCCTCCTATCTGCTTGGTCACGTTAACCTGCGCGGCATTATTCCAACTGGTGACATAGGATAACAGAGCAGTAAGGTTATACCACTCCCCTTCCAAATTGACACCGCCACGCACCATTGCATTTCCAATACTCTTAAGGGACGGAAGCGTAGCGTTCCTGTAGTATGTAGCCGCCTTGGGAGTCATGCTATAGAATCCCTCCGCGACGGCCGAAATATTCCTCCGCATGCGCAGCGACACGCTTTCGGACAATACATAATCCAGCCCCGGAGCCTGGAAACGGTGTTTTTGGGCAAGGGTTGGATCTGCCAGGTTGAATCCTTCCACCCGGGTATTGACACTCTCTCCCTCCAACCGGGCCACACTTAAAATATCATTATAGATGCCCCGCACACGGATACCGGTTCTTGCCAAAAGCTTCCCGGTTATATTCCAGGAGTCGAACAGATAGAGGTCGGCATGTACTTTCCAGGAGTCGAACCATGTGCTGTTCCGGTTGTAATTCCAGGTACTCTGTCCACTCCTAAGAATCCGCTGAGGGCCGGCTTCAACCGTATGTGCAAAACGGAACGAAGAAGAAGACTCATACTGCCTGGCATATACAATGGATGTCCCAGTAGTCAGATTATGGCGTCCGATTGTCCTTTTTCCCTCCAGACGCAGCTCCGGATCCAGTGTCCATGTATTATAATAATGTGCCTGGCGGTTCTGGACAAGCCCTGTGAAAACGCTCCCGCCACGGAGAGTATACCCCATTGCCGCAGACGCTTTATCAACACCCGCCAACTGCACCTTCATCCAATTGGACGGAGCCATGTAACAAAGATGGAAGGCAGCAAGGAAATCCCACCCGCCGAGACTCTCGTTACGGTAAGTAAAATGCAGATCATGCAGTCTTCTGTGGTCCATTTTGGACATGTCACCCTCTTTCCACTGACCAGTCTCAAGGTCCATCCACCTGACAGTTTCATCGGCACTCATATAACAGTCGCGTCCGAGCCGGAAGCCATCATAACGGCCGATTGAACCGTCTCCATTGTACAGGAAAGGAGCAACGCCGTATCCTCCGTCCACTCGGTCATCGCATAGGGACAGACGGTATGTCATAGCCAGTGATGCTCCTCCTTCCAAGACACGGCTCAATGATGCCTGATAAATCTGTTTCTGCTCTACAAAAGTACGGGACGGAGCGTTGACAGAGGTAGGATCATAATTAACATACGCTCCAAGGGCGAACTGCCAACCATTCTTCAATGGGCCACGGAGAGACCCGTCAAAACGAATAAGCCCGTTGCTGGAGGTCGCCCCTGTAAAGGCTCCGGACAAAAAGTCAGAGCCCACACGAGTGCGGGAATCTACCGGAACGCTGAATTCTCCATATTTTACCACGGCTTCCATGAAGTCAATGGTACCGACACTTTCATACGCATTGCCGCCGGCCCAGTGATATTGGCTGCGCGGCAGGCCCAAAGCGTGTTTCAGCCCATCCACAAACACAACCGCACCGTGTGAGCTGTCGGGAAGGCCAACATTGATGATTCTTGGAGTGCTGGCGCTCTCGGCATTGAGCATTACATTACGCTTGTCGTCCTGGCCTGTTGCAATGCCGGAAAAAGTGAAATAAAGCAGTATGGCAAGTGCCGGTTTTCTCATTTTTTGCGAACCTCCAGAAAAGTATTCAGATTCCGTTCGGTAGCGGTGGAACATACATTGCCCAGGCCTTCCAGATACAGGGCTGCAGAGCCGTCCATATTGATTGCATTACGCACAAAGAAATTGTCCGACAACAGTTGCTGCAGTTCGGGGAGGCTCATCGGAGTATCTGAAGCAAGGATGAGAATGGTCCCGTCCCATAGCTGGGCCAGGGCAGTCCTGGGATACTGCTTGTAGATGAATCCGCGCTTTCCGGAAGGGCCGTCCGCCCACTTGAGAGGTGCTCCCTCATAGATGAGCATCGGGGCCGAAGAAAACAGATTCACGGCCTTTGAATACTTGTAGGATTTAAGCGCAGCGGCAGGCTGCAAGTCAAAACACGCAAAATTCAGGGTCCCGTCCTCATCCGACATTACGGCAGCCTCGTGCATCCACCACCGTGGATTGTCCTTTTCTATGTCTATCTCCGAGATATTGTTTCCTGCAACACGCACATAGGTATGCGGCAGGCCGAAGGTAGCCGTAGAAACCGCTGCAAGACCTTTTTCCTTCCCGTACTCTGTAACAGTCCCGGCCTTTTCACTGTAGCCGAACCCAAGGCAGTAGTCTCCCTCAGGAGAAATCTCCAGGATGTTTATGCCGCCCTTCTGCAAGAGCCTTAGTCCCTTTCCAAGCTCACGGGAATCAAAATACGGTTCTTTATGAAGGGCCTTGTCAAAAGGATAATCCGGCAGTGCTTCCAGCACTTCCCCCGCCTTTGAAGGATTCTCTGTAATCAGGCTGGCAGCCCCGATCCACTGCATTTTGGCATCATCCGGCCATTTGTACTTGTCCTCTGCGTTCTGGGCGTATTTTACGCGCTCTGCAGCAGCGCGGGCCCGCTTCAGGCGGCCACTTTCACCGGAGACAAAGGCATAACGTCCACTGCACTCTATTACGGTTTCTTCCGTTGCCGATGTTGCCTCTGCATACACAGTAACGGTAAGCGACGCACCGTCATAGCCCCAGGTCCCGTCTTCTGCAAAACGGCTGTAAGGCAGTTCATTGCCATTGACCAGCACCCTTTCTGGCGCAGTAAATCCCGGGAGAAGCAGCCGTATGCGGCGCTGTGCGGATGCTCCTTCATAGTATCCTTCACGCGGCCCCACTGTGACTTTTATGCCGGAAGATGTCATCTCACGCGCCAGCGTGGTGAATGAATAAACACTGTCATAATCGGCATTATCCCCGCCGTCTTCGTACAGCCGCGTACGGAAGGAATCTTCACCGGGGACTGCAAGGATATAAAGTTCGTCAGAAATCTCCTGCAGCGACATGATAGAGGGTGAAGCCATCGGAACCAGTGCCGATGAGCGCACATACCAGGGATTCTCCTCCAGGGTATATTTGAGAGTCTGGACGGTATTCCCTTCGTACAGGGTTCCGCTTGCCATATCAAACCACTCGCTTCCGGGAGGGAACCACATAAGGCGGTCAGAGAGTCCGGTGGAGGGGTCCTGAGGCCTGCATACTGCCGTTGCCAGTATATCATCCCCAAAAAGATACTCTTCCTTGAAGGAATAGGCTTCATCGGCCTCGGGCCAGTAATAATAAAGCGGCCTGCATATACCTGTTCCGGTATCATAAGCCTGCCTGGCAGCTGTATATATGTAAGGAGAAAGGCTGTATCTGAGACGGAAGGCTTCCCTGAGGATATCAAACTGCTCCGGGAACATCCATATCCTCCGCTCCAGATTCTTGTTCCGGGTAGGGTGAGTCTTGAAAACAGGTGTAAACACACCCTCCTGCACCCAGCGCGTAAACAGTTCAGGATCTGTGTAGTTGACTCCGGGAACCTCGTTATGGCCTCCTATATCCTGTCCCCAGTAGGCATATCCCACGTTGGATGCCGTTGAAATGAACCAGGGCATGTAGGAAAGAACCTTCCAGCTGACCTTGGTATCTCCGCAAAAGCCCACCTGATACCTGTGACTGCCCAAACCGCCCCAGCGATGATAAATCATCGGCCGGGTCTCCCTGCCCGAGGCGTCTTCAAAGAAAGTATGATTGAGCCAGAAAGTGTTGCTGAGCCCTTTCATATAGTGGCTCTGCGGCCACTGCTGCCAGTCCAGCCACCAGAAATCAACGCCCTGTTGCTCCAAAGGGTGCAACACTGTTTCAAAATAACTCTGCGCCCATTCCTTCCGGCTCATCCTGAAAGGGACATATTCCCCTTCAGGCCATGCTTCCCCTGTCCTTTCCGAATAATCTGCCACAAACCTTCCGTAGCAGTCCTCAAAAGTCTGGATACCCGATGCAGGGTGAAGATTGAGGGAAGTCTTAAAACCATTTCTGTGGAGAAAGTCCAGAGTGTGTTCCGGATTGGGAAAGAGGTTGTTGTTCCATGTATAACCGGTCCATCCCTTCCACTGCCCGGCAGCATCCAGCGGCGGATTGTTTGCCTCCAGCCCCCAGGTTTCATGCCAGTCCATATCTATAACAAACACGTCTGAGGGAATACCGTATCCGCGGAGTTTTGCCACCACATCCTCCAGTTCAAAGTCATTGTAAAGCCAATAGCGGCTCCACCAGTAGCCGAATGCCCATTTTGGAGGAAGCGGAATCTTTCCGCCGATTTTCACATAATCACGGATTGCCGCCAGGTAGTCGTGACCATACGCAAAAATATACCAGTCAGTCCTGTCTCCTTCCGGCCTTTCCTGCACCCAGCCGTCTTCTGTAAAAACGTGACGCGAGCTTTCATCCACAACGGCCCATCCGTCCCTTGAAATGACTCCTTTGTCAAACACATCGGTTGTAAGCCTGCCGTCTTGGGCATGGGCCGTATAACCATTGAATTTGTCCAGTGTACGGGTTGTACCCATCAGGTTGGCCGAATCATCCAATCCCGGGCGCCAGACAACTGTTTTTCCGTTGAGCTTAAAACTCACCCACAGATTATCCGGGCCGAATTTTCCACCCTTGTACACAAGTTTAAGGGCCGATGTAGTAATCCGCACTCCGCCGTTGGACCTCACCGCCTTGAATGGAGGCGCTTCCAGATTCCTGTTCACCACGCCAAGCGTCGCCCTGTCCTCAAAAACACCGTCTTCGGCCCATTCCATGCGGATAAGCTGCGGTGTAATGACAGTGAAACGCGCATTCCCGGAAACAACCTGCTGCGCAAACAGCCCCAGAGGCGCCAGCAAAAGGCTTATTGACAAAAGTATCCTGTATCTCATTGATTATTTTCTATGTACTCAGCTGAAAGGCAAGTTGAAAGATGCTCTTTCACGGTATCCCAACTGTAATAAGGGCCGCCCGGAAGCAAACCAAGCCGGCACTCCTTCTCATTTACCAGGAATTTCACAAGGACATGGCCTTTCCGGTTTCGATAGAAGACCGCCTGGAGATTGGTGGCCATCGGCATCCTGGCTGCAAAACTGAATTTTGCGGCATCATCGTCAGCCAGGCCTTCAGGATACCCTTCCATGCCGATTTGTACAAAAAGGCGCATCAGACCGTTGTCGTGACCGTAACGGAGGTCTGCCGACGGCTTGGGTGCAAGCAGCGCAGCATCGGCACGGCTGATGATATCGACGATAAGGGAATCTGCATTGGGGATGGCCATATTGTGGTAATGGGACAGATTCTCAGATTCAGTGAGTACCTTCACTGCATCCACGCCAATCAAAGCCGCAAGGTCAAAGGGAGGGAGGCCCGCCGCCTCCCGCGCCGACCAGACGTTATAGACACACTTCAGGAAAGAATAAGGACTGCCTGCTGCAGCCAGGCATTCACCGGGCTCTGTGAACAGGCGACCAAGAACGCTGTCCACGTCCAGGTTCCGCTCCAGGAAACTCCGCTGGGCGGAAGCCCCGGGAATCCAGTCTGAGGGCCTGTGACTGGTATTGACGATGCTCTGATAACGCTTTCCCGTGGTGTAAGACCACTTGGTCTTTGGTGAAAGGCGTGCAATCTCTCCTGTAGATGCAGCCATGCTCAGGATACAGCGCTGAAATATACTGGCCACAACGTGCACCGAATCCACGAATACCGAAGGACAGCGTCTCACCATGCGGCCTGCAATGTGCTTATGCTCTTCCACGCCAAGCGGAGACAGTTGTCCCCACATCCCTTCGCTGGCGTGATACAGTTCCCTTGTCCTTGCAAGCAGCGTTTCTCCTTCTTCTGTGAGCAAGCCCTCATCATGGGCGCCGGTCAAAGCCTGAAGGGCAGGAACAACCATCTTCGCATTGGACAGGAAGCGGGAACCGTGACGTCCGAAGTGGCTCAGGTAAAACGGTTTGTATCCGCGCGGAGCCGGAGTTTCCGCTCCGGGAGTCTCAGGATACGGATGCATGACGCCCACGTCCTGCGCATTTATCCCACAGAACCACAGCAGTCCTGCAAGCAATGAAATCACTCTTTTCATCAGAACTGAAGGAAGGCAAAAGAAAACGGCCTCATTTTAACCGTGACGGCTCCGCCGCTCACCTTAACCGGTATTTCAGTGTTAAGGTGCGTGTCATCATTGATTGTACAGATGGCTTCCAGGCTGCCGTCAGGGACGGAAATTCTCAAATCGATGTCCTCTTCGCGGGGGTTGTCATGGTCGCGGAACCTCGCAATCATAAGGCGCACCCTTCCCTGCCGGTTTTTGGCCGCAACGGCATAAATGTCGTCCCTGTCCACCGTAACCTTTACCTGCGTTCCATACTCCGCGAGTTTCTTCCAGTCGTAAAAGGCATAATAGGTTGAGGTCTCGGCACCTGTGGCCGGGTTGAAAGCACCGTTATAGCTTGAATTGTAGCGGAAGTCGTAGTACATCATAATGTCTATGGAAGGGACGTCCTGCATGTGGCACATTACAGCCGCAGTATAGGCGCTGCCTTTCATGCTGTGGCGCACAGCCTTGGAATAGGCGCCTTCGGCAGAGGTCCATCCTGTAACGTAATTCCACTCGTCCAATATTGTGGGGACATCATTCCACCCATTCCTGTCAAGGACCGCCCTGACCTTGTCACTTTCTTCAGAAAGGATTTCGGGAGTGGTGCTGTAGCGGTGCCATGAATAGAAATCCGGTTTCACGCCTCTTCTCTTCATTGCCTTGACAAAAGGTTCGTTGGAGTCAAATTCTGCAAAGGCCGGGCCGCCAACCTTGATATCCGGATGAAGTTTCTTGAGATGCTTCCACGTAATGGCAAAAAGGTCATAGTACTGCTCCATGGTGCCGCCCCATGCATGAGGCGCAACTTTCCAGCGGGGAACGCCATTGAAATCATGGTAATGGTCAAGGTCGGCCTCGTTCCAGACTTCCCAGTATTCGATTCCATAATGGAAGCCGTTCGCCCATCCGTCGTTGTAGTGCCGGACTATATGCTCGCACACACGCGCCCATTTAGCAAAATCCTCCGGAGGCCAGGGCCCGTATTTCTTCACTTTCCCGTCATTTGACGGTTCGTGAGTGTTTCCAAGGCGGTACAAGGGCTTGGTCCCGGTTGCGATGAGCTTTGCCAATGCAAAATCCGTAATGGAAAACTCATAGGAGGCTGGATCATTCTCATCTTTGGAGAAATCAGGGAAAATATTACGGATATCAATGGATCCCGGGATGTTCCCGCGTCCCATATCGTGAGTACGTGCAAGCGGAATACCCAGAGCGGCATATTTGTCATCCTTGACGGAGCTCCAGGGAGTACCGCCGACAGAATTCATATTTTTTATCACGCCCACCTCCTCGGAGGGAACTATAGTAAGCGTCTGTGCAAATAGAGGAGCACACACAATAAAAGCCGCGATATTCAAAAAAATCTTTTTCATTTCTTCCTGCTTTTCTTCTCTTTAACCTGTTTAATGACAAAAAACGTGGGCAGTTTGCGCTGGTGAGAGTGGTCAAATTCAAAGCCTTCTCCCGTCTCGCCTGTTTTTTCGCACGGATAACTGACTATCCCCGTATCCTCATCTCCACGGTCCTTTACAAACATTGAGCTGGAACCTCCTCCGTCCATATTCATGGCATATTGTGGATTAAAATACTTCACAAGGAATTGGCGAAGCTCTTCACAGCTCATACCTGATGCCTTTCCAAGCCATCGGCCATCCACTGTAACCAGCAGCAGATGCCGGTCTTCCGTAAGTGCAATGGCAGTGCGGGGATGGCGACTCTGTATGGTACTGCGCTTGGGACCGTAGCCTTTGCCGTGGGCGACATCCCACTCAGGCAAACTGTAATCATCTATGAGAATGGGGGTTCCGGACAACAGATTAGGGTGGGTATCGGCCCTGTATGCCGCAACGGCCTCGGCCGGTTTACCGTCAAAATTGTAGAAGCCGAGTACTCCTTGGCCATCATACCACACGGCAGCCTCGTGCTTCCACCATTCCCGGCTGCTTTGATCAATCTCTATATCGCACCAGGTATCTCCGTCTATGCGGATAAAGGTATGAGGAGCACCGAAACTGGCATTGGTGCCGGCAATAGCCTTCGTGTCACGAGCAACCTCGGAAAGGACCTCTTTGTCAGGATAATACTCATAAGAGAGTTTCAGACCGGGCTGGTCAAGGTCAAATTCCAGGACATTTACAATCTGAGGAGCGGCCGATATGCAATCATTTCCTGTAAAATTGTGCCATACAAGGCCTGTCCGCAGGGTGTCACTCACCCACCCCTCCTTTTCCAGAAGGACAGGTGCCTTTTGCTGCGCAAGACACATTGCTGAGCTCAGTAAAAGGGCCGAAAATGCTAACTTAATTCTCATAGTTTATCGTATTTGATACCATTCACTGTTATCTTCTTCAATCTGGACAGGTTCGGACTCCACCCTTGCGGCTCGGTTTATCACAAAGAAAGTGGGGATACTGCGCTCTGCCGTGTGATCACGGGAAACATCCTCTGCATTTTCGGCAGTACCGTCACATGGATAATTGACAATTCCGCTGCCGGCAACATACATGGCAGTAGAACCGCCGCCGTCCATATTTATTGCGTATTCAGGTGCGAAAAACCTGTCAAGGAAGCTCTGCATCTCCTCACCGGTCATTCCCTTTGCCGTACTCAGCCTTCCATCTATAGTAATCAGAAGGACTCTCCCGCCGCGCGTTATGGCAAGAACCGTCCTTGGATGAATTTGAGGCACATTTGTTCCTGCGCCAAAACCACTCAGGTCTGTATGAGAGCCATTTTCTATGAGAAGCGGGGCACTGGAGAAAAGATTCCGGTGAGTATCGGCCTTATATGCGTTTTTTGACGCCTCCTTGCCGGAAGAATGAAAATTATAGAAACCAAATGTCATAAACCCGTCATACCAAACGGCCGCCTTATGTTTCCAAGCGGTATAACCTACAACTTCATAATTAATGGTACGCCTCTCAATGCCGTCAGTCCTTACATAGACTATCCCATCCTGACCTGCGCCGTATGTGGCGTTGACAACGGCAATGGCATTCCTTTCCGCGGCTATTTCCGAGACTTTTCTGTATGTATCACTATAAACAAAAGACAGGTGTATTCCGCCATTACTGAGGTCGGCCTCAAGTACGTTCACCTTCTGGGGCTTTGACGTAACGGGATCCGTTCCCTCAAAGTTGTGCCACTTGAGCCCGGGAGACAACTGCGTGGTTGTCCAGCCGTCGCGGTCCAGAAGAGATGTACAGTGAGCTTCTGTGACGGACATCCTCAGGACGGCTACTCCGCCCTGCGGAATTGTCATATCCTCCCTGAGGGCTATGGTTTTTACTATATCGTAGCTTTCAGTCCTGACTTCTACGGTGATCTGGCCGTTTTTTGCAATAACGCATGGAAGGAGGGACAGGAAAACGCTTCCGGAGCCTATGACAGGGCCATCCTCATAAGTAGCTGTAACCACATTGGAACCGGAAGTGACGCTGCCGATGGCGGCTCCGGGAAGGTCCACGGTAAAATTACCGGCCAATCTCGTGCCCTCCGGAGCAGTGATTTTTATAGAACGAATGTGGTTTCCAGCAGCATAAGGTCCCGTAAGTTCCAGACGGAGCAGCCCGGTGAGCCTATGGAACAGCAGTCCGGAAATGCTCACTGTACCGCCGGACTCAGAATAAGCCTTAGGCTCTGCGCAAAGGATGTCGCAGGAAGGGTCAAAAGAAGTAAGGGCCGGCGTCTGGGAAGATTTGAGCGTTGCATAACCGCTCTTTCCGCCCGTCCATGCCGAATATGGATAGATTACGCTGGCTGTTCCCGTTGCCGGGGCACTTATGTCGCCCGAAAACAGGGCCTTCTCTCCGGCACCAAGGGTATTGGCCAGTTCTTCCTTTGGAGAAGAATCGGCATTGGCGCTGAAAAATACTGCGACGCGATCCCCGGCATCCCATTTTGGGGTGTATACGTACTTGCCTGGTTCTCCGGGCTTTTCCGAAGCCTCTATCGTGGTTTTTGTAAGAGGGGCCTGAGCGGAAATTTCAAAGTGCAGTTTATTCCCGCCATCTTCCTTCCCGGATGACGGAACATCAATCCGAGAAGAACATGACGGAGCAATACAAACAAGCGCGGCAGAAAGCCATATGATATAATTAGTATTCATACCAATACTCTCCTTCTTCCATTTTTTCTCCGGCTTTGTCGTTTGGACTACCGGAACAGATTGAACTTTCCGCCGGGAAAAACATCAGTTTGCATTCCGGAGTCTCATACAAATCTCTCTCTCGCATAGTCTCAGTCCTTTTTTACTAACAGTACTGCATCTGCAATAACTTTACCGTCACCGCCATCCGATGAGAAAGACGCACTGAATGTGTCTCCCTCATTTAATGAAACATTGCCCAGAAGATGCCATGCGCTTGTGGTCTGACCGGTTATATGAACATCAGCAGCGTTAACCGTAAATTTGTCTCCGGTGGAGAGTTCTATCAAAGTGACAGGATTGATGCCGTCCTGAGGTTTATGCTGATAGCTATACACCAGATACTCTCCGCCTGAAGGGATTACCGCAGAAAAGACAACAGGACTGCTTCCCTTCTCTCCGGTAAAGCAAGAAGGCCCGTACGTCCCTTTCATAGGGCCTTTTTGCCAGCCAGGGACAGATTCCATGGAGGCATCGTCCATGACGACATCCGGAGATGTTCCATTTTGGAAGGGATCTGTCTCAAGTACCTTCACAATATCCCTGTAATCCACGTCTTGAACACTGCGGAGACCTTTATTCTTGGCAAATGAAACCGCCAGTCCGGCAGCCTGCCCCATACACATAAATACGGGCTCCATCCTTATTGAACCGTAGGCAATATGGCTTGCCGAACAGCATACCGGCACTAAAAGATTGGTGCACTGTTCTCTCTTTGGTGTAAGGCTACGGAAAGAGATTGGATAGGGTAATCCCCCGCTGATTTCAACATCTCCTTCGTTTTTTACCATATACTTACCATCCTTTTGTATAACAATACGCTGACAATTATGGGAATCCATTGTGTACGCGGCCATGGCAATGCCATCAGGAGCAATACGGGTTCCTTCACAGTCGGCCTGGGTGGCCACATACTCCCCGACCATCCTGCGTGATTCCCTCACATAAAGCTGCGGCGTCCAATGTTCAGATTCTTCATATTCATCCTTAGGCAAACCCCATCCCGCCACGTATTCACGTATTTCTGCCGGAATCCTTTTGTCGTGAGCCGTAAAATATAACAGGCCCAGCGTATAGTCCCTGTGCGCCTTGATAATCTCCTGACGCCGTTCCCAGGAAGATTCGGGATAATCATAATTCATTCCAATCATATCCGTGGAGAATGCGCCGCGGTTATTGACATCGGTTTTCCGATTGGGCATTGGACTCCAGATAAAATATTGATTGATATCCCTCATATCCGGCTGGGCGTTGTACAGGCGTACAAGCAGTTCATAACGCGAAGAGTCATAATTCTCCGGTTTTACTATCGGAATCATATTCTCCAAACTGTCTGTCAGGCAAATCCTGTAATTGTACGCCTGTACCAAAGTGTCACCGCTGCCTTCAGGACATAACTCCTGTGTACTTATTCCCCATAACAGTCCACTTTCCGGATTTCCGGGCTCCACAAATGGATCTACGCCGTCCGGGAACTGGTGCAGATACATCATGTGCACTCCGTTCCAGGTTTCCCCATATTCCGAATTGTCTTCACGTCCCACACGGTATTCGACTCCGGCGGCGGCCATAAGGTCTCCTTCATAAGTGCTGTCTATAAACCACGGTGACTTGACTGAAAGAGTATCATTTCCGCGCGACACACGGATGGAACGGATTTGAGTTCCATCCTTGCATGCGTCCACGAGATGATATCCCTTAACAGCCGTAATATTGGGATGGGACAGATATTCATCCAGGACCATGGCTGCCGCAGATGGTTCAAACACCCAGTTCTCCAGGTTGCCGTAATGGGCACCCAGCCTGCGATAAAACTGAAGTGAAAGTCCTTTGACAACCTGTTTGTTGCCAATATCCGTATATCCAAGTCCGCCGGCAGTGAGCCCGCCAAAACGTTCAGACGGCTCTATCAAAACCACCTTCATTCCCATTTGTGCGGCACTGTAAGCGGCCATGATGCCGGATGCCGATCCGCCATAAACACATACGTCAAACTTTTGCGAACAGGAAACGAGCACTATTCCTGCAGCCACTATTGAAAGAAACAGTCTTCTCATCTTGAATATCTTATTGAGAAGTAATTAAGTGCATTATATCTGGAGCTGGAGACAGTGCCGCCCTCATAACTGCTGTCAGTTCCCGCCACGGTGCTTGCCGGGACAAGGCGGATATACGCCTTGGGGGTATCTTTGACGCTTTCCGGAAGATTGAACATCACATACTTTGTTCCCGGCAGCTGGTATGCCTTCTTTGAAGCCGCCCTCACAAAATCCGGAACGGTATATGTTCCTGCCGGCAGCCATGTTTTTCCGTCGGCAGAGAATTCCGCCTTCCAGTGACGTGGAGCGCCCGGGCCGGTTATTGCATTCATGGTACCGAACACGACGCTCACCGGCCCCTTTGCATCCGAAAGGCCATCGGTGGAGAATTCGGCACACCACCACTGGCCTGTACTCCAGCCGGAGGCAGTCCAGGCCGCCCCGTTGGACTGTGACCAGTCGCTTCCGGAGTAGATGACGCCGATAGTGGGGACAGAGGAATAGACTCTCCAGTGTGCGCTCCGGCCAAGGGCGTCTTCAACGCCGTTTCCATTGGCGGGAGTGCTTATGACCCCGCCGTAAGTGTAAGGTCCAAGATGCGTAAAGTCATTGCAGAGGCCCATTTTCACCTTGGCGCCGGTTGACTTTACGCAGTATAGTTTCGCGTCCAGAGCCAGAGGGTTTTCACTGAGGGGATAGGTAGGGAAAAGCTCGTCTGACTTCGGGTTGTAGTTCTTCACGAGATTGACTCCCAGGGAATCACAATAAGCCCACTCATAGAGGACTTCGGAAAGCCGCTGTTCAAAGCTGTCAGTGACAGCCACGTCTCTCTTTTCCATGGGCCGGATCTGCCAGGAAGAGAATTCCCCAAGGGAAGAAATATAGTCGGGCATGGCACCCGCGGCCTTAAGTTCTTCCTCCCTCGCGGCATTCCATTCAAAATTGTCACACGTCTCATGCACAAGCACACCGGTCACACTTCCCCTTCCGCGCGGCATCACTTTGCCGTCCCTTGACCAAGGACAGTCCACATTCACCATCATCGGAATCTGGTTTCCGGCGGCATCCCTCAGAATCATGGGATAAGCCGTCATCACGCTTATATACCGAATGTCAATGGGCATGTAAGGGCCTTTTCTCACCGGAATCTCAACCTCCGGGAGCCTTACAAATGTGTAGAGGTCGCTTGCCGATATGTCTCCAATCTCCACATCCCTCGGAGCGAACTCCATCCCTGCTTCGGAGGAGATTACCGCCGATTGAGGGACATCCTCCAGGGAATACCTCATAGGATTATCTTCCCTGACGAGCCTGAGCCCGCGAGTGTCAATGGAGATGCGGGACCATCTGTGTATAATGCCGCTGCAACTCTCGCGGAACTCCACTTTGATTCCCTCTTTGCCGTCCATGGACTGAAGGCTGACAATCCGGGACTTGTACGCCATGTCGGGAATATCTACGGAAATAATCCTGTTTTCTCCGCCATTGAGACCGGAGGGGTCGTTTACAACAACACCCTCAAGGATATAATGCCTGTCAAGGACGAGTGAGCCTTCATGGTCCATAAGGGCCTTGAGTCCGCTCATAGATACGGGTATGATTTCCGTTCCCTGGCAGAACTGAGTCACAAGAGCCACAGCCTTCCCTCCGTCATAAAGCATTTCAATCCGTGCATGACGCACCATGGTGGCACTCAGGTTCGCTGCAACCGAAAAGCGGATGAAATTCCCTTCAAGACGTACGTTCCCTATCCATGAGAGTTCTGCATCCTCTTCATAAGACACATTGTATGAAAGGTCATCATCCTTCATCAGCGTATTGACCCTCACGCCGCATTCACCACCGCCGTAATCCACACTCACCCCCTGCTGAAGCAGTTCAAAACCGCCCTGCAGTATACCGTCCTGGCTTACGGTGATAAAGGCCTGATTGTTACCGCGCAGCAAAGCCACGGAGGCTTTTCTGGGGACGCCGCGGTTAATGTCAACTGTAAAAGACAGCGTCACATCGCCGCTGAGACTCAGGACACTGCCAGCCGATGCCTTGAAGTGAATCCAGTCTGCCTCCTCCGGTATTGTAACTGTAAAATCACCGTTTGAGAGCACCTCGGTGCTGCATTCTCCGCCCTCATAGCCAATGACGAGTTCGGAAGACACGGGCCCCAGTTCATAGATTGTAGTGTCGTCAGAAACCCGTGTGCAGCATAGCACCGCCAATGCAAAAGCAATTATGCAAATAATCTTTCTCATACTCTACATGGCATATTCTGAATTGTCCAACACTCCGCCGCTGTAACTCACCTGGTCTGCCGGGATGGGCCAGTACCTGTGACATGGGCGGATATTGTTCTGGAGATACTTGCTGTCATTGTATGCCCTTGTACGTTCATACCAGATTCCCCAGCGGACAAGGTCATATTTCCTTGTGAACTCTCCGAAGAGTTCTTTCGCCCTCTCGCGGCGGATTTCTTCCATAAGGGCATCGTCGCTTCCCATCATCCCGGCAAAAGTAAGCGGCGAAAGGCCTGCACGGGTTCTGGTGATGTTAAGATACTTGCAAGCCTGAGTTCCGTCTCCAAGATGAAGGAGAGCCTCGGCCTTCATGAGAAGGGCATCGGCAAAACGGAAGAGCTTGTAATTGTTGGAATCCTTGTTGTTATACATTTCCGGGCACCAGAATTTATTGCCCAGCCATGGACGGGATGTAGTGCCGCCGGAAGAGGATCCGCCAAAAAAGAAGAACATCACCTGCCGGTTTTCCCTCTCAGAATCTTCGGCCTTGTAGCCGGACCAACGCCATGCAAGGTTGCCGGAACTGCCCCGCGGAGAATCCGCACCGCCTGAATACTCTCCTGAGCGGAGATCCACGCTCGCATAAGGCAGAATCTGCTGGTAATAGTAAGCTGTAGGCCGTACAGCCGAACTTGTGCGGGAATAGCCGCCAAGCTCAGGAATCACGATGCCGTCGTAATAGTCGGAACCGGACTGCGCCCCTTCGTCTTCCATGGCCTCCGAACCATCCTCAGGCTCAGTTTCATCCTGTACATAGGAAATCGTACGTCTTGTGGGCATGGCAACGGGAGCGATTGCCCCGTTCACCTGAAGGCCGTAAGACTCCACCTGATTACCTGTCTCCCAAATGGATTCCGCCGTATATTTGCGGGTGAAAGGGATATCTGTCAGGGGATAATCGCTGCCGAACGTCTCCGGGGAATCGGCATATTGTCCATATATGCTTTCAAGGGCCGATGTAAACTCCACCACCTGCTCCCAATCCTCGTTCCAGATGGCACATTTCGCACCAAGCATAAGCCCCAATGCCGCGCCTGCGCGGTAACTGCCTCCCTCGTAAGTCCTCTGCATCGGAAGGGCTTTCTTCTCAAGAATCCAACGTTTCATCCAAACAACACATGAATCACGAGTTACAGAAGCACTCATCCTTGGAAGGGATGCTATACGGGCACGGTTCTCTTCCGTCACCTTCTCCGTATAGAAAGGGACGTCGCCAAATGAACTCGTCAGAAGATACAGATACATCGCCCGCAGCACCTGTGCCTCGGCCTCAAGGGGGGCGGTTTCACCAGAGGTTACGTAACCGGCCTCCACAGCGGCATTCATGTCGGCAATTATGGAGTTGCAGTACATCAGGCCCTGATAGCCGTATCTCCAAAGCGTGGTTGCAATGCTGGGACGTGCCGGGGAAACATCGCAATTGGCGTCATAGGCAGTACTTGAAGACATATACATAAGGTCCGTATCCGCCTCTGTCATGAACCAGAAGCCGCGGGCGGCCAGAATGCTCCTTAGCGGAGCATAACAGCCTGTTATTCCACTCCTTATCTGCGATACGGAACGATAGTACGTCTCAGACGTGGCGGCACTGCGCATATCCTCCTTCAGACAGGAGGCAAGGGAAAGCGTGAGCGCCAGCGCGCAAATAAAATAAGATATCGTCTTTCTTATCATGGCACGTCAGAATTTCATGTTTATGTTCACCGCCCATGTCCTCGGACGCGGGAAGGAACCGTTGTCCAGCCTGTAAACTGAAGAAGACGTGTTCACGTCAGGGTCAAAACCGGGATAGGTTTTTGACAGAAGCAGGTTTTCACCCGCAATTCCCACGGAACAGGTCTTGATATATTTCCTGACCTTTTTCCCCATGGGGACATCATAGTTCAGTGACAGAGTCTTAAGACGGATGTAGGAAGCGTCATAGACATGCTTCGATGACGCCTGGACATCGTCAAAACCGGCCTTTACAATATCGGAACCGGGGTTCTGCTCTGTCCACGCATCCTTCATGTAACGGTACTTGTTGTAGGCCGATGTCCCGGAGCCGAGCCAAAGCTCCCCTATGTTATAGATACTGCCGCCCAAAGACCAGGTGACATAAACGCCCAGGCTGAGTTTTCCCCACAGGCGGAAATTGTTCTGGAGACCTCCATAACAAAGGGCATCTGAAGACCCGAGGTAAACCATGTCATTCTGGTCCAGCATACCGTCATGGTTGATGTCGGCATACTTAGGATGGCCGAATCCGCTTCCCTGCGTTCCGGGCTTGGCCTGGGAAGCATAAGCATGGGTAACCTCATTCCTGTCAATCTCGGCCTGATCATGCCACACGCCCTCATATTTATAGCCCCACAGGGCATTTACAGGATATCCTTTACGATATCCATACATATACTGCGTGGTATTTCTTGGATTCATGTAGGTTGGCACAACTTCCGATTCCGAGCCCACACCCGTCACAATCTGGCTGTTGTGGCTGGCCGTAAGCGTCGTTGTCCATTCGAAAGCGCGAGTCTTGACATTCTTTGTAGTAAGTGTAATCTCCACTCCGCTGTTCCGGGTAGAGCCGGCATTTGCATAGTATGTATTATAACCTGTTGTCTGGGAGTTCCTTACGCTAAGGAGCAGATCCTCTGTCCATGAGATATATGCGTCTATTTCAAGCCTCACCCGGTTTTGCCAGGCGGCGAAATCCAATCCGGCATTGACTGCCGAAGTCGTTTCCCAGGTAAGATTCGAGTTCTGCATCTTGGAAGGATAAAATCCTGTTTCCTTCTCATTACCGAAAATCCAGTTGGAGGCTGAAGAGCCAAGGGAAGCAAGGGACATGTAAGGCGATATGGCATCATTCCCGCTCCTGCCGCAGCTCAGCCTCAGTGACAGGTCATTCAGCCATGTGGACTTTGCAAACCACGGTTCGTTCATAACAGACCATCGAAGAGCTGCCGCCGGGAAGAATCCCCATTTCTTGTCGTCTGCAAAATTTGAGGCACCGTCGGCCCTTGCCGTCGCCGTGATATAATAACGCCTGCGATAATTGAAATTCACACGGCCAAGGGCTGAGAGTTTTGTTATCCTGTTCCAGTACGACGACGGAGTAAAACTTGCCGGAGAGTTGAGCCCGGACATGTTGTACCACAGCTGGGAATCGTCAAGATATCCGGTCCCGGAATAATTCTCACTGGAGACAGTTGTCTGTTCTGCCGTAAATCCGGCAAGGGTTTCAAGTTCCCACCGGCTGCGTTTCCGCTTGTAATTCAGTGTCAGTTCTTCAATGTATTTATCCTTGTCATAATGAGTGCGGCGTGCAGTGCCCCCGGTGTCGTTTGCATTTGCCACGGCAAGTGTTGACGGGGAATAGTATCCGCCGTCACTGCGGGTTGTGGTACGGGAGGCACGGGCTTCGGCCCACATGCGCGGATTAAAGTCATAGCGCAGGCTCGCAGACAGAAGCAGCTGCTCATTATGAGTCTTGCTGGTCACGTTCTTCGCCACAAGATAAGGACTGTTGAAGGGGAGGCCGCCATAGGACTCGCCTTCACCGAATTTGTTCCATGTGTCTTCCTTGTCCAACATGGGAGAAAGAAGGATGGCAGCTGAGGTATTTGCCCCTGAAATTGACGCAACCGGATTGTCTTTGTCATTGAGGACAAAGTTCACGTTCACGCCCCAGGTGAGGCGGTTCTTGATTTTGCTGCTTAGCTTTATGGCGCCTGTGTACTTTCTGAAGCCGGAACCTATGACAACAGAAGGCGTATTGTTGAAGCCGAACGAGGTTGTCCAGGTTGTGCCGCCGTTGATGCCATGAAGATTGAGATGGTAATTCCTGTAAAATGCGGTCTGGGAGAGCGTGCGCACCCAATCCGTTCCCGCATTCCGATATTCTTCAGGGTCCGGATACGGGATACGGCTGCTTCCGAGACTGGCCGATACAAGATTTCTCCACCCGGCATATTCCTCGGCATTCATAAGATCCTGGCTTCCGGCAATGCGGGAAACGCCCATCGTACTTTTGAACCTGGCCGCAAAAACGCCGGTCTTCTTGTTTGGAGTCTCAGTAGTTACCAGTATTACACCATTTGCGCCCCTGGAGCCATAAATTGCAGTGGATGAAACGTCCTTGAGGAGCGAAATGCTGGCGATATCGGAAGGATTCAGGTCCGACAGGCTCTCCACCGCATCCACAATTCCGTCAACCACTATGAGGGGCTCATTCCCTGCCGATATCGAACGGCTGCCGCGCACACGGATGGTACCTGCCTCACCTGCCTCTCCGGTCCCGGAAGAGAATTCGGCACCGGCTATCTTGCCTTGAAGTGCCTGCGAGACGGAAGATACCGGCGTATTTTCAATCTGGTCCATCTCCACTACGGCGACGCTTCCAGTAAGATCCCCCTTCTTTGAAGTGCCGTATCCTATGACAACGGTGGCCTCCAGGACCTCGTTGTCCATTTTCAGGACTACGTCTATCCCCGCACGGCCGCTTACGGCCTCCATTGCCGGCTTGAATCCTATGCATGAGTATTCAAGGAAAGCCCCGGAAGGAACTGAAATGGTATATTTTCCATCCGCATCCGTCATCACGCCATTTGAGGAACTGCCGCGTTCAACAACAGCCGCACCGGGAATGGGGACACCGGCCTCATCCATCACCACACCGCTGACGGAAACCTTGTCCTGGGCAGACAGAATTACCGTAAAGAAGGCAAAAAGAGCCGTCAATGATAGTTTCATTTTCATATCCGTCAGTATTTTAGTACCACCTCAACGGGTTTATGCTTCATCCCCGGCACAGGTGAAGATGGAATCAACTCCACAGAAGACACTTTGTCCAGGATGGATGCGCTGGCATACACGTAGTCGGCCTGCCAGTTATGTCCTTCTGCATCTGAATACGTACTTACCCATCCCCTGGTTTTCATCCAAAGGAGGTCATACAGGTTATTCTGCCAGGCATAACGGTCTGCCCTGAATTCATCCCCTGAGGCATTGGCCGGATACCACGACGGAGTGTCCGGGTATCCCACCTGCATGGCAGAATAATGGTACATCTGCCCGCAGACAATCCAGTCATTTCCCTTTTCCAAGGCCATGCCCACACTGGAAGCCACGGCATCCCGGAACGAATCCAGTTCCTGCTCCGGGTCCTGACCTTCAAAGTTGCACCCGAGAACATTCAGCCCCCCGGCTGCTCCTGATACCACACCGTCAAGTACGCTCACTGTGGCGCCATAGCCCTGTACCCAAGTGGAAACCGCATCAAAAGAAGCGCCCTCTGAAGATGCCACAAGCAGCTTCACTTCTACGCTTGAGGGACTTTCAAATTCCAATTTCAGGGAAGGGTCTTCAGTAACGGCAACGCTGGTCTCAGGAGTAAGGAACCCTCTTTGGGCAACAAGCAGAGTATCGGCCTTGCCAGTACCTTCCAGGCAAATGGCAATACGGCCGATACGGCCGGTCCTAAGGTTCAATATGTCGGACTGATTGGAGCCGTAGCGGAGCGTAAAAGCCCCATTCCCGATTCCTCCGGGGACATCCGTGGTAATCCAGGGATCAGCGCTGCGAAGGCGCCACTGTCCCTGAGTTTCAACAAGGACGGAGACTTCACCGCCGGATGCGCCCACACGGCATACTGCCACGGCGTTTCCCGGCTGGAAAGCCGGAATCACTTCCGTCTTTCCGGAGCAGGAAAGGGCCATTGCCGCCGCTGCAAACAATATGAATATCCTAATCTTCATCGAACTCAACATTTACAGGTGTGAATCCTTCCGGTCCGTCACTGCCGATAACCATGGACAGCAGGCTGAAATTCTCTGCGTCGACACGTGGTACGGATACCCCGCCGGCGCTGCAGACAAACGGCTGCTCCCCTGAGAAACTGAAAGCAATCACCAGGTCCTCATACTCAAAAGGAGGCATCACCACATAGAAAGGAACCGGATTTCCCGAGTTGTCACGGATAGGAACGGGCTCATCAAAGACCAGTTTCAACTCATGAGATGCGCCGGTTTCAAACTGAACTCCTTCCGGCGTAACCACACCGGTTCCGGCAAACGGAAGGCTTTCACTGCTCAAAGTGATTTCCTCCAAGGACAAATCTTCTTCCAGAGCCACCTTGATGGAAAGAACGCCAAAGGGATATCCAAAAAGGAGTTTTCCATCTTTTTCAAATCCGTATGCGATTGGGCTGTAAACAAGGAACTGTTCTTTGGGCCCGTTGGCCCGGGCAAATACCTGCCTGTTGTCAAGGGCTGCTGTCATCCGCCCCCAGGAACCGGTGTAAGAGGGATTCCAGGGGTAGTAGGCACAAAGTTCGCCTTTCACTTCGGGGCCATAGAACAGAGCCTCGGAAAGGTTTGCATCGGCCTTTCTAAGAAGATACTTCTCGTTGGCGCCATTCACGGAGCCGCACAGGCCGATTGCCGAGCCTTCCGGCCACACCCTTGAGTCTTCCCCGAGAAGGAGGGACTCTATTTTAGCCTCAACCGTGGTGCGGCCTTCAAGTGACAGCGGAGCCAATTCCTCCGGGACTCTCTTGACACAAGCTGCAAGGATGATAACAGCCGACATGGATAGTAAAATCTTTTTCATAGCTCAATCATTTACCGTCCCAATATGTGACATTGTTCACAGTTACGCCGGAATTGGAGGTATACCCCTGGCCGTAAACCAGATTGGAGGAAATCTTGTCCGCGCCGTTGAAGATATGGACATACCTGGCGGTATAAGATTCTCCGGTAAGGTCTCCATATACAGTATCGGCAAAGACGTCCTGAGATATGTAGAGGTCTCCCCCTACCCTGCAATCCGTTATGGAAGAGCCATCCACATTGCCCTTGGGGTCCATATCGGCCGAATTGTTCTTGGTAGGGACTACCGCCACTATGGCCCGGTTGTTCTTGAAGTTGGCAGTGCGGCTGAATCCACCGTCAAACCATATACTGCAGTCCTTGAAGGTGAACGGAGCCACGGCAAATCCTATTCCGCCGGCAATGGCTACACTCTGACGCTTGGCCGATCCTATGGTAGCCCTAAGGGTTGTGCCGCCGGTAAAGGACAGGTAGCCGCCCCAACCCACAAGGCCGGCCGTGACAATACTCTTGCAGTTGGCGTTGAGTTTGCGCTCCGGGTCTGTGTCATCCCACTGAGTGATTGTCCCTGTGAATGAACAGTTTTCAATCTTGGCATAAGAATCCGCCTTGCCAACAAGGGCGCCTGCAAGGCCGGCAATAAACACTTTTCCATAACCGACTTTGTACTGGATGCCGGATATGGCCTTGCAGGAGATGTCACCAGAGTTCACACATCCGGAAAGCGTCACGGAGAACCCGTTGTCGGGAGTTATTGCCGCAAGCTGGCCT
Organism: Bacteroidales bacterium; assembly: GCA_017477465.1. GTDB lineage: Bacteria > Bacteroidota > Bacteroidia > Bacteroidales > UBA932 > Cryptobacteroides. Next base: position 101,853 of record JAFUVU010000027.1, read on the forward strand.
TCATTCTGGTAGGCCGATACAGTGCCATACACCATTGGAGCGGCATTGCCGATGATGCCTCCTACGCATACGGCCGGAGCGTTGGAAGCCCCGCCGCCTGCAGCGGTGACACCGGCATCTGTCCAGACAAGGCTGCCCGAATTATTGCAGCCCGTAACAGTAAGGGCATGGGAGGAATCCCTCATCCACGCAACTATTCCGGCAATTGAGCCAAAGCGGATAAATTTGCTGGCATTCTGTCCGGAAGGATTGATTGTAAGCGTGCCGCTGTTTGAGCAGCCGGAAATGCTCACATCGGAATCAAGGTCACGTATCTGCCCCACAATACCGGCAAGCTGGACATTTCTTGAGCCGGCGGTGCAGTCAATATTGGCTGTAAGGCTACCCTCGTTCCTGCAGTTTGCAAGCGTTCCGCCGCTCATTGTGCCCACTATTCCTGCAAGGCAGGCAACAGTTGCATCACCGGAGGTAAGCGTGATATCCATCTGGTTCACAACTCCGGAAATGGAGCCGCCGGGAACAAGCGAAGGCGCAAGCGCAGCATTGTAACTTTCACTGCCGTCCCTTGTCATATCGCCCTTCAGTGTAAGCCTGGAAACGCTTCCGGAAATGGTTCCAAAAAGCGGGGACTCCGCTGCCGTACGGGTAATGCTATAGCCCTGACCGTCGAAAGAGAGCGTCCAGTCCTTCAGGGAGGTAAAGTTTTGGGCCGATATGTCTGCCCCCAGGCGAACTGAGCCGTCCTTGTAGAGGTATTTTGACATATCGCCGCCTTCATTGTATGCAAGGGCGAACTCTTCCCACTCCTCTGCCGTCTCAATATCCTTGGCGGCAGCCGCAAAGCTCACGTCCTCAAAGCAGTAGAGCCTTCCGGCAACCACATTTCCGGTAGGGGTCCAATTGCAGAGCATGGCGCGGTGGTCATCGGCACGCATAAATCCAACCTGCAGGCCTTCCTGATAATACCCGGCCGGGATTACAAACCAGAAGTTTGTGCCTTCAGGACTAAGTGTGATGCCGTCTCCGATATCCAGGGTAATGGTTTTCGTACCTTCGGAAGGGGCAAAGACACCCGTTTCCGTATTAAGGCTGAATTCTCCGGCAACAGGGAGTCCCGGGGAATACAGTGTCACTGAAGAGATTGCAGATGACGTGGGGTCTTTCAGGTTAACCTTGACGGCGGCAAAGAGGTTTTTCAGAGAAACCTTATCTCCGCCCTCGGCGTAGCCATAAAGCATAGCGCTGCCATTTGCGAACGTAGTGGGGCTATAAGCCTGAACATCCGGAACGGAAATCAAAAGGGAGCCGTCTTCCGCCGTCCCTGTTACGGCTTCGGCCGGATAGAAGGCTTTGAACGGGGCCGATATGCTGCGGAAGGAGAACTCCGCGGAGCTCACCTTCTCACCCGCCCCCATATTCACGCCGGAAGAAATCTGACCGTTTACCAGTATCCTGTCACCGTCAGACCAGTACACCTTGAGCGGCGAGCCTCCGCCCTCGCTGTCCAGCCAGGTTTTTGTTTCCAGGACCGATATTCCTGCAGTGAGTTTGACAGCACCCCACTCCCCCGCCGCATCCTGCGCCTCACGGGCGCAAGATGCAATGAAAAGGAGTAAAAGACCGTATAAGACTCTGCGTGTCATATATTAGTCGATTGTAACACCGGCATTTCCCTGGGTAAGACCTATTCCGCGCACCCAGTTTGTGCTTGAATCGCTGGCCCTGTTCGTAAAGGTTTCGGTGCTTCTTGTAGAAGTAGTGGAGAGCGTAATGTCCTTAGTGGTTGATATACTACCGCTTACTGTGCAGTTAGTAATTTTACTTCCACTTACGGAAGGCGGACAAGTGAGATTTATGCCATCAAGTTTCGCCGGAGTGGCTGCAATGTATGCATAATTATTCGACGTAAGTTTTGTAGTTACCTCGGAGCCCTCTCCCTTCACATCGTAATACTGTTTCATTCCAGCTACAAAATAACCGGTTACATTGACGGTAAAATCAGAAATTGAGAACGGACGGACGGCAAAACCTATTACACCGCCTAAGGCAAAGGCATGACGCACTTTGGTTCCTATAGTACCGCTTGTGCTCCCACCGTTTATATCAAGGTAACCTCCCCAGCCGATGAGGCCTCCTACTACAGAAGCCAAACCAGATTGGGAAGACCCGTAATTAGATCCTAATGTAGCATAATCGTATGGCGTAACATCCCCTGAATTAGTGCAATTCGTCAAGACGGCCGGGTTGCTTTCTGTGCCAAGAAGAGAGCCAGCAAGACCGCCTACATATATCTTACGATGCATCTGTTTAGCTGCAGTACCTGTTGAGGCGCCAATATAAGGCTCATAAACGTTTGTTGAAGCGTTATATGTTCCCATTTCCTTGTTTACTGTATTGTACCACCCGATTGCCTTTCCATTCACATTCCCGCTGTTGTCACAATTTCTCATTTCTATCGACATACCATTAGTAGCGGAAGGGGTACTGAACAGGTAAGGGTAAGAAGCAGAAACGGGAGTTGCTCTTCCAAGAACGCCGCCTATGCTTGTTGCAGCACCGTTCCCAACTTTTGTGTTGTTCGCACTGGTGCCAAGGTCATGCGCTCCTATCCAATTAATCTCGCCGGCATTGTCACAGTTATTGAGAGTAACCTTGTTGGCAGCAGAACTGATTGAGGCAATAACGCCTCCCAAAGCACCGAATTTGACATAATTGGTATTATCGTCAGTGGAGGGTGTCACGGTGAGTGTTCCGTTATTGGTACAATCTTTAAGCAGAGCATCCTCTGTAAGGGATGTTCCAGCCACTATTCCGCCAACCTGACAGGCATATATTTCGTCGCAGACATTAATATTTGCATCAATGTTACCATTGTTTACACAACCCTCAATGGCTCCTCCCTTAATCTGGCGGACTATACCACCTATGGCGATATCGGCAGCAGCGGTTGCAGTAATGCTCATATCGTTTGTCACACTGGAGATTTTGGCACCGGCAGCAAGCACATCGGCAAGGGCGCCAAGCTGAGGAGATGCACTTGCATCTATAGCACCTGCCAGCGTAAGATTCTTAACCTCACCGCCAATTGTTCCGATAAGGGCACCTGTAGCAGCTGATCTGGTAATTGTGTGATCCTGGCCGTCAAGGACATACTTGAGGTTTTCAATCTTCGTGAGGTCAGAGGCGGAGATATCGGCCCCAAGCTTTACGGTTCCGTTCCCTACCCATTTGTAGAGATCCCAATCATTGGTTTCACCATTTACTGCAGCGGCAAAAGCATTCCAGTCTTCAGCGCTGTTGATGGTTCCGCTTTGGGGATTGTAGGTAAGGGTTTTGGTGATAAGGGTACCCTTCTTTGTTGCAAGATTTGAACTGGCGGCAGGAATGCCGAAGGACTGGAAGTGACCTTCAGTATCCTTTACGGTAATGATAAGACCATGCTCAAAGTTATAAGAAGGAAGGGTAATAATTACGGGAGAGCCAAAATCCACTCCCTCTATGTCTGTACCTCCATTTTTCAGGCAGTTGTAAGCGATGATGGCTGTAAGCGAGCCGGGTGTAATGGAAGCGACTCCGCTACCATCAAAACTGACACGCCAGCTGCCTCCGATATTAGGCGTATCTGCAGCCTCTCCCTGACGCACATAAATGGTCTTAATCTTGGTTCCGGAAGCAACACCAGCACCTTTTGTGAAAGTAAGCTTGAAATAGGTTGTAAGCTGCTGGAACTGAAGGCTTGTAGTCTCACTGTATGCAGCCAGGACGGCATGGGACATGTCATAGGTGGGGTTGGTTCCACGGGCGTCAGATGAGCCGTCGACATAATTCCTGTACACCTGAGGACTGCCTGTTCCGCTGACTATGATGCTATACCTGGTATTCTCTGCATCCCACGTCCTGTTATCGGCCGACGGAGCAATAGCATAAAACGGTCCGGTAACCTCTTCACTGAAAGAGAAACTGGCAGAGGTGAAGTCTGCACTCCTCACACCGGCAGCAGACTGTACACCGTTCACCTTAATTTTATCAGAACTGTTCCACTTGGGGACATACTTTCCCTCATTGGGGCCGCTTGCCTCAGGCGTTGTGATGTACGTCTTGGTTTCCACTGCGTCGTTAAGAGAAGCGGAGAAAACCATGACGGCATCGGATCCGGGATTCTCTGCCGGACTGTTTCCCTCCTGTTCGTTGGCAGGAAGGTTTTCCTCTGGTGTGAAGTTGGTCTCCTTAGTGCAGGAAAAAAGCAAACTTGCGCCGAATAAGACCGCAATTGCAATTGTTGTGTTCTTTTTCATATATGATTTACTTTTTATATTTCACTTTGTGCTAATTAATCTCATTCCAGCCTTCGCTGTCCTCCTCTTCTTTCGTGGCAGAAATCTGTGCCCCATAATTTGAATAACATACAATAGACTCCGCGAACAGGCTTGTCACAGAGATATCCGGTTTCTTGTAAAAGTCTTTTTCCTTTTTCATATCTCAGATTATTAAATTACAAAATTATCGACCACGCATCGTCGCCGAGATCCAGCTCCGTTACAGGGTCAATCGTCCCGACGCCTCTATCCATAAACGTGGATTGGCAGATAATGGAATTTGCCTGAAGAGAAATACTCTCTGATTCAGGGGGCAAGTATAGTGATTTCATATTACGTTGTGTTTATTATTTTAGTGTCTATGCAAATATCGCCGAAACCTTCCATCAGAAATGTTAGATTTCGGTAAAAAAATCCCAAAAATCGGGATATGGAGAATTATAGGTTACTTCTGCTGCGGAACTGCTTTGGCGTAATCCCAAAACTTCCTTTGAAGCAACTGGCAAAATAAGACGGGGAACGGAAACCTGTACGGCCAGAGATTTCAGCAATAGGAATATCCGTATTCCGTAGAAGTGCAGCGGCTTGTTTAAGACGCACGGTCATAATATACTCACTGGGAGCCATGCCAAGGAGATGCTTCATCTTCTTGAAAAGGGAAGACGTGCTCATACAAGCCTCCGCTGCAAGAGTATCCACACTCAAGGTATCATCGGCAATGTGCTCCTGCACATAAGCGTCAATGGTCCTGAGGAATTTTGCATCCTGAGAATCTGCAGCAAGTTCCTGATACTGAGGAACAGGAAGAGAGGCATATTTCTTTTTCAAGATTTCCCGGTTTTGGAGCAGGCTCCCGACAAGCGAAAGAAGTTCTCCCGGAGAAAATGGTTTGGAAAGATAGGCATCCGCACCGCTCGTAAGGCCTATCATCTTGGAATCAGTATCGGCCAGGGCGGTAAGTAGAACAAGCGGGATGTGGGCTGTATCGTCATGAGATTTAAGCTGACGGCACAACTGGTAGCCATCCATTACCGGCATCATTATATCAGAAATAACACAGTCGGGTTCAATGACAGGATTGTTTTTAATAACCTCAAGCGCTTCTTCACCGTTGGTCGCGGTAAGAACGGAATAAACCATCCCCAGCTGACGGCTTATGAACTCAAGCATTTCCTGGCTGTCTTCCACCACCAAGACGGTAGGCCTCTGCTGCGGGATATGTATATCCGGCAAAACCTTGGCTTGCTGCGGTATTTCTTCGGTCACATGAACAATGGGCAAGGAAAGGATAAACCTGTTTACAGAGGTGTCCTTATCCATTGTAAGCGCTCCGCCATGTAGTTCAGCAAGATTACGGCTGACAAACAGGCCTATTCCTGTTCCGGTCACATTGCTGCCCTCCGGGACATAACGTTCAAAGGGATGGAATATTCTTTCGCGATCATGGAGAGGTACCGAAGGGCCATCGTTTTCAAGGACAAGTCTTATTTGGGAGTTATCTGTCTGAAGGGAGATGTGCACCTGGTGCATACCGTATTTTATGGCATTGGAAAGCAGGTTTGTAACAATCTTGTCAATGGCATTCTTGTCAACGGCAGCCAAAACAGCTTTCTCCGGCATTTCCAGGAAAAGCTTAATGGATTTTTTCGCCGCTTCAATTGAAAAACGGTCAATAGCGCTTTTCACTATGGCACAAATGTCATATTCGGCCACAGTAAGTTTTATGCCGCTGTTTTCCAATTTTCTGAAATCCAGAAGCTCGTCAAGCAGAGTATTCAGTTTTTCAGCGTTCCTGCTCACAACTTCAAGGTCCTCCACAACAGTTTTATCGGCAGAGTGTAAAAGTTTGGTCTGAAGCGTCTCTACCGGAGCCATCACAAGAGTTAGTGGCGTTCGGATTTCGTGTGCAATCGTAGTAAGGAATTCCACCTTGGATGCATAAAGACGCTTCTCCCTCTCCGCATCACGACGCTCGGCCTCGAAAGAAGCCTTACGAAAAGCCCTTTTCTGGGCATTTCTCATGATGAGAAAAACTCCGGCGACAAAAGTGAGAACATACAGGATAATGGCCAGTGGAGATGCCAATGCCGGAGGGTCCACAATAATCCCCATCTCCCTGTTCCCTACAATTTCACCGCTGCTTCGGCCTACTTCCCTCACGGAAAGACGGTAGTGCCCGGGACGGAGACTTGTGACGGTAATGTGCCCACTTTCCACCGGGTGCCATCGAGGGCTTGAAGTCCCTTCAAGCATGAACTCCAACTTTGTAGTGCAGGGAATGGAATAATCCATCTGAGACACTTTGAGAACGAATGTGTTCTCGCTAGCCTTTAATCTAATCGTTTTCCGACCGTCTATATCAAGCAGATTATCCCTAATAACTCTCCTTTCACTTTTCCCAAGTTGGGAAGGAAGTGAGAAACCTGTAAAGACAATCCTGCTCTTCCCGGGATGAATTCTTCTAACCGCAACAGGATCCAGGCATATCAGTTTTTCCTGATTGCCGACATACATTATCCTGTCAAAACACTTTATAACAGAAAACTCTGCCTGTGAGATTTTTATCCCGTCAAACCAAGAATAAAAAGCAGTTCCCCCATTTTGAGGGTCAAGGAATGCAAAACCGCGAGGCGTTGTCATCCAGAGTCCCCCGGAAGAATCTGAGGTAATGCCGATAATGCGCTGGCAGGTTTCTCCGTCAAATTCTGAATAGACGAGCGTCTCACCAGTTTTCGGGTCATATCTCTCAAGACCTTCATCAGGAGAGCCTATCCACACATAGCGCCCGTCCGGATAAATGGCCGAAGTGCGCATGACCACACCGGACGAGTCCGTAAGATGGGTCCAGCGCCCGTATTCCTCCTTCCAAACTCCAGCAAAGGAAGACGCTACCCAAACGCGGCCATCTTTGTCTATGGCCATATCTTTGACAGGAGTTCTCACATACTCCACCCTTTGGGAACGTCCACTTTCAAGGTCGAGTTTCTGAAGCCAGCCGCCGGCATATACATTCTTTTGGCCAAGAGCCATAAGGCAAGTTAAATCAGGCTGAACTCCGGTATACTTCTTTGTTATGCCTTTTTCCGGGTCATAAAGAAGAAGCGGAGAGGTCGGATACGGAGTAGCGACAAGAATTCCTTCTTCACAAACAGCCAGCGAAGAAATTTCATTAACCCCCAATGAGATTGACTCCAATGTTCTCTGTTGAGGGTTATAACGTAACAGGCCGTCTTCCCGTGTCCCAACCCAGACAGAACCGTCAAGCCCCTTGGAGAGGGCACTTACCGAAATGCCGGAGGCAATTTCCATATAGGAAAAGGTATTCGGGATAAGTCTGAATACTCCATGTCCGTTAGTTCCTATCCAATAGCCGCCCGTGCTGTCTTTGAACACAGATGTTGCTTCTATGCCCGTTAATAGTCGTCCCTCAGTCATATTACGGCTGAAAGCGCGCCGGACTCCATTATCGAATATCCTTACCCCTGAAGTGGAAGCTATGAAAAAACCTCCACCCTGAGACGGTCCGCATGAACGTATGTCCTCGCAGTCGTAGTGATTGAACTCTCCGCTTCTGACATCATAGGTATAAACTCCCTGTCCCGAGCCTTCTGCCCTTGAAAGAAGTACCCCGTCCAGATAACTGAAACGAGTTATTCCACGCTGATATAGGGGGCTTTTGTCATAAGGGACAACGTTCTCAAGCGTTGTTGAACCAATATTGCAACGGTATATGGCCCCTACTCCGTTTAAGAACCAGATTGTTTCATCACCGTCATAAGCCACATCCTCTCCAAAATGGGCGCTGGCATTATGATATGAGAACTGAAGAGTATCACAGGCCCAAGTTGCAGGATTAATCCTGAGAAAACCTCCGTAATTGGCTGCAACCCAAAGCGCACCGTCCCGGGATTTAACGATTCTGGCCACGCCGGTTTCAGAGTAAAGCTTAATGCGCTGCTCATGAGCATTCCAGACACTTATCCCTTTATATGAGCCTATCCAAATGTTTCCCTTGTCATCTTCACAAAGAGTACGGACATCGGCATATCCGCTTTCCCCTTCCGGGAAAGGTATATGAAGGGTTTCATAACCGTCATAACGGTCTACTCCGTCAGGGGTTCCAAACCACATAAAACCCTTGCTGTCCTGGAGAATATGGGTGACAGAAGCCGAGCATAACGGAGTTTCAGGCAGGAATGGACCCGTCAGGTACTCCTCTTGTGCCCGCGTCTGAAGCGCTGGTAAAAGTATTGCCAGAACTACCGTGTATGCTATTCTCCGGAAGGACATGACAAGAGATTCAATATCCGAAGATCTCCTCCATAGTGAGCTGTTTCACAGGACCCAAGCTTCTGAGGAAGTTCATGTCCAGGTCTTTTACGTCGCCCAGGATGGCGTAGTTGTAGGTGCGGCCAGCGATCCACTGCTTGTGGGTGGCAAGAAGGTCGTCCATTGTGAGGGCGCCCACCTTTTCGAACACCTGCTTTTCGCGGGGTTCTTTCAGGCCAAGTTCCTGTGCATTGAGATAAGAGTACAGGACGCTGGCGCCTTTCACACGCTGGGTGCGGAGCTTGCCCAGGATGGAAGCCTTGGCAATTTCCAGGTTTTCAGTGGCCTGGGGCAGGGTTTCGATGATTTCGTCGAAGCCTTCCACCGCTTTCTGAAGTTTGTCGTTCTGGGAGGCGATTGTGGCGCGGAAGGAGTAGCTGTCGTCCTTGAAGGAGGGGCCGCCGAGCCAGGCGCCGGCGCTGTAGGCCAGGGCGCGGGATTCCCTCATCTCCTGGAACACGATGGCGTTCATGCCGCCTCCGTAGTATTCGTTGAAGAGGTCGATGTAAGGATCCTGTGCAAGATTCAGCTTTTCTCCCCTGTTGGAGAACTGTACATAATTGAACTGTCGTGCAGTGAAGGGCGCCACAAACACCTGTTTCTCAGCGGTCAAACGCTTCTGCGGATAGGAACGCTGCAGGGGTTCCAGAGATTCGCCCAGCGGGTGGGCTTCCTCAAGCATCTTGATCAGTTCCTGCTCCGAGGCGGGACCGTAATAGATAATCTTATGCTGTTTTCCGGAGAAGGAGCGGAGCATCGCCAGCAGGTCCTCCGAACTGATTGTCTGGAGGGCGTCGTTGGTGAGGGTGGTCTTCTTGATGAATTCCGGGCCGTAGATCACGTAGTTCTGGAGGGCGCTGTTGCAGGCGCGCTGGTTCATCTTGGCGTCGGACCTGGCGCGGATCATATCGGCCTTAAGTTCTTCAAGGACAGCGTCGTCGCCCTTGGCGCCGTTAAGGCGTGACTGCGTGAGAGTGAGGGCCTTGCCGATGTTTTCGCTGAGACCGCTCACGGAAAGCTGCGTGACATTTGAGCCCACGGAAAGGCCGCTGCGGCAGGCCAGGCCGTACATGGCGGAGGCGAATTCAGAGGCGGAGCAATCCGGCGTGCCCAGATACTCGACATAGTCGGAGGCAAGGGACAGGGCGGGAGCGTCGTTGGTGCCGCAGTCGTAGCGGAAGCTTAGCTGGGCGATATCGTTCTGCTCATTTTTCTTGTACAGCAGTTCCAGGCCCTTGTAGGAGAGCACGGACATATCTTTTTCGTAGTCCACGAAGACGGGCTCGATGGGGGCGGGTTCATCGGCGGCTACGGCTTTCAGGAAATCGCTCTGCTTGTCGCGGTTGGTTACGATGGGGGTGATGCGGGGAGCTTCGATTTTCTTTTCGAAGGGGTTCACGCCGTTGTGCTTATAGACGATGGCGTAGTTGTCGTCGGCCAGGTATTTCTCTGCCCATTCCGTGATGTCTTCCTTGGTAAGGGCAGCGATGCGGGCGGGCCGATTAACCTCTGATTCCCAGGTGGTTCCGTTCACGAAGGAGTTTACGAACTGGGTGGCGCGCTGGCTGTTGTAGGTGAGCATCTGCATCTGGCGGAGCTTCCAGTTGGCTTTGGCGGCCTCCAGGAGTTCGTCGGAGAATTCGCCGTCGCGCAGCTTTTCAATTTCTTCCAGGACGATGTCGCGGAGTTCTTCCAGGGACTGGCCTTCCTTGGGCATGCCTTCTACCAGGAAGAGGCCATAGTCCGCCCTGTTGTAGGGGAAGATGTCCATGCCCAGGGCCTTCTGCTGCTGGACTACATCAAGGTCGATAAGGCCGGCCATGCCGTTGGAGAGAATGGAACCGGCGATGGAGGAGATGTCACTTTCCTCGGACGAGGCGCCGGGGGTGCGCCAGCCCATCATCACGAAGTCGGCCTCAGGACCCCAGACTTCTGCTACGGAAGGGGTTTCCAGGGCTTTGGCGGGGGCTACTTCCCATTTAGGAAGAGTAGGATTGGCCTTCCATGAGCCGAAGTATTTCTTGATGGTGGCAAGGGTTTTTTCGGGGTCGAAATCGCCTGACAGACAGATAGCTACGTTATTGGGAACATAGTAGATATCCTTCTGACGGCGGATGGCCTTCAGGGAAGGATTCTTCAGGTGGTCCTGCGTGCCGATAACGGTCTGCGTGCCGTAGGGGTGGCCCTGGAAGAGCATGGAATCCAGTGCTTCCATGGCATTTTCGCTGCCGCTGGCCATGCCCATGTTCTTTTCCTCATAGACGGCTTCCAGTTCTGTGTGGAAACCGCGGAAGACGCAGTTCATGAAGCGGTCGGCCTCTATCTTGGCCCAGTTTTCCAGCTGGTTGGAGGGGATTTCCTCAACGTAGCAGGTGACGTCGTTGGAGGTGTAGGCGTTGGAGCCTTCCGAGCCGATGATGCTCATCAGCTTGTCGTACTCGTTGGGGATGGCTATCTTGGAGGCTTCGTAGCTGATGGAGTCAATCTGGTGGTACAGGGCCAGGCGTTCGCCTTCATCGGTGAGGGTGCGGTACACCTCAAAGAGGGAGTCGATGGCGGCGAGGAGGGGTTTTTCCGCCTCGTAATTCTGTGTGCCGAACTGCTCCGTGCCTTTGAACATCATATGCTCAAGATAGTGGGCGAGGCCGGTGTTGTCGGCGGGGTCGTTCTTGCCGCCGGAACGGACGGCGATATAGGTTTGGATGCGGGGTTCGTCCTTGTTTACCGTCATGTAAACTTTGAGGCCGTTGTCCAGGGTGTAGATGCGGGAGTTCATGGGGTCTCCCTTGACGGACTGGTACCTGGAACAGGCGCTGGCAGCAAACACTGCCGCCAAAAGAATAAGTAAATACTTTTTCATCGGATAGTATCGTTAAATATACACATTAACCAAGCGTTGTTTCAGCATGTCACAAAATTACATAAAAATATCGTATCTTTGCAGACTGACCGAGAAAAAAGAATACTCAGATATGAAAAATTTTGTTGAAGAATTAAAGTGGCGCGGCATGATCCAGGACATCATGCCCGGAACAGAGGAAAAACTCATGGAAGGCCCCCAGGCCGCCTACGTAGGCATAGACCCCACCGCCGATTCCCTTCACATCGGCCACCTGGTAAGTGTAATGATTCTCAAGCACTTCCAAAACTGCGGGCACAAGCCTTACGCCCTGGTCGGCGGCGCAACCGGCATGATCGGCGACCCCTCCATGAAAAGCGCGGAGCGCAACCTTCTGGACGAAGCCACCCTCAATCATAATGTAGCCTGCATCAAAGCCCAGCTCTCCCGTTTCCTGGACTTCGACTCCACCGCCCCCAACAAAGCGGAACTCGTAAACAATTACGACTGGATGAAAGACTACAGCTTCATCAATTTCATCCGTGATATCGGCAAGCACATCACCGTCAATTACATGATGGCAAAGGACTCCGTCAAGAAGCGTCTCTCCAGAGACTCCTCCGAAGGCATGTCCTTCACAGAGTTCAGCTACCAGCTGATGCAAGGATACGACTTCTACTGGCTCTGGAAAAACAAGGGCTGCGTCCTTCAGCTTGGCGGTTCCGACCAATGGGGCAACATCACAACGGGTACGGAGCTCATCCGTCGCATGGACGGCGGCGAAGCCTTCGCCCTCACCTGCCCTCTCATCCGCAAGGCCGACGGCACCAAATTCGGCAAAACCGAAAAAGGCAACATCTGGCTGGATGCAGAGCGCACCTCCCCCTACGAGTTCTACCAGTTCTGGCTCAACGTGGCCGATGACGACGCAGAGCGTTACATCAAGATTTTCACGATGCTGGACCGCGAAACCATCGAGAATCTGATCGCCTCTCACCGCGAAGATCCCGGCCAGCGCCAGCTTCAGAAAGCCCTGGCCCGCGAAGTCACCGTCATGTGCCACGGCCAGCAAGCGTACGAAAATGCCGTAGCAGCGTCCCAGATGCTTTTCAGCGGCAATTCCGAAGCTCTCAAAAAACTGGACGAAAGGACTTTCCTCGCCGTTTTCGGAGACGTTCCCTCCTTTGACATAAGCCGCGAAGACCTCCCCTGCAACATCCTCGATCTGCTTGCCGTAAAGACCTCCATCCTTCCTTCAAAAGGCGAGGCCCGCAAAATGGTCCAGGGTAACGGTATCGCAATCAACAAAGACAAAGTGAACGGCATAGAAGCCACAGTAACCGAGGCCGATATCGTGAACGGTCACTACATCCTTGCCCAGAAAGGCAAGAAGAATTACTTCATCATCAATATAAAATAGAGGATGGAAAAGCAAGCAAGTACAAGGCAACTGAAGGTTGCCCGTGAAATCCAGAAGGACCTTGCGGAAATAATCCGTTCCAAGGGAATGGCGGCCTTTGGCGGCGCCCTGGTAACGGTAAGCGAAGTCCGCGTAAGTCCGGACCTTTCCGTAGCCAAAGTCTTCGTGAGCATATTCCCTTCCGATAAACAGGAAAGCGTGATGCAGCTTCTGGAAGAAAACAACAAAGCCATCCGCGGGGAGCTTGGACACCTGGTTGCAAAACAGTTCCGCATAGTTCCGGAGCTCATCTTCCTCCTGGACAGCACGCTTGACTACGCAGAGCACATAGAGGAGCTTCTGAAAAAGTAGATTCTTCGCTTCGCTCAGAATGACAAGGGAGGATCAGAATGACTAGGTTGCCGCTTACATTTGCTGTGCGCTACCTTTTTGCCCGGAAATCTTACAATGTCATCAATGTAATTTCAGGGATAGGGGTAGCGGGAATGGCTGTGGGAACTGCGGCGCTTATAATCATCCTGTCTGTTTTCAACGGCTTCAACAATCTTGTCAGCAGTTCCCTTTCGGACGCAGGGGCCGATATTGTAATACGCCCTTCGAGCGGAAAAGTCTTCTCTCCCGATGGTCCCGTCTTCAAGGATGTACTGGATAACGAAGACATCATCCGCCTTTCCAGCGTTCTTGAAGAGCAGGTTTTCCTCTCCTACGAAGGCAAACAAAGCCTGGCGCGCGCCAAAGGCATAGACAGCGCGGCCGAGGAAGACTCCCGCCTTCAGGAGCACATCATCGACGGCAAGTGGGCCCTTCATAAAGGCGAACTGCCGCAGGCCGTTGCAGGTGCCACCCTTGCCTATAATCTGGGTTTGAGCCCACGCTTTGTGACTCCGCTCCAAATCCACTACCCTTCCAGGACTGAACAGGTTTCCCTGTCCAATCCTGCCGCTTCCCTTCACACGGTCAATGCCCAGGTTGCAGGCGTAATGTCAGTTAATGCCGAAACGGACGCCAAACTTCTCGTTGTCCCCATCGGCCTGATGCGGGAACTGCTTGGATACGAGTCGGAGGTTTCCTGCCTGGAAATATGGACTGCGCCCGGCAAATCCAAAAGCGTGCAAAAAGATTTGAAGAAACTGCTTGGAGCGGATTTCAAAGTATTGGACCGCTATGAGCAGGACGAAAGCGTGTACAAAATGATGCGTTACGAAAAACTGGCCATTTATCTGATTCTGGTCTTCGTCGTACTCATTATCGCGCTCAATATCTACAGCTCCTTAAAGATGCTGATCATCGAAAAGGAGGGAGACTGCGAGACACTCCGCAGTCTGGGAGCGCCCAAGCAACTGCTGCGCAGAATCTTCCTGCTTGAAGGCTGGCTGGTGTCGCTCCTTGGCATGGCTGTCGGCCTTGTCATTGGAATCGCTCTGGTCCTGCTTCAGCAGCGTTACGGCTTTATTCAGATGCCGGGTAATTTTGCCGTTTCGGCTTATCCTGTCGCCCTTAAAACCGGCGACATTCTGTGGACGGCGGCAGGCGTTGCCGGCATCGGCTATCTGATGGCACTCATCCCTTCACGTCAGCTATGAAAAAAACGCTCTGGGGCTTGCTTCTATTGATGCTTATGGCATTGGACCTGCTTGCAGGTGACGGCATAAGCTGGCCCGAAGGGATAGTTTTCTTCCATTTGCGCCTTCCCCGCATGTTGACGGCCCTTTTGGCAGGTGCCGCCATGGCTCTCTCCGGCACGCAAATGCAGGCCCTTTTCCGCAATCCCCTGGCCGATCCGCACATAATGGGCGTCTCCTCGGGGGCGGGCTTCGGCGCCGCGCTGGCAGCTATGGCTGTCGGCAGTACATCGGCACTGGCGGGCTCGGTTTCGCTGATCGGAGGCGCTTTCGTGGGCGCAATTATTTCGGGAGCACTTATCATGGCCGCGTCGATGCGCGTCAAGAGCACCGGGACGCTGCTTCTTGTCGGAGTCATGCTTGGCTTCATCTTCAGCGCTTTCAGTTCTATTCTTCAATACACAGCCGGTGAGGAAAGCCTGAAACTGTTCTACAGCTGGATGGCCGGCAGCTTCTCCGGCGCGGGATACGGCAGCCTGGCTTGGATAGGCGCGGCCGTAGCAATCGGCATCGTGCTTTCCCTGACGAATTTGAAAGCGCTGGACCTGATACTTTTCGGAGACGACTTTGCCAGCTTTTCAGGCCTGTCGCTCAAGAGTTTACGCATAAGCGTCATGCTTGGCTGTGCCTTAATGACAGGCGCAGTGACCGCTTTCTGCGGGCCGATAGGTTTCGTTGGCATCGCCGCTCCGCATATAATGCGCAGAAGCCTTGGGACATCGGCACACAGGACTATTATTCCTTGGGGGATGGTGGCCGGAGCATGCCTGACGCTTGCCGGCGACATTGCGGCTCATCTGCCCAGAACTCCCCTTCCTGTCGGCAGCACTTTGGCCCTTCTCGGCATCCCCATCATCATAGTTTTGCTTTGGAGGAATCGCCTATGATGGATATCAGACATCTGCGCCTTGCCTACGGCGACAGGATTCTCGCTCAGGACATCAACTTCTCCCTGCATGGTGGAGAATGTCTCCTTCTTGCCGGCGCAAACGGCTGTGGCAAAAGCACTTTGCTCAAAACCTTGGCGGCAAGCGAGAATAATTGCCTCCTCATCCCTACCGGAATCCCCAAAGTGCAAGGCTTTACTGTCCAAGAGTTTATCCACACCGGCTGCTATAAGGAAAGCAACTGGGCCGGCAAATTGCAGGAAGGGCTGCAGCTAAGGATGGAAGCGGCGCTTCAGCTGCTCGGCCTAAGCCAACTTCGTAGTCGGGACATTTCCACCCTGAGCGACGGCGAATTCCAAAAAGCCTGCATAGCCGTAGGACTGACCAGAAATGCCGATATCCTTCTCCTTGACGAACCCACAGCCTATCTGGACGTGGACAACCGCCTTATGGTACTGCAAACTTTGAGGGAAGTGGCCCGCAAAGCCGGAGTCGGCATTATTTTCTCTTCGCACGACATACAGGACGCACTCCTGTATGCACATCGCGTCCTTGCATTCACGCCCGGCGGCGGCTTCCTTGAATCTACAACGGAAAACCGCCCGGATATACTCCAGGCGGCATTTCCACGCTTGCATTTGTAGCACGGGCGGCTATTGCATATCGTCTGTCTCCGGGTGCAGCACGGTGAGCTGAAGGATAAGAGCCAGAGCCGTAACCCCGCCTAAAATAGCGAAAGAGAGCCCCAGATTGGGGATTTTTCCCAAAAGCTGCGTGCAAAGCGCACCCATAGCCACGCCTACCATATTCATGAAACCGTAAGCTGTAGCCCTTAAACGAGAAGGCACGAATTGGCAGAGGATGGGCATATTGTTGGTGTCGAACATTCCATAGCCAAGGCCGAAAATAAGTCCGGACGCAATTGCAGGCAAGAGCCCCTTCCCCAGCCCCATCATCACAAGTGCGGGAATCATCATGGACAGGCCGATTGCGCTTGTATAAACCCTGCCTTTGAGGTTCTTCTTCACCCATTTGTCGCTGAGCGGGCCGCCAACCATTACGCCGATGAACGATGCCAGCGCAATGGTGATAGTGGCCACGGGGCCTGCAACCGACATTCCGCCGTCGATGTGCTGGGCGAAAAGCGTCGGAAGCCAGTTTTTCGTAGCCCAACCGGGAAGCGAAGTGGATGCAAAGAAAAAGAGAATCACCCAGAACGCGATATTGCTGAAAATGAGCCCGAAAGACTTGAAAATCGAGGTCGAAGGCACAGCCTGGCCGGCTTTAGGAGCAGGCGCGCGCTTTTCCTTAAGGCAGAATACTAGCAGTGCAGCGTACAGCACGCCGATAATGCCGAACCAGTGAAAAGTCATGCGCCAGCTAAGCGCCTGGGCAAAGATGGCGCCGAAACCGCCCACAGCCTGTCCAAGATAAAGGCCGGTCATGTGAAGGCCGACGGCAAGCGAGCGGCTTTTGCCGGCATGATAATCGGCAATCAGAGACAGACTTGAGGGGATGTAGAGGGCTTCGCTAACGCCCATAAGGCCGCGCAGCCAATACATCTGCGAGAAGCTCTGGCAATGTCCCATAAGCAGCGTCACCAGCGACCACACGCCTAAAGAGCCGACAATCAACCATTTACGGCTTAGCCTGTCGGCAATGCTGCCGGCGAAAGGGCTGACGATGGCATATACCCAGAGGAAGATGGCCATCAGCCGGCCAAAGTTCTGCGCCTGCTGCAGTTCGGCGATATCGGCCCCTATTGCCGTTTGCATGGTGGACAGCATCTGGCGGTCCAGATAATTCAGGAAGGCCACCACCGACAGCAGGGCAACTACAATCCAAGGATAGTATTTTTTCATCTAGCGGATATCTTTCAATTTGACTGCCTGGAAGGTTATGTGGGCCTGCGAACTTTCGTAAAGAATGCCGACAGTGTCCTTATCTATCATCGTGAGGCAGGAATAGCCCCAGCTGTATCCCTCGTCCAGAAGGAGTTTGCGTGTCCAGTTGAGGCCGCCGTCTTCACTGATCTGGATGGTCATGTTGCGACGGTCGTTAGAATCCGAGGGATTGGAAAACAGCAGCAGATTGCCAGCCTTGATAATGCTGGCCATGCACACGGGCTCCGTAAGGGAGCCGTCCGATGGGTGCGGTTCCCAGCTGTGGCCCATGTCGCGGCTAATATAAACCGCCCGCCCGGTTTTGCGGTTGTCACGCATGTTTAGCATGAGCACGCCTGGTTCAAGTTCCACCACCTGCGACTCCGTGGTGTTAATTTTGGCAAACTCGTGGACCTGCCATGTGGTGCCGCGGTCTTTGGAATACATGATTCCGGCTGCGGGGGTGCGTTCCGGGGTCGGTTCCTGATGTTGGAAAGGAACCACCAGCGTGCCATCGGCCATTGTTATGGCACGGCCGGGCCCTTGGAATGTGAAAAACCAAGCGTCTTGTTTAATCTGGCGCGTAAGGTTTACCGGGGTGCTCCAACTTAGGCCGTCGTCGGTGGAACGGGTCATCATAAGCTGGGGCGTGGTTGCGGGTTCAAAACCGCTGCCTGCCGACCACCAGGCTGCATGTCCGGCTGTGCCGCCATGCGTCCATGCCGCGAAAAGCAGAATGTCGCCTGTCACATCATCGACCAGGATGCATGGATCGCCTATTCCGTTCAGATTCTGCGGCTGTCCGCCCCACTCTCCCATATCCATTGCCACTATCATCGGCCCCCAGGTCAATCCTCCGTCCGTAGAGCGGCTTATACCTACGTCGATGTCTTCCTGCAAGTCCCGGGCGCTGTTGTGCCTTATGTCGTAAGTGGCTATCAATGTGCCCTTTTTGGAAGTTACAAGGCCGGGGATACGGTAGGCCGCTACGCCGTCGTCGCCGCCTGTGCGCACTATTCTTGCAAGCCGATGCTGCCGGCAACCTGTGTTTTCCACCTCCTGCCCTTTAGCCTTTACGGTGAGCGTGAAAGGCTTGGTGAGGTCTTTGATGGAAGCGCCGTTTATATGCACATAGACAAGGCCGTCCTTAATATAAGCGTTTTTCAGCGCACGGCATGGCAGGCCCGATGTTTTGAACTTCCATTCGGGGGCCGATCCTTCCGGCACCGAGACCTGCGCCACCGCGACATCCCTGTCCGTCACTACAGGAACCTGCCAGTGATGCACTTGTACCGCTGCGCTGAGCAGAAGAGTAAGAATTGTATTCAGTATCATAAGTTTAAACTAATGGTCCTGGGGCTGCGTACGCCGGGTTTCAGTTCTCCGCCTGACACAATTATGCTGTCTCCCCTTGCAGTCATACCGGGGCCTGCCAGGGCGGTTTCTTCAAAGCTGCCGATGGTGCTCCACTGCATGGAGTCCGGGTCGAAAACAAATATCTCCTTCCTGAACTTATACCAGGCCGGTTCGTGAGAGAGATACGGGATGCGGTCTTCGGGAGTGTTGCGAAGGGCCCGCTCAAAAATGCTGCGATTTACGCCGCCCGCAACAGCAAAAGTGCCATCAGGAAGCGTGACGCCCGTAGCGCCCACGAATGTACCGCCATCCGGGATTGAGGGAGCGGCGCTCCATTCAAGCGTATTCAAATCCAAGGAGCAGCCATCCGGCGGAGCAAGCAAGGTCTGCGGGTTGAAGCCTCCCCACAGATATAGTTTGTCCGCGGTTGCAAAAGCCACCGGCTGGACAAAGGCCTCAGGCGAATCGGCCAGTTTTTTCCACTTGTATTCGCCTGCTTTGCAGCAGAAAACGCCTTCCTGACCCGCCAGAAAGAGGGTTTCAGAATGTTGGGACCAGGCGCACTGTTCCATTGGGACGGGGAGAGGCGGAAGCTCGCTTATCAAGGCTTTTCCTTCTCTGAGCTCAATTTTGTACACCTTGGCGGTAGTTTCGCCGCGCACATTGCCGCCTGCAAATACCAAGGCATCGCCTACGCTGAATGTCGCTCCGTAGGCTACAGAATCCGGAAGGCATCCGGCGTGCGTCCAGACGCCGTCGTGAAGGGCCCAGATATCGGCATATACGCGCTTGGCACCGCCTTCCAGAAGGGGCTTATCTGGGAAATTTGCACCTCCCGCAAGCACAAGAGTATCACCGACAAAGCCGCAGAAGGGTGCCGATACGCCTTTGGCATAGGCAGCATCCGGTATTGTGGGCAAATAATTGATTTTCACTGATTTCATAGGCTGGGAGCAAGCGCTTGCCACTATCGTGGCCGCAAACGCCGCAATAAGGGACTTACAGGACATTGCAGCGGGAGAAGAAGTCGATAGCCTCCAGCTGCGCCTTAAGCTGCTGCTCCTCCTCGGGGGTGATATTGCGCCAAGGCACGCGGTTGGGGCCAAGATCCAGGCCGATCAGTTTCATGATGCGCTTACCGCCTACAATATTGCCGCGGAAATTGCATATCACGTTTATTACCTCCTGGGAGTAGTTTTGGAGTTCCCTGGCCTTTTCAAGATCGCCGGCAGCCCAGGCCTCACCGATAGCCACCTGCCCCCTGCCATTGTAGTTGGTGGTACCGCAGATGCCGCCCTGTGCTCCGCCTTGGGCAAGGGACGGGAGATAGGTCTCATCCTGGCCGTGCAGCATGTCAAACTTGCCGCCCTTGTACAGCCGGCACTGATTGTATTCGTACAGGCTTTCAAAGGTGTACTTTATGCCGGCGAAGTTGGGAATACGTCCATCTACCGCCTTCAGGAAGTCCAGCATAGGCAGGAAACAGCCATTGAAGGCCGGAATGTGATAGAAGTAGAAAGGCAGCTCCGGCGCTGCTGCGGCAATTGTTTCACAGTATTTTACAAGTTCTTCAATGCGGCCGATCTTGGGAAACGGCGGGGCCATAGCACCTATGCCCCATACGCCCAGCTTGGAGGCATGTTCTGCCAATTCTACGCTTTCGCGAAGACAGCAGCTGCCCACATGGACTATAACTTTGAAGCCGGCTGGAACAGCGGCGACCCAGGCTTCGGCCAAAGCTTTGCGCTCCTCAGTGGTGAGCATATAGCCTTCGCCTGAAGAGCCGTTGATAAAAACGCCTTTGAGGCCGTTCTTTGCCAGCATTGCGGCGTATGCGGGAATAGGTTCCAGATTTATGTCCCCATTGGGCTTCATAGGAGTAAACGGGGCGTCAATGAGGCCGATTATTTTTTCCATAAAATCAGAGGGCTTTATTTATGATTGCTTGCATCTGAGGCACTTTTGCCATAGCTGCGTGGAACAGCGCCACCTGATTGCGGGTGCGGACCAGGTTGTGCTCCGGATACTTGATTTTGTAATAGGTGTCGCCGTTTATGTAGTCGGCAAAGAAGCGGACGGCTTGCATGTAGGGGAACAGACAGGCTGCATAAGGAAGGTTCTCGATTTCTACAGGAGTGAGGAAACTGCGGGCGCCTTCCAGATACCCCTTGGCAAAGGCTTCGAAAATATCCATCTTGAAATCCACCTTGTCAATTGCCGGATCGTCTTCTGCAACGGTGTTTGCTGCCGTGCGTAGGAAGTCGCCGAAATCGGAGAATACGAAGGATGGCATAAGGGTATCCAAGTCTATGACACAGAGGATGTTGCCTTTCTCATCAAACATCATGTTGTTCACCTTTGTGTCGCAGTGACAGATGCGTTTTGGAAGGGTTCCTTCGCGGTACATGCGCTCTGCTTTGCACATCTGATCCTCATAGGGAAGCAAGTCTGCAAGAATGGCTTGCACCTCCGGCTCTGCCATTCGGCCCGCAGCATCGGCATTTACTGCCTCATGAAGTTGACGGGCGCGGAGTTCCATATTGTGGAAGTCGGGGATTGTTTCGCCCAAAGTGTCCGGAATATCGGAGAGCATGGCCTCGAACTGGCCGAACGCCTTTCCGGCATAGTAGGAGTATTCCGGATTTACAGTTTCGTATGTATAGGCTCCTTTGATGAAGACGGAAACTCTCCAGTGAGTTTCACCGTCCGTCCAATAAGTTTTGCCTGTCGCCTTGCAAGGGATGAAAGTGAGCGTGAGGCCACCTTTGCGACGGATATGGGCAGTAGCACACTCTATATTATGCTGCAACAGTTCTACATCCTTGAAGATGGCGGTGTTTATGCGCTGCAGCACATAATCGTTCTCTCCGTCAGTATAGACACGGAAGGTGTCGTTAATGAGGCCATTCCCTAGAGGTTTGATATCCAGGACATTACCCTGGATATCAAACTGTGAGGCAATATATTTCGGGTCTTTCATGGGGACTTATTTTGCGAATGCGTATGAGAAGCCCTTGACCTTGTCCCATGCGCCACGTGTAAAGTCTGGTACTTCTACCGGAACGCAGCCGTTCTCCAGAGAGATGCGGGAAAGCTCGGTTACGCAGCACCATTCGGCAAGGTCATATACGTCCATATCCAGCGGGAGGCCGTTGTTAAGGCAATAGACCATGCGGTAATCCATGATGTAGTCCATGCCTCCATGGCCGCCGACTTCCAGGGCAAGGTTCACAAGTTCGGGCGTGAGTATGGGGTTCGGATACTGTGCCATGAGCGCGTCAAGATCCTGTCCGCGATATACCTTTTCGTAGCCAAGGTTCTGATAGTTAACGTTCTCGGAGCCTTCGGGACGGAGGCATACTTCACCCACAGGATATTTGCCGATGTAGCCGTCGGTTCCTACGAGCTGGTACATACGGTTGTAGGGACGGGGGGTGAGGACATCGTGCTCGATGAGGATGCTCTTGCCTTTGGCGGTGCGGAGCATGGTCATGGTAACGTCACCGTTGGCGAAGGGCTTGTCTTCCAAACCGGAAGCCTTTGCATGCTTGGGGCCGTTGAAGGGATCGGTGTCCATAGCTACCAGGGTGGTGAGGCGGTCGCCCCTGTGGATATTGAGAGCCTGGCAGACAGGGCCGAAGCCATGGGTGGGATAAAGGTCGCCACGATATTCCTGATTGAATTTCAGACGCCAGTTTTCCCAGTACTGAGCCCAGAAAGGATCAAGATTGTGGTGATAGGCACCTTCGGCATGGATAATTTCGCCGAACACGCCTGCCTGGGCCATTGCAAGGCCAGTGAGCTCGAAGAAGTCGTAGCAGCAGTTCTCGAGGATAAGGCAGTGCTTGCGGGTGCGCTCGGAGGTGTTCACAAGATCCCAGCAGGCTTGCAGGGTTTCTGCCGACGGGACCTCGATAGCGACGTGCTTGCCATGCTCCATGGCGTAGAGTGCAACGGGCACATGGTGAATCCAGTCCGTGCAGATGTAAACCAGATCTACTGAAGGGTCTTCGCAGAGAGCTTTGTAGGACTCTTCCTCACCGCTGTATGAATTGGCCTGAAGGCCTTTGTCATTCAGATATTTAAGGCTGGCGGCTGCACGGTCCGGTTCTACATCGCAGACTGCGGCGACATGGCAGCCGGGGACGAAGGTGAGACGCTGTACTGCGTCACCGCCACGCATACCCAGGCCAACTACGCCGATTCCGACATTCTCGATGGGAGCAGCGGCGAACTGAATCATATCCTCTTGTCCGGCGGGACGGGCGGGAACTTCAGTTTTGATGACAGTGGGCGCCTGGCTGCAGGCAAGCAGCGCAAGTGCTGCTGAGAAAACAATTAAGATTTTTTTCATGGTAATATCATTTGGTATAGTAATTAATCATTCTGACAATGGCACGGGTGCACACAGGGCAGAAGCTTTCACATTCATTGATTTTCATGCGGCATTCCTGCACGGGCCGGTAAACACCTCTGGAGCTGTATCCTCCCCCTTCATAAACGCCCACCTTCATATTAAGGACAGCTTTCTGCTGCTGGCTGAACGTGTTCCAGACATGTCTCACGTCCTGTTTTTCAAGCTCATCCTCCGGTGTTGGAACCGGGGTTCCTTCAGGCAGCATATCGGCCCATTTTGAAGAGAAATCATGCAGGGTGGTGAGGTTCGGTTCCCAGGGTTCAGTGTCAGGGGGGTACTGGGACTCGAACTGGTCGTCGTAGAAATACTCGTCACCCAGACCGCCAAAGGCATGGCCGAATTCATGCACCAGGACAGGAACGAAGGTGGGATGATCGCTATTCATGATGGTGATGCTGTTGTAAATGCCTCCGCCGCCGTATTTTGCTGTATTGGCAAGCACTATTACATGCTCGTAAGGTACTGTTCCTATCAGGTTAGACAGTTCCCATATAGACGAGGTCGTGAGATATCGGTCCGAATAGAAGGTATCGAAATGGCTGGACAAGGTCGTTGAACGCCAGATACCGTCGTGCGGGACACTGACACCACTGTCCAGGGACGGAGCAAACACTGCCCTTACGCTGAAGCGCTCCATCTGCGAGGCAAAAGGCTCGTGAGAGAATAGCGCATCCACGGCCCTCTGTGCATCATGGAAGAACTTATCTTTGTCAGTCTCGGCATATCCTTCGGAAACTATCGCTATGTCAATTGTTTCCGACAGAATTCCGCCACCGTGGACCGTACGCATTTCATATGGGGTGCTACCTATGGGACGGATGAGAATATCGGCCGGGTTTATGCCATGACGGATGTAGCCTTTAACCGCCCCGTGGATATCCAGAAGACTGATTTCAATGTCCACGGCGCGTTTTGGGAACGGAACCTGGAAGCTTCCCTCGAAAGTTTTCTGAACCCTGGTAGCTTCTTCCGTTACGGTCCATTCCTGGAAAAGGGTAGAAAAACTGTTCGCGTACAGACATTCTCCTGTAAGGGGGTCCAGAACTCTTACCTGCCCGTTCCCCTTCAGAAGGGGGTCGCTCATATTGTTCCTGCGTCCGGCCCAAGGCCCGGTTTTGAACGCCTGCCGCCAATAAATAGCCTGGTGTGAAGCATCTCCGCAAAAGACATAGTCGAGGCGCAGCGTAGAGTCTTCAAAATTTTGCCCGAATGAGTGGTCGTGCCCATAGTGTTTACTCAGAGCCAATGAGGCAAAACGCTCTCCCACTTGTTTCTTTTGCCTGTAATGAACTTCATCCCATTCACCCAGGTCCTTTGTTACTACCATTCCAAGGCCCGGGCGGCAATATTGCAGACGAGCCTGGGATTCCCGGAAAGCCGGCCATGAGGCCCTGTTCATCGATGAAAGCTGGGCATAATAAAACGGGACATCGCCGAATAATCCCCGCCATGAATCCACCAGAAGCGGGAAAAGCTTTTCATGTGAAGCTATATCCTCGGCATTGGATTCTCCCTGATACCAGAGGACGCCTGTTATAGGACAGTCTTTCAGGGGAAGAATGGCCGATTCCCAAAGATAACAGGGCTCGTAAGGATGACGCGTACCTTTTCCTAAAGACAGGTTTTTCCTTGCCCTCTCCCTGGACCAGGACATAATCCGGGGGTTGGAAAGCCAATCGGCAAGAATTTGCGGATATGCAGTTTCCAAAACCTCACGGTCCACCCATGACTCCGCAGTGGAGCCGCCGACGGCATTGCAAATAAGGCCGATGGGGACCCGCAGACTGTCCCTGAGCGTTTTTCCGAAATAATAGCCTATAGCAGAAAAACGGGAGGCCGCCTCCGATGAACATTCTTTCCAAAGCGCAGGCTTGAAATACTCCAAATGCTGCACAGAATCCACTGCCGAGGCGCTCCACGAAATATTGCCAGTTCGCCACCTGCACTTAATATCCAGAAGGCGAAGGCCGGAATCAGAGGCCGATTTCGCATCCTCCGCAGTTGCACTTTGCCTTAGTTCGAATTCCATGTTAGACTGGCCGCTCAGTAGCCAGAGATCTCCAAATGCGACATTTGCAAAGGAGAGGTCCCCGGACTTGGACTTTATTCTCAGATTCACGGACTGTGCCGCCGGAAATGGCCCCGCCTTCACTTCCCATTTGCCATCGGCACCTGCCAGCGCCTTATAACTTTTGCGACCTATTTGCACTGTGACTTTTTCTCCGGAGTTGGCAGTGCCCTTGATGGGGAACACCTTGTCCCGCGGGAGAACCATATTGTCAGTATACCAGAAAGGAAGATGGAGGCCACCGTAATCGCCTGTAATCGCGCTATACGCGGCTTTAGCCAGGAATGTTGCACCTTCGGCATTAGGATGCACGGCATCCGGAAGCATCCACGGGTAGTGGTACAGCGGCTCATAGAAATCTATAAGGGTTGCGCCGCATCTGCGGGCAACTTCTTCTATGGCGGCCTGGATTTCCGTGTGATATTGCTTAGTCCCTGTCCTGAACCTTGGATGGGTGTGGCCTATCGGAGTCATCCGGGCTATGAAGAAACGCGCCTTTGGATTGCAGGTTTTGAGACTGTCAACAAGTGCAAGATAATCTTCGATGAACTCGTTTCCGCAGTGCGGCCAATCCCGGGGGTCAGTGTCGTTTATTCCCAGATGTATGATTACGATGTCTCCTGCAAAGTCCATAGCCTGCCGATATTCCGACTGTTCGAAATAAGGTCTGTGCCCGTGCCTGAGAAGCGTTGCGCCCGATTTTCCGAAATTGCCTACCAGATAGCCGTCTCCCAGCATTCGCTGCAATTGAAAGGGATAGGCATCGTTTTCCCTGTCATCCAATTTCATTCCATAAGTTATGCTGTCACCTATGCAGGCAACCTTCACAGGAGCTTTTGTGACGGCCCATCCCTTAACCGGCAGAAACAAAGCCAACAAAATGAAAATGGTTATTAGACAGTGTCTCATAAGCAAGTTTGCAAAGATAATAAAAAAAACGGAAAAGCAGCCTTCTTGCGGGCTGCTTTTCCTAAAATGCAAGTTCTAATTCAGTTGGCCTTCGGTGTCGTTAAACCAGTCGATGTAATAATCTCCCGTAAGGTCAAGGGTGCTTGCGTTTACGCCCATCAGAATTCCTGCATATCTGTTGGTGGATGACTTCTCCCCATTCCAGAAACCGCTTTCGTAGCCAATATATCCATAGTTGTTGCTGGCCTGCGTAGAGAACATTTTGTACAAAGGCGAACCTGAATTAAAATAACCGTCGATGACTTCGTCCGCCGTACCGTTTGCCCTAAGTGCAATCTGGTATGCTGTCATGGCCGCAATCACGCCATCATCTGTAGTAAGAGCGTCGGAGTTGGGAATAATCATAAAGCAGTAGGGGCTGTCGGTCGTCATAGCCGTAACGCGCGCCCAACCGCTGTAGAAAGAAAATTTCCAGTCGCTGCGTTTGTTCAGGGTGAAGGTATCGGCAAGACCTTCCGCCGGGCTTTCTCCGCCACCTTCCTCTGCTTTGGTCAGATTCTGATACAGGTTGCCGCCGCCGATAACGGAAACATATCCTCTCCAAGTACTGTTGTCCGAAGCGTAAGACCCTACGTAAAGATAGTCATAACTACCGTCGCCCGAGACAGTTGCGGAAGTTTTGTCCTCTGACATGGTCCATGTTGAGATAAGGTCGCCTTGCGACTTGGACACGTAGGTACTACCTTTATAGGCGTACAGATAATAGTAGTTGTTGGAACTGTCGGTACCTACCCAGCCATTATAGGCCGGATACTTGAAACTGAGGGTTCCGTCTTCATTGTAATCAAGGTTAAGTTCAAGGTAGTCGATAGAAAGAGTGACACTCTGGTCCTTGACATCTTCGGCAATGACAGCATTGAAAGTTCCAAGCTTCCAGTTGCCCAGCCAGGCTTCATACATAGACGGTTCCGGTTCAGGATCCTCGCCACCTTCTTCCCCTCCGGAAGCGGCTTTAAGCGGGATTTTCACTTCTGTTCCATCCAAAAGAACCAGTACAAAGAAATCCTCCCCGTCCAAATATGCATTGCTGAAAAGGGAAGATGTCGCCTCGCCCACTGCCGACCAGCTTTCGCCGTTGTCATACGAGACATACCAGATATCATCCTCTATCTTGAATGAGGGTGTGGCACCAGGGGTGCCCGATTCTCCCGGATCACCTTTCTTGCCGTTCGAAATGGTGATTGCCGGGACATCTCCATAAAAACTGATAGTGTAAGAACCGTCGGCATTGAGTGTTACGCTCTGGACAGCCTGCATGTTGGCCATGATGGTCTTATAATCGACGAGTTCTCCGTATGCTCTCTCGATAGAGGTCATCCGGGATTTAAGGGAGTTGATTTCGTCCCACAGGGGTTTGTCATTGTAGCATGACACGGCCGCAAATGACGCTGCGGCCAAAGCCAGGGATATAAAAACTTTTTTCATACCTTATATTGTTTATTTTTAATTGTTATTCTCCTCTTACCGGGTCGTAAGCTCCGCCTACGGCGATGTCATGGTCCAGGAATGTACGGATATCGTTTTCGTTTTCGACAACGTTGAAATCAGGGTCTTCTCCGGAGGTGCGCATTATGCGCTGGTAAATGACAGCCCGGTTCCAGGCGCTCCAGTAAGGGCGCGTGTCTTTCATGCAGTCGATGATTTCACTTCGCCATATACCTCTTTCATAGCGCACCATGCCTCCCTGCCACAATCCTATCCTATTGTAACGGACGTCCCGGGGAGCGTACTCCTCCTTTGCAATCTTCTCGAATTTCTTCCAAGGATAATTTGTGGTGCTGTAGGCCAGGTTCAGCGCACGCGGCGGATTCATCTCGTAATCTCCCTGAATGCCGGCGCCGCTGTAAACATTTGTATAACCGGTCCAATATTCATCCTGGAGGCGTCCGAAACCGTGGCCGCAACCCTCGTGAATAAGAGTGCAGGTCCAATCGTCGGTAAACACCCATGAGCCTCCGGACCATAACTTACGGTAGCCGAGGGCCTGATACTCCTCGTCGGTCATCTGGTGCCATACATCGTCACCGCTCTCAGTGCGAACATAATATCCTTCTCCGCCGAAATTATGGAGTTCCTCGCCCGGCCGTGTGTATCCCGACGACCAGACATAGTCAGGAGAGTAATTGGTAAGCGCTATGAAGCGCCCGGAATCCTCCCACCAGCAGACAGAACCGTAATAGTCACGTCCATTGATTATGAGGAAAATACCGCCGTCATCGACATTGGTAACGCCGTCCCTCCAGTCGGGGACTATGGATTTGGCCCAGTTATATACCGCAGGACGGTCCGTGGACGCCAATCCCCAGTAGTTATCATAATCCAGGCCCTCCTTTACATTGAAGGTTCCGCCAACATCCGAGGTGGAGGAGGCCTTCCATGCAATGTACACGTTGAAGTATTCCTTCATGGACTTGTAAGGTTCTGTATTGAAAATTCTCTCGGCACCATACCTGGAAGCCTGTTCGAATTCCTCGCGGGAGTTGAGCCCGCTTCCTTCTACAAAACCTTCCGGGGCGAAAATGAGGGTAATTGGTTTGACGCCCTTGGATGCCTTCATTATCTGAGTGACATTAAGGTTCCCCTCAAAATGGTCACCCATATTGATAATTCCGAGGTCGATTACTTCACCGGCCGCAGCAGTCACGGGACGGTCTATTATGACGATATTGCCGTTGCCAATGTCGTCCACCATGGACAAAGTCAAACCTTTATCCAGAGTGCCGGGGACTATTGCGACGTAATAAGTACTGCCGCTTTCGAAGGTCCCCTGGAGTATCACCTTTCCGGAAGGGGCCTGTACGTTGCGGTACAGGTCGGCCTCCACAGCCGGTTTTCCGGGATTGGTGATGATAATGTCTCCTGAAAGATATCCGGCAGGTGCGTCTATTGTAACCTGTGTCACATCCGGCACAACGGACCCTTCAGGCGTGAACTTAATGAAGGCCGCAGCCGGAGACAGGGTCACAGAACCGCCTATGGTTCCGGAAACCCCGACTGAAACCGCCGATGATGAAGACACACCGCCGGCCACAGCTGGCTGAACCGAAGGAATCCTGGCATAAATCCTGTCCGGAGTGGCTCCGCTTGCAGCCGATGAAGGGCTTACAAACCAATATTCAGGAGCTATTTCCAGATAGGCCGACTCCTTGAATACGACTCCATCGTCAGTCGTAAGGGTGTTCTGTCCGGAAAGATGCTTGCCGTTCTGGGAATACAGGCGTATCTGATCACCGGAAGACCAGGCCATGGGAACAGAAGCTCCGGAGAATACCGCTTTCAACGCAATGTCGCGCTGTTCGAATACGGTAGGAGTCTCCCTTGTACATGAGATAGCGAATCCGGCCAAAAAAGCAAGAGTCGCAGCTATTCTTTTCATCTGTTTCATAAGCCTCAGAATGCTAAGGTGAATGCATCGTTCTTATAAGCTCCTGTGGGAACCAGATTCTCGTCGAATTCCATCATCAGAAGGTTCCATCTACCCTCTTCGCTTGTACTTATCCAGTGCTGGGTACTGCCTATGTAATAAGTGGCGTATCCGGCAGATCCCCCCCATTTGCACAGAATGTCGGTTTTGCCGGACATGGAATCCTTGTTCTCTTCGTACAGGTTATTGATCTTGTCGGCAAAGGCGTCCATCCGCTTAAGGAGAAAGGACGGGTCGGTAAGATCCCCATCAGATGCCGGGAACATGTCTATCTGGTAATATGCCGGTGCCGCATACATGTATATCCAGCACGTTGTGTAGCCTGAAGGGACATATGCATACATATTCCATGAGCTCTGGAATACGGGTTCGAAGTCCCAGTTACGGTACTCGTCAATCCTTGCCTGAAGGGAAACCGGAGCGGAGTTTTTGAGATTGGCACCTTCGGCTGAAAGCAGCCTGACGGTAACCGTATAGTCTTTGTGAAGCTCCACCAGCTTAGGCTTTATGGAGAGGGTAAGCTGCTTTTTGACCGCTCCGGCAGGAACCACCACTACCGGATCGTATGGAAGTGCTTCTTCGTCCATTCCCTCTATCGCTATCCTTACGGTAACATCGGAATGGATAAAGTGTGAAAGCACTATGTCCACCGTAGCCAGAGTACCGTCAAAAGCATCCATGGATGAGGTTATTGTCACGTCCGGAACGGTATCCGGTTTCAGTTTGCTCTTTTGGCACGCAAAAAGCGCCATGACAGCAAACGGAATCAACCATAATATGTACTTATATCTTTTCATTGTCTCTGAATATTTCAGTTTACCATTTACTGTCATAGCCCCATGTCTGGGTAATGGATGCGTCACCGGTGTGAACCGCAGTATTGACCGGCCACAGAAGCTTGTATTCCTCGCCTTCGGCAAGAACCGGGGTTCCTGCGGGATAAGAAGCTTCTGCACTGAAAGCAAGCGGTTTTCCCGCAGCGTCTTTCATCCGGACGAGGTCGAACCAGCGGGTACCTTCTCCAACGAATTCCCTGTCGCGTTCCTTGAGAATTGCAAGTTCCGTGGTGGCATAGTCCGATTCGGCGAATTGGGGATAGCCGTTTCCATAGGCGCGTCGTCTGATATCGTTGATATATCCGGCGGCAAGGTCTCTGTTTCCGAGGGCATTCTCAATCTCCGCAAGCATGAGGACAACATCGGCATAACGATATATAATTATGTCCGAATCGTAATACCGTGTGCTGCCGTCCACGTGTCCCATGTTCTTGATCATGGCCGAACCGAACTGTCCGGTTGCGGAATAGCACTCGAAGAATGTTGCGCTGCGGCGTGCATCAGCCTTGTCAATTGACTTTATGAAGGTTTCCTTCCACTCGTGACGATGCATGCCGCCGCCGCAGAGGTTGAGGGGGTCTCCAAGCAGGGTGCCGTTTTCATCGTAGAATGAATTGTTCCATATAGATGCCTGGAAAACGAAGTTCTGGCCGCTGTTTGTAGCCTCAGTGTTCACAAAATAGATGGATAGTATAATCTCTTTGCCTCCCTTGTTATTGTATTTATAGATGTCGGCAAAGTTGTCTTCAAGGGAGAAACGGTCAGATTTCACCAGGTTCTCGAGGGCTCCTTTGGCTATGATGAGGTCCGGTTCTCCCGCTGCTGTATGAGAATCCGTGTCGGCAGCGTCAGAACTGTGGGTACTCACTTTTGCACTCCAGAGGTAAACCTGGGCTTTCAGCATCTGGGTGGCATACCAGCTCCAATTGTGTCTGTCAAGGCTACGGTCATCACCATAGCTATCTTCGCTCAGACGGATATCGTCCTTAATCTGCGTCAGGGTAGCCTCGGCCGAAGCTCTTTCCATGTAGAGGTCTTCAAGGACTATCTTTCCCTCCATCAGCTTTACGCTTGTTTCCAGAGGCACTCCGCCCCATGTGCGGTAAAGCATGAAATAGAAGTAAGCCCTCAGGCCATAAGCCGGGGCAAGATATTGCGCCCGCTTGGCGGCAGTAAGGAACTCGCAGTGGTCTCTCACCTGTTCTATGTAATGGTTCACTTCGACCAGATAACCGTAATAACCGTTCCAATTGCTCACGCCCGGAGAGTCCTCGCTGATAGTATTGGAAACGACTTCGGCATTATTGAGGGAAACTCCTTCAATGGAGAATCCTGTCTGAAGGGTTCCACCACGCTGTTCTCCCAGAAGAAACGGGGAAGCGTAATCGTAACGGAGCTCCACCATAAGACCGTTGAGGAAGGTTTGCACCTGTCCTTCGTTTTTCCAGTAATTACCGGCAGCGGAATAGTCGATGGGGCTCAAATCCAGGGCATTGCAGCCGGTCAGAAGCCCTAGGGCGCAAAGAATGTAAAATGCTCTTTTCATGATGGCGGCTGTTTAGAAAGTAAGGTTTACACCGAAAATAAGCGATATAGGGAGCGGATAGGTCCCGTAATTATTGTAGTTTGAGGCACTTTCGTATTCCGGAGTCCCCAGATACTTCGCCGCCTCGGAGAAATAGCCGAGATTCTGGCCGGAAACATACAGATGAAGCTTGTCAATATGGGCCTTTCCTATTAACTTCTTTGGGAAGTCGTAGCCGAGTGTCAGCTCACGGAAAGCCAAGTAAGAGCCTTCATATACGAACATGGAATGCCAGGTCCTGGCATAATTGCGTTTGCCGTTCTGGTCGGCATATACGTATGTGGGGTAACGGCCCTCGCCTGTTTCGGGATTGTAGGTTTCTTCCACCCACTTCATGGCATTGAAAGTACCCTGCATGCAGCCGAGCGTCCATGCAGTGTTAATATCGGTAATCTTGTAATCAAGGGCAAAGTCGAAACGGGCGCTCAGCGACAGGCCCTTCCATGAAGTGTTGAAATTGAAACCTCCGACCCATTTGGGAACCGTGTTGCCAAGTTTCACCTTGTCGTAGTCGTCGATAATGCCGTCACCGTTCACATCCAGCCATTTCACATCGCCGGGCTCGATGGCAAGGCCATTCGCACGGTCCGCATCAGACAGATGCTTCCAGATTTCCGGACCATACAGGACCTTGTTTGGAGACGAGAATGTACCGCCTGTGGAATGATCTTCAAGGAAGCCGGGAATTTCGTCCCAGCTGCGGTACAGGCCCAGGGCCTGGAACCCGTAAATGTCACCGGGGGTCTGCCCTTCCTGGTATCCTCCTACCCAGACCATTTCACTGGAGCCGGTTTGGGGATTATAAGATCCGGGAACGTAAACCTGCATGCCACCCTGACGGTTCAGTTCATTTCCGTTTTCTGGAAGACGGACTATCTTGTTAACATTGTAAGATGCAGTAAACTTGGCATTTACATTCCAGTCTTTGGTCTTCACAATGCGGGCGCTTAAATCCAGTTCCAAACCTGTGTTCTGGATTTCGCCGTTGTTGGACAGGAATGAGGAATAACCCGTATGGGAAGGAATGGTTATAGACGCTATCTTATCCGTGGTATGCCTGTTGTAGAACGATGCGTTCAAGTTCAGCCGGTTCTCGAAGAAAGAGATGTCCAGACCCGCTTCGTAAGTCCAGGACTGCTCCCATCGGAGCGATGGATTTGGCAGCGTGTACAGCAAGGTGGAGCTGCTTCCATTGTAGTCGCCATAGGACTGGTAGCTGCCCTGAACCGTATAGTTGCCAATCGAACTGGTAAGAACACCGTTGGCACCGTATGAGGTACGTATCTTGGCGAATGAAATAACGTCTCTGAAAGGTTTCATGAAAGGCTCCTTGGAGAGTACCCAGCCTGCCGATACGCCAGGGAATAGATGCCAGCGGTTTTCACGTGCAAGACGGGAATAACCGTCATATCGGAAAACAGCGCTGACAAGGTACTTTCCGTCGTAGTCATAGTCTGCCTTGCCGAAAAAGGACATCACTCTCTGCTGGCTGTGCGAGGAGTCGATGCTGCGAGTGTCACCGGTTTCTGTCAGTTCCAGGTCTTGGAATTCGTCTGTCGCCGCATTACGTCCGCTGGCACTGAATCCCTTGGAATTATAGTCCAGATACTCCCATCCAAGCATGGCGCTGGTGTTGTGCAGACCGGCGAAGGTCTTATTAAAATTCAGCACCGCATTGTATGTCTGGTTAAGATTCCTGGAAAAAGAGTTGCTGGAGACTCTGGTGTTGGAGATTCTGTCCGGCCCTATAAGATAATCTCTGGTAAAAGACTCCTGGGAAGTGTCTTCTATGAACCAGCTTCCGAAAAGCTTGGCGCTGAGCCATGGAGTTATGGTAAAGGTGAAACTCTGGCTCATGGTGAAGCGGTCCCGGTAATAGTCGGTCTGACGGGCCGGGTTGTATAATCCTACATGGCCGTCGGAGATGGAATTCCTGGCGCTGGGATTATACTCGTTATACGCATTGTAGATACGCATGGTCGGAGGAACGGAAAGGGCCCGGGTAAAATAGTAGTATTCGCCGTTGCCGTTCTTTATGGGTACCCACATCATGTGCGAGAAATTCAGCGAGGAATTCGAACTGAGCCACGGCCGGATTTTATAATCCCCGTTGAAAGCGAAGGTGAGTCGTTCATAGCGGTTGTCAACTGCATTGCCTTCTGTATTGTTATATCCGATGGAGCCATAGTAACCGCCCTTGGAGTTGCCTCCGGAGAATGACACCGTGTAATCCTGTGATAGCGACGGAGTCTTGATGTTTACATCTTCCACCTTGGTTCCACGCCAGAATACCAGAGGGTCCCCCGTGACAGGGTCGGTCATCTTGCCCCAGTCCGGACTGCTCAGCAGAAAATCTACTTCCGGAGACCAGTTGAACACGCCCCAGACAGCGCGGCTGTCGGTGCGTCCGTCGGCCACATTGCCGGCACCGTCAAAATAATAGTTCCCGGTGCCATAAGGCTGTGTCCCAGAGAGCGAAGCATTGGACACCCATGATGTGCGGTACTGGGCAAGCCGCATCCAGTACAGATAATCCTCTGACTCAAGATACTCGTATGGGAAACGCATGAAATTCAGGGACGTCTTGGTATTTAGACTTATGTAGCTTGTACCCTCCTGCCCGCGCTTGGTAGTGACAATGATGACGCCGTCTGCGGCACGTGCACCGTAAATAGCGGTGGCGCCGGCGTCCTTCAAGACCTCGATGGACTCAATGTCTCCAGGGTTGATGTCGGTCATGGATCGGTAAGCTCCGTCCACAATGACCAGCGGAGAACCGCTGCCGTCAAGTCCGGTACCGCCTCGCAGGACGATAGTCGGTGCCTGAGTAGGATTACCGGTAGTCTGGGAAACGCGCAGGCCGGAAACAGCACCGGCCAGCGAAGCCCCTGCCGTAGTGTGCATACCGGACGTGATGGTCTCACTGGAAACACTGGAAATGGAATTGGTGAGTTTGGAACGGAGCTGCTTTCCGCCGTAAGCCGTAATCACGGTTTCTTCAAGCAGGGTGGAATCCTCTCCCATGGTGATGGTAAGCGGACCTCCGGTCCATCTCACCTCTACCGTCTCATAGCCGATGCTCGAAACCACCAGGATATCTCCCGCTTTTGCATTCGGCTGGACAAAACGACCGTCCACATCTGTTATGACGCCTTTGGACACCGGCGCATCCTTGATGAGGACAGAGGCAGCGATTACAGGTTCACCCTGTGCATCCAGAACCTGTCCGCGACATTCGTTCTGGGCGGATGCGGTCCACCCACTTGAAAAAAACAGCGCAAACAGGCCGGTGACAATACTGTACAGAGTGCATTTCATTGTTCTGGCCATATCGTAAGAGTTATTGATTGGTAAAAACAAAAAAACCATAAAAGGTAGACGCCTATATGGTTTTTCGATAGTTACTTGGTTAGTCCGGAACAATTATATGAATTATTTGTTAATTTTGCAACAATAAGTTAAAAAAAAACATGAAAAGCTGGT
This sequence comes from Bacteroidales bacterium, assembly GCA_017477465.1. Taxonomy (GTDB): domain Bacteria; phylum Bacteroidota; class Bacteroidia; order Bacteroidales; family UBA932; genus Cryptobacteroides. The sequence goes on from JAFUVU010000027.1 coordinate 137,287, forward strand.
TCATTACACTTGTCCTTATCATGCTTTCAACAGCAGCATGGGCACAATATGCCAACCCGGAAGTTCTCAAACGCACCGGCTCGCACATGAAACTGGACGGAGTAAAACTCACTGCAGACGAGCAGGCCGCCCTTCTTGCCGACATTGACGGCACAGATTACACCAAAGCCTGGCACAGCGCTTCGGTAATGCGCGGGACCGGTATGGGCTTGGCGATTGGCGGCACGGCCGTTGCCGCAGGCGGAATAGTAACAACCTTCCTCGGACTGGTTGTCACTGTCGTCGGTGCCGGTACCGGTGCTGTAGTAGGGTCTATCGGCGGGGAGGAATCGGCCCAAAATGCCGCCCAGCAGGGGGCTCAGGCAGGGTCGCCATACACAACCGGCGGGCTGATTGCCACCGGCGTAGGACTGGCAGCCTTGGGGGCCGGCATCCCGCTATGGGTAATCGGCGGCACACGCATGAGTAAAATCACCGACAGCTTCAACCAAAGCCAAAGCTCCTCCGCTCAGCTCACTTTCGGCTCCACACCCTCCGGCGTAGGCCTCTCACTACGGTTCTAATCCACAGCCTCAGGTGCGAAATCATTAAAACCGCACCTGAGTATCGGCATAATTAGAAAAACGGCAACCCGCTCCTGCAGGTTGCCGCCTTTGTACCTTGTCCGAAGAACTTATTTCTTGCGGCTCTTGTATCTCTGATAGAACATATCCACACGACCGGCGGTGTCCACCAGCTTCACCTTGCCCGTGTAGAACGGGTGGGAAGTGTTGGAAATTTCCAGTTTCACCAGCGGGTATTCTACGCCTTCCACAGTGAGGGTCTCCTTTGAAGGAGCGCAGCTGCGGGTGACGAAGACGGTGTCATTGGACATATCCTTGAAAGCTACAAGACGGTAGGTTTCGGGATGAATTCCTTTCTTCATTTTACGTAAAAATTAAATTGTTAACAATTTTGGACCGCAAAGATAAAAACAATTTTGGTCAATTCCAAAAGATTCTTCACTTCGTTCAGAATGACAGGGGGGCTATTTCATCCTGTAAGGCTGGTCTTCGTACAAAATATAGCGTTTGGCCTTACGTATCCATTTTTGCTCTTCCAATTTTATGTGCTCCTGCACCACGTCGAAGCCTATTTCCTCTTTCAGATATGCTTCCAGGACAGGATCGGCCAGTTTTGTCCAGAAGGCGTCTTCGAACTCGAAGGCCGAATAGTGCTCCCTGAACCAGCGCATCAGATGCAGGGTATGCAACAGGCTGTGATAAGACTCGCCGGGGAGGAGCATGATCTGGAAACCGAAGCAGCGCTCGCCCGCGTATCGGCCTGCAGCCGGGGTGAAAGAGCAGGGACGGAGCAGCGCCCCGTGCGCCTGAGGCAGGTCTTCCGGACGCAGAGGCTTCACGAAAGGCGCGCCAATATATTCGTACGGCCTCGCAGTGCCGATTCCGGGCGCGAGAGTAGTGTTGTTCCAAAGACCGCCGCCGCTGTAAAGGTACGAGCTGAAAAGGCCGGGAATGTCCGACGCCGGGGCAATCGTCCAAGGCATCAGATGCCTGTTGGAATCGGTCGCCATCGCCGATATCACATGGATGGGGAACTTGGCCCCGATTTCCGAAGCATACAGGTTCACCAGCTCTCCAAGCGTAAGCCCGTGCCGATGAGCCACCTTGGGGACATACATCTCCCCTGCCACCGCCGGGATTGTTCCCTCTACCACTCTGCCGGAAGGGTTGATATGGTCCACGATGTACAGGGACGGAGCCTCGTCACCAAGCAGACGCAACATTTCCATCAGCTGCATCACATCCTTGGTGTAGTTGAAATAACGCACCCCGACATCCTGGATTTCAACCACCACTGCATTCAATTCCCTTAGCTGGTCGGCCTCGAAAAGGATGTGATTGGTGCCAGGCGTGAGTTCCGCATCGCGCGGATTGAAGACTATGGAAAGGTTGCCGCGGTCGCGGAAGACTTCCCACATCCATCGGCCTTTGCCGGTGTCCCAGCAGTTCTGGGTACAGAAGCAACCCACCTTGCCATAGAGCAGGGCCTTGTCCAGCTGGTCTTCAAGAGGAGTGGTTCGGAAGGAGAACATGATTTCAATGAGATGCCCGGTCAGGGCCGGGCATAAGGGTTAACCGATAATCTTCTTTGCCACCGCAATCACCTCATTCCCAAGAGCTTCTGCGGCTTCCATTGTGCCGGCCTCGGAATAGATGCGGATGATGGGCTCGGTATTGGATTTGCGGAGGTGCACCCAGGTCTTGTCCTTTTCGAAATTGATTTTCACGCCGTCGATGTCGTTGATGTTTTCCTTGGCGTATATGCTCTTGAGCTCGCTGAGGATGCGGTCGATGAGGGCCGGGTCGCTGAGCTGGATTTTGTTCTTGGCGATGAAATACTGCGGATAGGTCTTTTTCAACTCGCTCACTTTCATGCCTTTGTGGGCCAGATTGCTAAGGAAGAGGGCAACACCGACCATGGCATCGCGGCCTGCGTGAATAGCGGGATAGATGACGCCGCCATTCCCTTCCCCGCCGATAAGGGCATCGACCTTATGCATGAGGGTGGTTACGTTGACCTCGCCCACTGCCGATGCATAGTACTTTCCGCCATGCTTTTCGGTCACGTCGCGCAGTGCACGCGTGGAGCTGAGGTTGGAAACCGTGGCGATGGGCTTTCCTTCTTTCTCGGCAAGTTCGCAGAGATAATCGGCCACGCTTACAAGGGTGTATTCTTCTACGAAAGGCTCACCGTTTTCGCAGATGAAGGCCAGGCGATCTACGTCCGGATCCACTGAGACGCCAAGATCGGCCTTTTCTTTGACTACTGTGTCGCAGAGGTCTTTGAGGTTGACGGGAAGCGGCTCCGGATTGTGGGCAAAGTCGCCCGTAGGATTGCAGTTAAGGCCGATGCACTTGACGCCCAGCCGTTTAAGAAGGCGTGGCATGATAATTCCGCCAACTGAGTTGATGGCATCCACCACTACGGTGAAATGAGCGGCCTTGATGGCTTCCACGTCCACTGCAGGGAGGGCCAGCACGGCATCCAGATGCTTGTCCGTGAAGTCTTCCTCCTCTATTGTTCCCAGATCATCGACTTCCGCGAAGTTGAAATCTTCCTTTTCTGCAAGGTCCAGGACGGCCTGGCCTTCTGCCGCAGTCAGGAATTCTCCCTTGTCGTTGAGAAGTTTGAGAGCATTCCACTGGCGGGGATTGTGGCTGGCCGTGAGGATGATACCTCCGTCGGCCCCTGCAAAAAGGACCGCCATTTCCGTTGTAGGGGTGGAAGCGAAGCCGCACTTGACCACGTCTATTCCGCAGCCTACAAGAGTGCCTACTACCAACTGCTCCACCATATCGCCGGAGAGGCGGGCATCCTTACCGACGACAATCTTGTACTTTGTCCCATTGGGAGTTGCTTTCCTCTGAGGAAGAGTTGCAGCGTATGCCGCAGTGAATTTTACAACGTCGATTGGAGTAAGTGCGCCGCCGGGCTGACCGCCGATGGTGCCGCGAATGCCGGAAATGGATTTAATCAGGGTCATAACTTATAGGTTTAATATGCAAATGTACAAAAAATATTTGCAGATTAGAAAAAATATCGTACCTTTGCAAACCACTTGCTGGGTTCGTATAACGGTTAGTACTCGAGATTCTCAATCTCGCAATAGGAGTTCGATTCTCCTACCCAGTACAAAATTAAAATGGCAATAGATTGTTTTTCAATCCGTTGCCATTTTTATTTATAATTGCATATTGCGTGTGCGGTAATAAATATGTAAATTCGTCGTCGATTATGGCTTCGAAAAAAGGGAAAATACTGATAGTGGACGACAACGCCGGCATCCGCCAGGCGCTAAAAATCCTTCTGCCCGTGCATTTCGCGGAGGTGGAGACGCTTCCCTCGCCTGTGACGCTGGTTTCTACACTTGAGCGTTTCCGGCCTGATGTTGTGCTGCTGGACATGAATTTCTCCGCCAGCATAAATACCGGCAACGAAGGCCTTTACTGGGCCGGCGAAATCAAAAAAATGATGCCGGAGGTAGAGGTGGTCCTCTTTACAGCTTATGCCGATATCCAGCTGGCTGTGGAAGCGATGAAGCGCGGAGCGTTCGATTTCATAGTGAAGCCGTGGGACAACGATAAACTGGTGACAACGCTGACGGCAGCGCGCGACAAAGCCAGGAAGTCGATGGGAAGAGATGCCCGATCAGGGTCGGGCATGACGGGTGACGTCATTCCCGGCTCGACCGGGAATCTCATGTTCTGGGGCACTTCAAAGTCCATGGCCGCCATCCGCAAAACCCTCGACAAAATTGCCCCCACCGATGCCACGGTACTCATAACCGGCGAAAACGGCACCGGCAAGGATGTCCTGGCGCGGGAAATACATGCCCGCAGCCTTCGCAGCGGGAAGCAGATGGTGGCGGTGGATGCCGGCGCCATAACGGAGACTCTGTTCGAAAGCGAGCTTTTCGGCCACGTAAAAGGCGCCTTCACCGATGCACATACCGACCACGTAGGCAAATTTGAGCAGGCCGATGGCGGGACGCTCTTTCTGGATGAAATCGGCAATATCCCTCTGCATCTGCAGGCTAAACTGCTGCGGGTGATTCAGAACCGCAGCGTCGTTCGCGTTGGCGGCACCAAGGCCATCCCGGTGGACATCCGCCTCATCTGCGCCACCAATATGGACCTTGAGGAATTGGTGCGGAAAGGACGCTTCCGCGAGGATCTGTATTACAGGATCAACACAGTGCACATCGCCCTTCCGGCACTGCGGGAGCGCAGGGAAGACATCGTCCCGCTGGCAGAAATGTTCATCGGCCAGTTTGCCGATAAGTATCATCGGCCCGTCACCGGACTGGACGAATCGGCAAAACAGGCTCTGGAGAACGGCTACTGGAGCGGCAATATCCGGGAACTGCAGAACTGCATAGAGAAGGCGGTCATACTATCAGAAGGGAGCGTTCTCCTGGCAAAAGACATAGATTTCTCCACTCCGCTTCGCTCCGGTCGAAATGACAGTTCCTTTGTCATTCCGGGCGAAGACGAGGAATCTCTTGTCCGAGAGGCCATCGAGCGCTTCAACGGTAACATTTCCGCCGCAGCCAAGGCACTGGGTATCAGCCGGCCGACCATGTATGCCAAAATGAAGAAATACGGACTATAAGATGCCCGATCGGGGTCGGGCATGACGGGTAGCGTCATTCCCGGCTTGACCGGGAATCTGTAATATGGAACTTTGGACTGTCATACTGCTTTGCATCATCGTCGCTGTCATTGCGGCGGTGATTGCCACGCTCCGCACAAGGCACAAGGATATAAAAAAGGTGGCCTACATGATGGATGCCCTGGAGGACGGTGAACTGAACTTCCGTTTCCAGAACAAGAACAAGTTCAACCGCACCCTCAACCGCATCCGCACAATTTTCGAAAAGCAGCGTCAGGCTCACGAGCAGGACTCCTGGACCAAACTCATCCGCGTGCTGACGCACGAGATTATGAATACGGTCTCCCCTATTTCTTCGCTCTCCGACGCCCTGTCAAAGTCCATGGACGAGAACGGACACAGCGACTTGGACGTGAAGGCCGGGCTTGACACCATCTCCGACTCGTCCAAGAATCTCATCAAGTTCGTAGAGACCTATCGGCAACTGTCGGGCGTCGCTCGGCCAATAAGGAAAGCTGTTGACCTTAAGGAGCTTATGGATGGCGTCATCGCCCTCAACAGCGAGTTTGCCGCTTCGTGCGGGGCCGTCTGCACCTATCGGCCCGAAGAGCCGGATATCATTATTTATGCCGACGAGGGACAAATCTCACAGATTCTCATCAACCTTATCAAGAACGCTTTGCAGGCCGGCGCCAAGCATATCGACATATCGGCCATGATGGGCAAGGACGACGATGTGATAGTCCAGGTTGCCAACGACGGCGAGCCCATTCCCCCATCGGCCCAGGAGCAGATTTTCATCCCCTTCTACACCACCAAGAAAGAGGGCTCCGGCATCGGCCTTTCCCTGGCCCGCCAAATCATGCGCCAGCACAACGGCAGCATCGAACTTCTTAGCAGCGACACCTCTCGCACCGTCTTCCGGATGGTTTTCCGTTAGTTCAGACGTTAAATAACTGTAAAGTTTTTGACACCATACTGTAAATCAGTCGTTTATATGGTGCGTGGTACAAATGTGATACGGCTAATAGAGCGGTTTTCGTAAGGAAATCCGAGCAAAAATAAATGTGTTTGGGGCCGAAAAAATTTTCAAAAATCTTCATTTTTTTTGTCCGGACCGTCAAAAAGCATAAGAAAACCCTCCGGAATCTCACGACTGCGGAGGGTAAAAAGTTTAGGTTTGGCGGAAACGCCAGAGAGAGTTTCGACTACGGCTCACCGCCACCGGCCGCAGCAGCGGCCCACTTGACTTCTGCCAGCATGGTGCCGGACTTCTCACCGGTGGAGGAGTTGACGTAGTAGTAGCGGAAGAAGATCTTCGGGGCCGCGGCGCTGGGGGCGCCGTACTTGGCCACGTAGTCCGCACGGATGTCGATGGCGGCATCGGTGGGCTCTTCCACGAGCTTGATGCCGGATGCCTTGGCATGAGCGCGGGTCACACCGTTGGACTGGCCTTCGGTGGCCTCGATGATCAGGAAGATGCCGCCGTTGTCGGCGAGGGCCTGGTCCAGCTTGAAGGTGAAGGTGTCACCCTCTATACTCCGACGGGCTCTCTCCCAGATACCGCTGGACGTAGCGCGTAAAGTAGGAGACCGATGAAAAGTTGAACAAATCAGCAATTTCAACAAAGTCCAACTGTTTGTCCCGCAGCAGGCGGGAAATATCCAGAATGGTGAAACGGTTTATCCAGTAGTTAGCCGATTCGCCGCTCACATGTTTGCAGATTTCGGAGAGGTATTTCGGAACTACGCATAGTTCGGAGGCATAATAGGAGACCTCCCGGTTTTGCCGGTAATCGCCACGCTCCAGCATGCTTATGAAACGCCACATTAGCTGGGCCGACGGAGTCTGGATATCGTCCTCTTTATCGTTCAGGCGTGCATGGAAGTCAAAGAAATCCAGAATAAGCGCCTGCATAGCGTTAAGTTTGACTTCTTCAAAAAAGCGGTGCTGCGGATTACTCAGGCACTTTTCTATATGGTCATAATCGGCCTTGCAGCGCTCAAACTCCTCCTCGTTCAGTTGAAATACCGGCGTATTGAATAGCGACAAAGACCCCCTGATACCGTAGTTGCTACGAGGAGTGGCTTTCTCAATGAACTGTGGGTCTGCATAGACAATCACGCACTGGAAGTCATCAGAGGCTTTCCAGCCCTCGATGAGCTGGGTCGCGCGGATGATACAGCAGCCGCCCTTTTCAATAGAAAAGTCTCTGGTATTGAACTTGATAACGGCCGAACCTTCCAGGCACAACAGATGCGTCAGATGCAGGCTGATGTCCGCATCTCCCAATGAACTGATCGTGTGCCGTATGATAAGGTCCTCCGCCATAACAAGACGCAAGTTACGAAAAATCGGCCGCATTCGGAATTTTTGTGGTAAATCTCCGATTAAAAAGATACCGGCTGTCAGAACGAATCTGTCAGCCGGTTATTCTATGATGTAGATAATTGTCAGTCCTCTATCTTCCAGTTCAGTATGAACTGCTCTGCCTGCTCGTAATCCATATTGAAGAAGCGGGCTTCTTTGTCCAGACCCTTGATGGCGAGCATCTCGGCGTCGGAGAGAGCGAAGTCCAGGATGTCGATATTCTCGGCAATGTGAGCCGGAGTCTTGGAACCGGGAATCACGGAGAAGCCTTCTTGAAGATGCCAGCGGAGGATGACCTGGGCCGGCGTCTTGTGATGAGCCTCGGCGATAGCCATGATGACGGGATCCTTGAATAAAGCGCCCTGGCTCATATAGCCGCCCAGCGGGAACCAGCATTCCACCTGGAGGCCGTACTTTGCCGCCTTTTCGCGGATGGCCTTACGCTGGGCATAAGGATGGCACTCTATCTGGAGGGCAACGGGCTTGATTTCCGCCGCCGCAATAATCCGGTCAAAGACCTCGTCGTTGGCGTCGAAGTTAGAGATGCCCAGGGCACGGACTTTTCCGGCTTTTACGGCCTTTTCCATATCCTTCCAGGCACCCACAAAGTCACCCATCGGCTGGTGGACATACAGAAGGTCGATATAGTCAACCTGCAGGCGTTCCAGCATCTTGTCAATGGCTTCCAGGGTCTTTCCTTCGCCGTACTCGCTGGGCCAGATCTTGCTGGTAAGCCAGATTTCATTACGGGAAACGCCACTCTCTTTGATGGCCTGACCGACGCCGCGCTCATCCTGATAGGCGTGTGCCGTATCAATGTGACGATAACCCATCCTTAATGCTGCCAACACGCCATTATGGGCCTGTTCATTGGTCTGCTGATAGGTACCAATGCCAAACTGAGGCATCAGAAGACCGTTATTCAAGGTAAGAAACGGCACAGGGGGCACTTCGGGTTCGGCCATCTTGGTGAAGATCAGGGCGCCCAGTTTCCATTCTTTTTTAACCTTGGTATACACCTCGCTCACTGTGAATGGGAAACGGACTTCGTTTCCACCAACTTCGGAGGTCAAATGGATGTTGCTGTAAACGATGGCATCCTTTTCCACAAACTTGACTTCCTGGGAATGGATTTCTGCCTTCTTGTACCAGATGAAGCCCTGGCGGATGATTTCCACTTCCTGCTGTTTGCCCCAGGAGCCACCCATGTGGACAAACTGGGCATTCTCGTGGAAGAGGTTTGCAAGAGCATCGGCATTCTTCTCGGCCATCCAGGCCCATTTCTGGTTGGACAGGTCGATGAGTTCCTGCTCCTTGGGAGTGAAAGTCTGGGCAAATGCGGCCACAGAAAGCAGCGCGATGGCTGCAAGGGTGATAACTTTTTTCATCTTCAGAATCCTATTTTCTTAAGCCAGGCATCCACCTCGCCGTGTTTCTTGTCAAGGCCTTTGCCGCCCAGTTCCTTGGTTACGACGCAGATACCATCTTTGTGTTCGCTCTTTGGCGTAGCCTCCACGATGGCCTTCAAGGTTTGAGAAGGGCCGCTGTAGGCTGTGCAGAAGGGAATGACGGTCTTACCCTCGAAGTTGTAGCTCTCCAGGAAGGTCATCATGGCCATGGGGCCGGTGTACCACCAGACGGGACAGCCGATGAAGATGACGTCGTACTGTTCGAAGTTTTCGATGGCGCCCTTGATGGCAGGACGTGCGTTGGCCTCCTTTTCGGCCTTGGCCACTTCCGTGCAGGGCTGGTACTCAGTGGGATACTCTTTTTCGGTTACGATTTCAAAGGTGTCTGCTCCGGTTTTGGCAGCAATGTAATTGGCGATTTCAGTGGTGTTTCCGCTCCAGCTGAAATAAGCGACGATGGTTTTCTGATTATTCATGTTTTTGTTGTTATTTTGGCCGCAGGCTGCGATGGAGAGCAGTAGAGTGGCAATGGTGAGGATGCGTTTCATTATCCGTAATTTTCAATGAGGTATTTCACAAAGTTGGGATCCTGGAAGTTGATGAAGCCGGTGTCTTCCTGGTTGAGGGTGGCAATCTGCTGCATCTGGTCGGAAGTCAGTGAGAAGTCGAAGATATTGAAGTTCTGCTCCATCCGTTCCTTGTGAGAAGACTTGGGAATGGCCACGATGCCGCACTGCGTGAGCCAGCGGAGCGCCACTTGCGCGGCGGTCTTGCCGTAGGCTGCACCTATCTCGGCGAGCAGCGGGTTCTTCACGACCCCTTCCGCACCCTGACCGCCCAGCGGGCCCCAGGCCATCATCTTGGTGTCGAAGTCGGAGAGGATGGGTTCGATGCCGGTCTGCTGGCAAAGCACGTTGCACTGGAGTTGGTTGACCATCGGCTTGATATCCACGTAATGGGCCAGGTCGAAGAAACGGGCCGCCTGGAAATTGCTCACGCCGATGGCGCGCACCTTTCCGGCCTTGTAGGCCTTCTCCATAGCACGCCAGGTGCCGAAGACGTCACCGTAGGCCTGGTGGATTAGCAACAGGTCGATATAGTCAGTGCCGAGTTTCCGGAGGCTTTCGTCAATGGAAGCGTCGGCTTTTTCCTCGCCGTTGTTGCTGATCCACACCTTGTTGACAAGGAAAATCTCCTCGCGGGGAATGCCGCTCTTCGCGATGGCGGCTCCCACGCCTTCTTCGTTAAAGTAGGCCTGGGCGGTATCTATGAGGCGATAACCTACGGAAAGAGCGTCAGCGACGCAGCGCTCCGCTTCCTGCGGAGGGACCTGGAATACTCCGTATCCCAGAAGGGGCATCTGGATGCCATTGGAAAGTGTTGTGTATTGCATAGTGTCATAATTTTTCACTGATGCAAAGATAGGTGGCTTCTGTCAATTTATTGTTTCAAAAAAATCGGAAATAAACTCCACTTTTTCCGAAATGCTAATAATAAGTAAGCCCTGGCACTCCATTGAGGATGCCATGGCTTGTGTTATACCTATAAATGTGAATTTTCTTTACTCTATCCTTTACCGAACCGTTTCTTGACAAAGGCCTTTGCATTGCCGACAATCTCGGGAATCGGCTTACCGGTACTGCGCAGGGTGAAAACTTACATAATGGCAAAGCCTCCAATATAAAGCAGTGCCGCCCACAGCCATTGAATGCCATCGTATTCCACACTCCGGTTGATCAGTACAAGC